>JANYKT010000210.1 GCA_025358085.1 Deltaproteobacteria bacterium | reverse complement strand
CCCCCGGTTGCTGGCCGAAATGGCTTCGCCACGCGCGCAGGTCTCGCTCGCCGCACTGGACTCGGTCGAGGTGCTGCTCAAAGGCCTGCCGCGCGCCGAGGCCGCGCTGCGGGCCGAGCGCGCACTTCTGCTGCTCAAGCCGCGCGCGCAGGCGGCGCCGCAGCTCGCAGAGGTCGCGCTGCTCGAGAAGGCGCTGGGTCGCGGGCCGGAGGCGCTGGCGGCAGCGCGCACGGCGGCGGGCATCGACCCCCACTGCACCGTCGCGCTCTGGCTGTCGACGCAGCTGGAGAAGGAGCGCGGCGAGCCGGTCCTGGAGGCGCAGGCCTTGCGCACGCAGGCGCGCGCGCTCGCCGACGCGCATTTCGATGGCGCACGCAAGGGAGACAAAGGTGCCGCGCAGGAGCTGTGCGCCGCCTCCCGCGCGGCCGACGCGGCGTCCGCACTGCTCGACTCCGACGCCGCCCGCGCCGACGCGGCCGCGCTGCAGCGCAAGGCAGAAGAGGGCGAGCGTGCCGCCGCAATCTCGTGCGCTGTTCCTTCGGTCGGCGCCGCGCAGGCTTTCGAGCGCCGCGCCGCCGCCTACCAGCTCGTGGAGGTCCACTCAAAGCTGGCAGACGCCGCACTTGCCCGGGCTGCCGCGAGAGATCCCGATGCCGAAGTCCGTGCCATCGCCACCGCAGCGGCGCAAGCGAAAGCAGCCGTTCCTCCGAAGCCTTCCAGTGCGGAACACGCCCCCTCCCAATACGCGCCTTCCCATCCTGGCGCGGACGCGGCGCCACTGCGCTAGACTTTCACCATGTTGCCCGCAGCTATCCTTGCCGCCGGGGCGTCCTCCCGGATGGGCTCGCCTAAAGCGCTGCTGCGGCATGCAGATGGCCAAACCTTTCTCGCGGCCGCGTGTGCCGCCTTGCGCGAAGCTGGCTTTGGCCCGGTGCAGGTCGTGGTTGCCGAGCCGCACCGCGCCGTCGTCGAGCAAGCCGCCCGCGCGTGCGGAGCCACCACGCTCCTGAACCCGGCACCCGAGCGCGGACAAGCCAGCTCGATGGCCATCGCTCTCGGCGCCGACGCACCGTGCGTTCTGATCGCGCTCGTCGATCAGCCCGGCCTCGACCTGTTCGTGCTGCGCGCGCTCGCGGCTGCGGCCGAGCGCGAGCCGCTCGCCGTCCATATCCCGCTCTTCCGCGGCCAGCGCGGCCACCCCGTCGTGCTCCCCACTTCGCTCGCCACCCTGCTGCGCGAGGCCGGGCAGGACGAGAGTGCGCGCGAAGTGCTCGCTCGCGCCGGCGTGGTCATACGCGAGCACGCGCTCGAGGCTCCCGGAATCCTGCTGGACGTGGACACGCCTGAAGAACTGTTGCGCTGGCGAACGGGCGAGGCTTTGCGATGACCGATGCCGGACTCCTTCAGGAAGCTGCTCGCCGTGCCGCTGCCCGCGAAGCATTCGTTCTCTGCACCGTCACCGCGACCGCGCGCTCGGCCCCGCGCGACGCCGGCGCCAAGATGCTGGTCGCGAGCGACGGCAAGATCCAGGGCACCATCGGCGGCGGCCCGCTCGAGGCAGTGGTGATTGTTGAAGCGGTGCGGCTGCTGAAAATCGGGAGCGTCTCCTGCGAGCGGCGCTTCCTCCTGACCACCGCAGGCGACGCCGCCGAGCCGTTGCCGCCGGGCGGCGCCTCGACCGACGAGCTGGGCATGAAGTGCGGCGGCGAGGTCTCCGTTTTCCTCGACGCCTTCCGTCCGCCCGCGCGTTTGCTGCTCTACGGCGGCGGCCACGTCGGTGAGCGTGTCGCCGCGGTGGCGAGCGCGGCCGGTGTCCACACCGTCGTCATCGACGACCGGCCCGATTTCGCCGTGGCTGACCGCTTCCCCGGCGCCGCGCAAGTGATCTGCACCGACCTCGCGCAGGACCCACTCGGCGGCGTTTTCGCTGGCCGCGAGGACTTCATCGTCATCCTCACGCGCTGCCACGCGCTCGACGAAGGCGTGCTCGAGGCCGCGCTGGGCACGGGCGCGCGCTATGTCGGCTTGATCGGCAGCCGCCGGAAGGTCGCGGTCATCCTGCGCAGCATCGAAAGGCGCAGCGGCCGCGATCCGCGCCAGGATCCGCGGCTGCACGCGCCCATCGGCCTGCGGCTCGGAGACAAGACGCCGGGTGAAATCGCCATCTCCATCCTGGCCGAGCTGCTCTTGATCAAGAGCGGCGGCGCACTCGAGCACAACAAGCTCCCGCTCAAGCTCGACACCGGTCCCCAAGCCAAAGCTTGACCCGCTGCACGCCTGTTCACTAGGGTGCGGCGATGCCAGTAGAGCCAAGCGTGCCGGGCGGCGAGTCAATCCAGGCCCCGTTGGCGAGCGTCCGCCGGTATGCGCTCAAGAGCACGGCGCCCCGCCGGGCCGGCGTGGTCGATTTCGATAAAGAATTGAACGACGAGCAGCGCGCGGTCGCGCTGTGCGAGCAGCGGCCCACGCTGGTGGTGGCCGGCGCGGGTTCGGGCAAGACCCGGACGCTCACGTATCGCGTGGCGCATCTGATCGAATCGGGCACCGCGCCGGATCGCATTTTGTTACTTACTTTTACCAACAAGTCCGCGCGCGAGATGATGTCGCGCGTCGGGCAGATCAGCAAAATCGACGTCCGCAAGCTCGCGGGCGGCACCTTCCACCACGTCGCGCACGGTCTCTTGCGCGACCATGCCCAGCGGCTGGGCTACGGCGAAAGATTCGGGCTGCTCGACCGCGAGGACACCAAGGAGGTGATGGCCTCAGCCACCGCCGATCTGGGGCTGGGCGTGGGCCAGCGGCGTTTTCCGCGCGCCGACGTGCTGGTCGACCTCTACTCGAGCGCCATCAACACCCAGCGGCCGCTCATCGAGGTGATCACCTCCGATGCGCCGCAGTTCGTCGCGCTTGAGGAGGAGATCCTCAAGGTCGCGAAGCGCTTCCAGGAGCGCAAGCTCGCGATGAATGCCATGGACTTCGACGACCTGCTGCTCAACTGGAAGCGACTGTTGACCGAGCCGCTCGCGCGCGAGGCGCTGCAGCGCAAGTTCGCCGCGGTCCTGGTCGACGAGTACCAGGATACAAACCTCCTGCAGGGCGAGATCGTCGATGCCATGGCCGAGCGCCACGGGAATCTTTTGGTGGTCGGCGACGACGCGCAGAGCATCTACGCCTTTCGCGGCGCGCATTTCGATAACATATTGAAGTTCCCCGAGCGGTACCCGGGCGCGCAGCAGTTCAAATTAACGATTAATTATCGATCAACCCCGCAGATCCTCGCGCTCGCCAATGCCTCCATCGCGCACAACGTCCGGCAGTTTCCCAAAGAGCTGTCCGCATGCCGCGACGACGGCGTGCTGCCCGCGCTGGTGCCGCTCCGGGACGTCCAGCAGCAAGCCGAATTCGTCGCCCAGCGCATCCTGGAATTGCGCGAGGAGGGCATCTCGCTCAAAGACATGGCGGTGCTCTACCGGGCACACAGCCACGCGATGGAATTGCAGATGGAGCTCACCCGGCGCGGCATCCCCTACCTGGTGCGGGCGGGCGTGCGCTTCTTCGAGCAGGCCCACATCAAGGACGTGCTCGCTCACCTTCGCTTCATTGCCAACCCGCACGACGAGCTTGCCTTCAAGCGAGTGGTCAAGCTCGCACCCGGAGTCGGGGCAGCCAGCGCCGACGCGCTCTGGACGCAACTGCAAATGTTCGCCAGGCAGGGCCGCGACCCGCGCGCGGAGCTGGAGTCCGACGCGCTCGATCAGCTGGTCCCGCCCAAGGCCCGCGCGGGTCTGAAGAAGGTGCGGCTGGCGCTGTCGCAGCTCCAGGTCTTGCGCTCGCAGCCCAGCGAGATGATCCGCTACGTGCTCCGCGAAGGTGGCTACGGCGAGGCGCTGAAGCTCCGCTACACCAACGCGCCCGCGCGCTACGACGACGTCGTCCAGCTCTCGGATTACGCGCTGCAGGCCGAGGGGCTGGATCAGCTGCTCGCGGACCTCACGCTGCTCGACTCGCTAGAGGCCGAGGACGTCATCGAGGGAGGCGATCCCGACGAGAAGGTCTCGCTGTCGAGCGTGCACCAGGCGAAGGGACTGGAGTTCCGCGCGGTGTTCCTGGTGTGGCTCGCCGACGGTCGCTTCCCGAGCGCGCCGGCGCTGCGCGACGAGGGCGGGGAGGAGGAAGAGCTCCGCCTCTTCTATGTCGGCGTGACGCGCGCGCGCGACGAGTTGTACCTCTGCTATCCAATTCTTCAGGAGGAGCGCGACCAGTCCCGCATCCTGATGAAGCCCAGCCGGTTTCTCGACGAATTGCCGGTGCGCCCGTCCCCGCCCTACGAAAAGTGGAGCATCGAGCTCGAGCCCGCCGGGCCGCCGAAGGTGGGCGCAGGAGCCGCCTTGTCAACGGTGGCCGCAGGAGCCGCACTGTCGACGGTGAACGACACCGGAACGCCGCTCCGGTCACGCGGCTGAATGAAAAAACTCACGCCCCCGCGTTCGGCGTATAGGAAGCGCACCACTGGAGGTTGACGAAATGGCTGCGGCTCGCCAGGCGCTCGGCGCCTTTTTCCGGACGCTGATCGACTTCGTCAACGAGAAGGGCCTCCTCGAGCAGGTGCGCGGCAAGGTCTCGGAAGAGACGCGCGAGAAGATGCTCAAACCGCCCAGCCTGCTGTCGTGGCTGGACTCCAAGGCCATCGACGAGATTGAGGTCGCTATCGGCGAGGTTGCCGGGCCGGCGCCGCTGATCGAGTTTGGCAGCCGGGCGGCGCGCGCGTTTGGCGGCAGCATGGTCCAGCCGGTCATCCGCGCTGCGTTCCTGCTCTTCGGCGAGACGCCGGCCGCCGCCTTCGCGAATCTCGACAACTTCTTTACCCTGGCGACGCGAGGCATCTCGTTTCACTGGCGGAAGGTGACTGAGAAAGAGGGCGTGGTCGAGGCACGGTTCGCCGGCACCGGCACGCCGCAGGCCGCCTTCCACGTCCTGCAAGGCTCGCTCCGGTTCGTCTTCGAGATCAGCGGCGCAAAGGGAGGCGAGATCGATCCCTTCGAGTTGGTCACCGACGCTGGGCCCGGAGCCGCCGTGGTGCGGTACCGCGTGCGCTGGACCTGAGGCGGCAAGCGAGCCGGGACGAGCGGATTTCTTGCGCTGCAGGGACCCCGCGCCGTAGCATCCGCACGATTCCATGCCGCCCGATAAACCTATTCTCCTTGGCATCGACCTCGGCACGACCAATACCTGCGTCGCGTACGTGCGTAACAAGATCGCGCGCGTGGTGCCCAGCGACAAGGGTTCGCTCATCCTCCCGAGCGTCGTGGCGGTCAGCGAGAAGGGCGACTTGCTGGTCGGCAACGTCGCCAAGGACCAGATGGTGGTCAATCCGCGCAACACCATTTACGGCGCGAAGCGGCTCATCGGCCGCCAGTACCACTCCAAGGTCGTGCAGGACATCAAGCACTATTTCTCGTACGAGATCGTCGAGGGGCCCAAGGGGGAGTCGGCGGTGGTGCTCGCGGGCAAGGTGTACTCGCTGCCACAGATCAGCGCCTTCGTGCTGCAGCACTGCAAGCGAGTGGCCGAGGCCACGCTGGGCCAGGAGATCCACGACGCAGTCATTTCGGTCCCGGCCTATTACAACGACAACCAGCGCAACGCCGTGAAAGAGGCAGGCAGGCTCGCCGGCTTCAACGTCAAGCGCATCGTCAATGAGCCAACTGCCGCGGCGCTGGCCTACGGACTCAATCGCGGCTTTGACCACAAGGTGCTCGTCTACGACCTGGGGGGCGGGACGTTCGATGTCAGCGTTCTGCAACTCCACGGCAACGTCATGGAGGTGCTCGCCACCGGCGGCGACACCTTTCTGGGCGGCGTCGATTTCGATAATCGCATTATCGATTACGTGCTGGAAGAGTTTCGCAACGAGACCAAGATCGATCTCACCCAGTCGCCCATCGCCATGCAGCGGATCAAGAACGCGGCCGAGGCGGCGAAGATCGATCTCTCGCTGCTGTCCAACGTGGTCATGGAGCTGCCGTACATCATCGACCGTCGCGGCAAGCCGGTGGATCTGCGCATCCCGCTCTCGCGCGAACGCATCAACACGCTCGTGATGGACCTGGTGGAGAAGACCTTCGAGCACGTTGAGCGCGTACTGGAGGAGGCGAACCTGAGTCGCGCCGAGATCCAGGAAGTGCTGCTGGTCGGCGGCCAGACCCGCATGCCGCTGGTGCAGGGCCGCACGCATCATTATTTCGGCAAGCCGCCGCGCAAAGGAGTGCACCCCGACGAATCGGTCGCCATCGGCGCGGCGCTCCTGGCCGAGTCGATGCTGGAAATCGACAGCGTCACGCTGGTCGATGCGCTGTCGATGCCCATCGGCATCGCGGTGACCGGCGGGCGCTTCCGCAAGATCATCGACAAGAATGTGCAGATCCCCACGCAACGCGCGTTCCGGCTGCCGCCACCGCGGCCCGGCGCGCAACTGGAACTCGACGTCTTTCAGGGCGAGAGCGACAAGATCGTCGACAACGAATACCTGGGAACTCTAAAGTTCCCGGCTGAGGCGGCAGGACAGCGGGTGGCTTTCAACCTGGACGAGGAGTGCCTGCTGCGCGTCACCATCGAGGGCGTGGGCAGCGGGCCGCGCGAGGTGATGCTGGCCACCCGCGACACGCCCGACGCGCTCAAGCTGGCCTGGCAGGAGGAGGCCGAGCGGCGCCGGTTGCTGGAAGAGCGCACTCCGCCCGCAGAGAAGCCGCGCGGCCTCTTTGCCTCCATCCGCAAGGCCTTTGGTGGCGAGTGATTTTTCCCTCGCAAGAGTGGTGCGAGGCCGCCGCTTGCGCGCTTCACAAAGACCCGGCCGCGCAAGCAGCCCTGGCCGACTTCGGTCCGGTGGTTTTCGGCGTGGTGGTGGAGCGGGGCGATGGGCTCGCGAGCGACTTCTGCGTGCTCGCGCGTCTGGCGCCCGGCAAGGTGCCGCAGCTCTCATTTCCCGCGGACGAAGACGAGCTCGAGGAGCTGGAGCCTGACTACATCGCCTGGGCCTCGCATACGCTCTGCAAGCAACTGTTGCGGGCGGCGCTGGCCGGCGAGCGTGCCGATCCGATCAAAGCCATCCTCGAACGCAAGATGCGGCTCAAGGGTGAGCTCTCGCGCATCGTCCGGCAGGCGGGGAAGCACGAAGGCGCGGGCCGCGACGCTATTCGCTCGCTGCCGACGAAGCTTCTCGGTAAATAGCTGCTCATGGCGAAGACGGTGGGACAGCGCGCGGCAGAGTTGGGCATGAAGGCGATGGGAAAGATCTTTGAGGACCCCCGGCGGGCCAAAGCCATTGCCCAGGCCATCGGGGGACTGCAGAAGGCCAAGGCCGCGCTCGACGACGTGCAGGAGAAGGCCCTGCGCGCGGCCGGGCTGGTCACGCGCGAGGACTTCAAGGACGCGGGCAAGCGGCTCTCGGCTTTGAAGCGCCGCTGCCGCGACCTGGCGGAAGAGCTGGACCAGCTGATCACCGAGAAGAAGAAGTAGTCCGGCAAAGACCAGGTTGCTGCCTGCACTCCACACTTGACGACCGCGGCCAGCCGTGCGATTCCCCGCGACCCGGTCGCGGCAGCGTGGCAGGCGGTAGTCGAGTCCACACAGCATTGGGGCGCATAGCTCAGCGGTAGAGCACTGCCTTCACACGGCAGGGGTCGCAGGTTCGAAACCTGCTGCGCCCACCAAATAACGACCGAATCAAGCACTGAAACCGACCGTGGCTGTGCTGGCTGTTGTGCTTTGGCCGCGCTCGGGTTTGTCCTGCCCATCGCCGCCGGCCGTCGCGATATTTTGTAGCAGCTCGAGCTTCGGCACCACCCGGCCGCTTTCCAGGCGCGCGATACCGGGTTGCTTGGTGCCCACCTTCTCCGCGAGTTCGGCCTGGCTGAGCCCGAGTAGCTCGCGGAGGTGGCGCACGGCCCGGGCGAGCTCGAGCCGATCGAACTGCTCATCGAAAACCGCGGCGAATCCAGGGTCGCCCTGCTTCCCCTCGGCGAGGAAGTCATCGAGGGACGATCCGAGGCGCGGGTTCTTCCTGTGCTCACCCATGACGTGCACCTCGTCTTAATCGTTCAGAAACTGCCACATACGCTCCAGCGCCGTCTCGATCTCTCGCCTCGGCGCCATTTGTCCCTGCTTCAAGCAGGCGTGCAGCAGCACCAGCTCGGGGCCACTGACCACCACGTAGAAGATTCTGGTTGCGTCGATCCTCAACTCCCACAGCTTGCCCTCGATCTGCCGCGCATCAACTCCCGAGTCCTTCAAACCGTACGTCTGCACCATCCTGATCTCGGCGCCGACAACCGCCGATCGGTGATGCTCGCGGCCGCGCAGAGCTCAGACCATTCCTCGACGAAGGCGAATTCGGCCCGCCAGGGTCTCCGATCCTGTGGGAGCAGCTTGGCGCTCCCGATCACTAGGAAGCGAGCCGGCGTTCCCAGGCGAGAAAGACAGGATTCGCAAAAGGGGGAAGAGGTCGGACCATGAAAAATCAATATAGAATATCGAGATTTCATGGTGTCGAAACGGAGCTGTCGCGCCAGCGCGGTGGTCCTGCTGGTGCAGCTATTCGCCGGTAGCGGCCCGCAAGCCGACCTGCGCCAGCGCCAATTCATAGCGCGCCCGCACCAGGTTGAGCTTGGACTGGGTCAGCGCCGACTGCGCGTCGAGCAGGTCCGTGGTGGTCGCAACGCCCGCGCGTACGCCGGCCTCGGTAACCCGGAAGGCCTCTTCCGCGCTGGCGATGGTGGCCTTCCCCACGTCGAGCGCGCTGCCCGCGGCGCGGACCTGGGAGAGCCTTGACGAGACGTCGAAGCCGATCCGGTCCTGCGTCCCCTGCGCATCGGCCGCCGCTGCCCTTGCCTGCGCCGAAGCTGCCTTGCCCTGATAATAGGTGGCGCCCCATTCAAAGATGTTCCAGCTCGCGACCAGGCCAATGAAGGCCGAATCGGTCGGCGCCAGCAACGAGCCATGGATATGGGCATATCCGGCCTCGAGATTGAGTTCGGGGAGCAGGGAGAACAGCGCCGACCGCTCGTGGAGATCGGCCGCGCGCGAGAGTTGCCGGGCGGCACTGACCTCGGGCCGCAGCTCGAAGGCGTGCTGGATCGCTAAGGCCTGATCTGTCTGCGCAGCCGCTTCATTCTCGAGCGCGGTCGGCTCGGCGAAGTCCACGCTGCCGTCGGTGGGATGAAGGCCAATCGCAATCAGGAGCCCGGCGCGCGCAGTTTCTTCCTGCGCCACCGCCTGCAGCTCCTGCTGCCGCGCATTCGCGACGGCCACTTGCACGCGCAGCACATCCGCCGTGGTGCCCGCTCCGGCGTGCTCCTTTGCCTTGGCTGCATTGACCTGCTCAACCAGCTGCTGCTGCGAGGTGCGCGCGGTCTCGGCGAGCGCCCGCGCCTCGAACAGCCGCAAGTACCCGGTCTGGACCTGCTCGCGGACCGCGTTCTCCGCCGCCTTGACCGAGAGCTCGGCAGCGTCGGCCTGGGCGCCGAGCGCGCCGTGCTCCTGGCTCAAGCGCAACAATCCCAGGAGCGGCTGCCCGGCGCCGACCGAGAAGGTGTTGGTGTTCGTGTTGCGCACCGTCGCGCCGGGAGCGCCGGGCAAGAGTGCGATGCTGAAAGGGGAGTCGTAGTGCTGCTGCTCGTCATTGAGGCGGACACCCGGGAGCATCCGGCCGCGCAGAGAATCGGCGACCGCGCGCGCCGCCTCGCCGCGGGCGCGCGCGGCCAGGACATTGGTCCCTCGCGCAGTGGCGAGCTGGACGGCTTCGTCGACGGGGATGGTGCGGGCAGCCGCCTGCACCGCGGCGGAGAGAGTCAGAAAGCAAAGGACCAATCGCATGGGCCGCTTCATATCCGCGAACGGCCGGGAATGCTCAGCTCGTTATGACTGCGGAGATCCGATGTCTCGCATCAAGCCTTCCTGCGCGACGCTGGCAACAAGCCGCCCCTGCCGGTCATGGATGAGCCCGCGCGCGAGGCCGCGCGCTCCCTGCGCCGATGGCGAATCCATTGAGTAGAGCAGCCAATCGTCGACGCGGCCGTCGCGGTGAAACCACAGCGCGTGGTCCAGGCTCGCGACCATCATCCCGGGGCTGAACCAGCTCTTCCCGTGCGGCACCAGCGCGGTCGGCATCAGGTTGTGGTCCGACGCATACGCGAGCAGACAGCGGTGCAGCATGGGGTCGTCAGGCACGCGATCGATGGTGCGAAACCAGATTGCCTGGCGCGGTTCGCCGGGCGCAGGCCGCAGCGGATTGCGCGGCTCGACCGGGCGGAACTCGATGGGGGAAGGGCGCCGCATCGCCTCGCGCATGCGTTCGGGCAGCGCCTGCGCCTCAGCCGTCGCAAGCCAGCCTTCGCGCAGCTGCGCAAAGGGCTGCAGCTCCTCGGGCGATGGCACCTGGGGCATGGGAAACTGGTGCGCAAAGCCCGGCTCGCTGGTCTGAAACGAAGCGATCATCGAGAGGATGGGACGGCCATGCTGGATGGCCTGCACCCGGCGTGCGGTGAAGCTGCGGCCGTCGCGGATGCGGTCGACTTCGTAGACGATGGGCGCCGCCATATCGCCCGGTAACAAGAAATAGGCATGCAGCGAGTGCGGAACGCGGGTTGTATCCACGGTCCGCCCGGCGGCGACCAGCGCCTGGCCGATGACTTGACCGCCAAAGACGCTCTTGCCGCCGATATCGGCCGACTGGCCGCGAAAGAGATTGTCCTCCAGCCGCTCAAGGTCGAGCTGCGCGATCAGCATCGCCAACGCCGCGTCCATGCTCATTGGATGGAGTGGACGACAATGTCGAAGACGAGATTTGCAAACGGCGGGATCTTGTTTTGTCCCGTGACGCCGTACGCGAGCTGCGCCGGAATCACCAGCTTGCGAGTCGCGCCGGCCTGCACTCCTGAGAGTCCCTCGTCCCAGCCGGCAATGACCTTTCCCTTGCCGATGATGAAACTAAACGTGGTGCCGCTGTCCTGGCTGGCGTCGAACTTTGTGCCGTCCGGGAGCCAGCCGATGTAATCGACCGTCAGGGTCTGTCCGGGTGCGGCTGCGGCGCCGCTGCCCGCGGTCAGGTCTCGCACATAGACGCCATTCGCGGTCTTGACCGACGCGCCGAGGTTCACATTCAGCGATGCGGCGAAGGAGGTCTGTTCCACGGGAGCGGAGCGCGCACTCGCATGCACGACGACCTGGTAGACAAGGTTCGAGTTGGGCGGGAGACCGTCTCCTCCCCGGCTGCCGTAACCCAGGGCCGCTGGGATGATCAGCTGCCGGGTGGTGCCGACAGCGACCCCAGCCAGACCCTCGTCCCAGCCGCTGAGCACGCTTCCGACCCCGAGCACGAAGTTATAGGTGCCGGTGCCCTGGCTGCTGCTGAACTCGCTCCCGTCGGCAATCCAGCCGGTGTAGTCGACGTCGAGCCCGTCGTGAGCCAGGGCCACGGCACCGGTGCCGTGGACGAGGTCTCGGTAGTAGACACCGTTGGTCGTCCTGGTCGAAGCCGCGAGGTCCACGTTCAGCGACGGGGCGAAGGTCTGGCGCTCGAGGGAAATCGGGCCGCTGTTACCGCCGCCGCAGGCGAAGAGCGCGAGGATGAAGAGCGAAGAGAGGCGCATAGGGCGGCGGAGGATAATCGAACTTGGCTATCTTCGCATCGCCAGCCAGAGTCCGGCGCAGATCACCGCGAGGCCAAGGCCGTCCAGCGGCGCGAGCTTCTCCGCGAGCAACAGTGCGCCGAGTCCGAGTCCGAAGACAGGGGTGAGGAAGTAATAAGCGCTGACCCGGCTGGCCTCGCCGTGGCGCAGGATCCAGAACCAGAGCATCGACGCGCCCACGCTCAGCACCAGGACCAGGAAGGCGAGAGAACCAACCAGGGATGGCGTCCACGGGATCCGCGGCGGTCCCTCGAAGACCAGGGCAACCGGCAGCAGGATGATTCCGGCGCAGGAGAGCTGGATTGCATTCAGCACCAGCGGGTGCGGATGAGTCCGGATGCGCTTGTAGAGGACGGTCGAGATCACGAGGCAGACCACGCCGAACAGCGCGAGCAGGACGTCCCGTGGCCGCGCCGACTGCGTACCTGCGCGCGCCTGCATGGCGATGAGCACTCCCGAAAAGCCGAGCACCAGGCCCGCGAGCTTGCGACGCGTGAGCGGCTCGCCGAGCAGCCGCGGCGCGAGCATCGCGAGAATGAGCGGGTTGGTGCTGGCAATGATTGCCCCCATCCCGGCCGAGAGGTGTTGCATGGCGAGATAAGTGGCGCCCAGGTAGCCGCAGTTGCCGGTGACGCCGACGAGCGCGATCTGCAGCCAGGTCTTGCGGTCGCGCGGGAGCGGTAGACGCGCGAAGGCTACGCCCAAGAGCAGGAGGCCGCCCGCGATCAGGAAGCGAATCCACAGAACCGACAGCGGAGGCGCGGCCCGCGAGAGCACGCGGCTGGGCACGAAGGCCGCGGACCAGAGGAAGACGTAGAGGATGGCCGAGATGGTGCCGAGCGTGGCCGCGCGCCGATTGCCGGTTTGCATGTCGGCCGAGCTTCTACCATTGAGCGTTTCTGACATTGGCGCCGCTGAAGAAAATCGCGTGCTAGCGTGCCGCGCCCGATGATCGCTTTTGTTACTTGCGCGAAGAATCCGGGTGGAACCGCCGACGACGCGCTCGCAGCCACGGCGCTGCGGAAGCGGGGGCACCAGGTGGACACGGTTCTCTGGACCGACAAGGGCGTGCCTTGGGACGAGTACCAGCATCTCGCGCTGCGCTCGACCTGGGACTATTACCTGCGGCCGGACGAGTTCCGGGCCTGGGTCAGGGCTCGTCGAAAGCTGTGGAATCCGGCAAAGACCGTGCTGTGGAACCTGGACAAGCGCTATCTGCTCGAGCTCGAGCGGCGGGGCGTGCCGATCGTGCCGACGCGGCTGATCGAGCGCGGGCCGCTCGTGCTGGAGTGGCCCGAGGCGGTGCTCAAGCCCGCCATCTCGGGCGGGGCGCACCGGACTTTTCGCATTGGCGCGGTTGCGCTCTCTCTGGCGGAAGCCGGGCGCGCGCTGGGCGAAATCCTCCAGGGCAGCGCGGCCATCCTGCAGCCGTTCGTGCCGGAGGTGGCGCGCGACGGCGAGTGGTCGCTGATCTTCTTTCGCGGCGTCTTCAGCCATGCGGTGCTCAAGCGTCCGGCCGCCAACGACTTCCGCACGCAGGAAGCGCACGGCGCGCTCATCGAGCGGGCGGCGCCTCCAGGGCCGGTGCTGGCTGCGGCCACTTTCGCCCTGCGCGCGGCGGCGCAGGAGACCCTCTATGCGCGCGTGGACGGCGTCTGGGCCCGCGGAGCTTTCTTGTTGATGGAACTCGAGCTGATTGAGCCGAGCCTCTACTTCCTCGGCGATGCCGCCGCGGCCGATCGGTTCGCCGCAGCGATCGTCGCTACGCTATAAGGCGGCCATGCCGAACGTCATCAAGGCGGTGCCGACCCTCCCTGAGTTGGCGACGCTGCACGCGGACCATGTCACGCAGCTCTTGCACGGCGCGGCCGGGGCGCTTGCGGCCTCGGGCTTTGACGCGCTCGTGATCCACTCGGGCACGCCCGTGCTGCGGACGCGCTTCGACGACAACTATTGGCCGCTGCGGCCAAATCCTTACCTGCAACATTGGCTGCCGCTCACCGAGCCGGGCTGTGCGCTGGTGGTGCAGGCAGGCCTGCGCCCGCGGCTGCTGCGACTCCTTTCGACCAGCTATTGGGAGGCCCCGGCAAACTCCGGTCCCACGCATATCTTTAATGCTTTTGATCTCATCGAAGTGACGCAGACCGCACAGCTGCGCTCTTTGCTGCCGCGCGGGAGGGTTGCGTTCGTCGGCGAGGATCTGGAGGCGGCGACGGCCTGGGGCATTCCGGAAGTGAACCCGCGGTCCCTGCTGGAAGCTCTTGATCAATTGCGGGTGCACAAGACCGCTTATGAGATCCTTTGTCTGGCCGAGGCGAACCGCCGCGCCGCCGCCGGTCACGAGGAATTGCGCGCACTGTTTGCTTCCGGCGACCGCGCCGAGCTGTCTTTGCATCTCGCTTATCTCGACAGGACCGGGCAGGACGATCCGGAGACGCCCTACAAGAACATCGTCGCGCTCGGCAAGCACGCGGCCACGTTGCACCACGTGAGTTACGACAAGCAGGGCAGCGGCGGACAGTCTCTGTTGCTCGACGCGGGAGCTTCGTTCGCTGGCTACTGCAGCGACGTCACGCGCACCTGGGTCAAAGGCGGCGGGGTCGCGGCGAGCGCGTTCGCCGGGTTGGTGTCGGGTCTGGAGGTGATGCAACAGGAGCTTTGCGCCGAGGCTACTGTCGGCAAGCACTATGAGTCGCTGCACGACGAGGCGCACCGCAAGGTGGCGGGCGTGCTGCGCGAGGCCTCGGTCAGCACGCTCTCCGAAGCAGAGCTGGTCGGCAGCGGTGCCACGCGCGCCTTCCTGCCGCACGGGCTCGGGCACTCGCTGGGTCTGGTCTGCCATGACGTGGGCTGCGCCCTGGTGAAGCCGCGCGCGGACAATCCCTGGCTGCGCAATACCAGCGTCATCGCGGAAGGGCAGTGCTTCACCATTGAGCCGGGTATCTACTTCATTGATTCATTGCTCGCGCCGCTGCGGGGCCGGCCAGGGTTCGACTGGAAGCTGGTGGACGCTCTCGCGCAGCTTGGCGGAGTGCGCATCGAAGATGACCTGGTCGTGACCAGTTCCGGCAACCGCAACCTGACGCGAGAAGTGCTCCCGCGCGGCGGCGGCAAGGTCAGCGTGGTTTGAACGCAGCTCTCGGGAACAAGCGCCCGGCGTGAGTCTAATGCGCTCCTGCCATCAATCGCCGGATCGGCTTCAGCAGCAGCACCAGTACCGCTGCCGCTCCAATGGTAAAAGCAGCCACGATGAGAAAGAGCTGCGGAAGCGAGCCGCGCGGATCGAAATGACCGGCAATGAAGCCACCTGCTTTATTGCCCACCGATAGAGAGAAGAACCAGACTCCCATCATCAATGATGCGAGGCGCTTGGGGGCGAGCTTCGTGACGGTAGAAAGGCCGACCGGGGAAAGGCAGAGTTCGCCGAAGGTGTGAAAGAGATAGACGAAAAAGAGAAACCACGGCGAGGCGAGACCGGACCGCTGGGCGACCACCGCGCCCCAGGCGACCACCAGGAAGCCGGTGCCCACCCAGAAGAGGCCCCAGGCGAACTTGGCGGGACTGGACGGCTCGCTGTGGCGGCGCGAGAGCCAGAGCCAGAGCCAGGCGAACACCGGCGCGAGGCCGATGATGAAGAGCGGCTGCAAGGATTGAAACCAGCTGGAAGGGAAGGCAAAGCCGAAGACGTGGTTGTCCGTCAATCGATCGGCAAAGAGATTCAATGAAGAACCGGCCTGTTCGAAGGCGCTCCAGAACAGAGCCGAGAAGACGAACAGCACCGCAATGGCCGAGAGACGCGACCAATCCTCGCGACTCAATGGCTCGTTGCGTTTCTCCTGTTGCTCCGCGGTCTGTTCGCGCGGGCCCTCGACGGCGGGACCGAAGTGGCGCTTGCCCAGGGCGAATTGAATGACACCAAGCAACATGCCAATGCCGGCAATGCTGAAGGCCACGTGCCAGGCGTGGCGCGGGTCGATGCCGTGCGCGCGCAACCAGTCGAGGAACGCCGCGCTCTGCGCGAAGTAACCGACCACCAATGGCGCAATGAACGCCCCCAGATTGATGCCCATATAGAAGATGGAAAAGCCGCCGTCGCGGCGAGGGTCGTTTTCGGCGTAGAGCGTCCCCACCATGGTGCTGACGTTGGGCTTCAGAAAGCCGGTGCCGGCCACGATGAGCGCGAGTCCCAGATAAAAGAAGGTCAATGAAGGAATGGCCAGACAGAAGTGACCGAGCGCGATGACGATGCCGCCGATCAGCACCGAGCGCCGCTGGCCGAGGAAGCGGTCGGCGATGAAGCCGCCTGGCAGCGCGGCCAGATAGACGAGCGAGGTGTACCAGCCATACACCGCGCCGGCTCGCTCGTTGTCGAAGCCGAGGCCTCCGCCTGCCACCGCCGCCGTCAGATAGAGAATGAGGATGGCGCGCATTCCGTAATAGGAAAAGCGTTCCCACATCTCGGTGAAAAAGAGGGTGCGGAGGCCGCGCGGGTGGCCCCCGAAGGTGGTTGGCTCTCCGGCGGAGGTCAATGTCGAGTCCTGCATGATCATGGACCGCGCACTATGCCATCGCTTGCGGCGCGTGGCGCCATCCAGTACAGCGGCCTGATGAAGAATCGTCAATGGCTGCTTGCGCGTCGCCCGCAGGGAATGATCAGTGCTGCCGATTTCACCTGGACCGAGAGTGACGTGCCATCGCCGGCCGAGAGCGAGGTGCTGGTGCGGAACCTCTGGCTCTCGTGCGATCCGACCCAGCGCGGCTGGATTGCCGGCGACACCTATCTTCCGGCGGTGAAGATCGGCGAGGTGGTCCGCTCGTTCGCGGTCGGCCGGGTGATTGAGTCGAAGCATTCGCGCTTCCAGAAAGACCAGCTGGTGCAGGGATTGTTCGGTTGGCAGGACTATGCCTGCGTCGCCCCGGGGACGCTCTCCGCGCCGTCGCCAGTGCCGCCGGGAGTCCCCATTGAAACCGCGATGAGTGCCCTGGGGCTCACTGGAGTCACGGCGTACTTCGGGCTACTGGAGATTGGTCGGCCAAAAGCTGGCGAGACGGTGGTGGTTTCGGGAGCGGCGGGCGCAACCGGGTCGGCGGTGGGGCAGATCGCGAAGGTTCACGGCTGCCGCGTCATCGGCGTCGCAGGCGGACCCGATAAGTGCAAGCGGCTCACGACCGAGTTCGGATTCGACGAGGCTATCGATTACAAGAGTGAGAATGTAGCGGCGCGGTTGAAGGAGCTGTGCCCGAAGGGAATCGACATCTTTTTCGACAATGTCGGGGGAGAAATCCTCGATGCCGCGCTGGGGCGGCTGGCGCTGCGCGGCCGGGTGGTGCTGTGCGGCGCCATCTCCCGGTACAACGACAGCGGGCTTTCGCCGGGGCCGAAGAACTACGTGAATCTCGTGGTACAGCGCGGGCGGATGGAAGGCTTCATCGTGCTCGATTACATGGCGCGGTCGAGCGAGGCGGTGACCGCACTTTCGCAATGGCTGAGCGATGGCAAGTTGAAAAACCGCGTGGATGTGCAGCACGGACTCGAGAATGCGCCCACCGCGCTGGCTCGCCTTTTCAAGGGCGAGAACGACGGCAAGCAATTGGTCAAGATCGCTGAATGAAGGTCGCCGGCAAGGTCTGCGTGGTGACCGGCGGGGCGCACGGGATCGGGCGCGCGCTTTGCGAGCGATTGCTTCGCGACGGGGCGGCAGCGGTGGTGGTGGCTGATCGAGACCTGGCCGCGGCGGCGCTGGTCCCGGGCGGGGAAGCTGTCCGCTGCGATGTCTCGCGCGAGGCGGACGTTCTATCATTGGTGGAGCAGGCGTTGGCCAGACATGGCCGGATCGATCTCTTTGTGAGCAATGCAGGGATCGCGGAGAGCGGCGGCGCCGAGGCCTCGAATGATTCCTGGCAGCGCAGCTGGGAAGTCAATGTCATGGCGCACGTCTGGGCGGCGCGGCACGTGCTGCCATCAATGATCGCGCGTGGCGAGGGATACCTGCTCGCGACCGCGTCGGCGGCTGGGCTATTGACCAGCATCGGCTCGGCGCCTTATGCGGCCACCAAGCATGCGGCAGTCGCCTTTGCAGAGTGGCTCTCGATTACGCATCACGAGCAGGGGATTCGCGTCTCTTGTCTATGCCCGCAGGGCGTGAATACCGATCTGCTTCAGCGGGCGGTGCGCGAGCCTGCCGGCAGAGCAGTGCTGATGGCGGGCGCGGTGCTGGAGCCCGCGCAGGTGGCGGACTTCACCGTGCGGGCTTTGGAGGAGGAACGCTTCCTGATCCTGCCGCACCCGGAGGTGACGACTTATATGAATCGCAAAGCACAAGAGCATGAGCGTTGGCTGGCCTCGATGCGCTCGCTCCAGCGCAAGGTGCTGGCCTGATCTCTTAAGTTTCTGCACCCTGCTATTGGCCCTGGGTGCACCTGCGGCATCCACCTTGTCAGGACCGAGCGATATCGAACCCACGGTTTCAGCTCCTTTAATCAAGCTCCCTTCGCAACGTACTGGCTCTGCTATCCTCTCGTTGAAGAGGAGTAGTGGCCAAGGTTCCGCGCACCCGAGCGACGCTATTCGTCCCAGGCAGTCCAGCCTCGCTCTCGTCTTGGCTAAAGGTGCTGGGCGAGACAGGGTTCGAGGTGGCTGAAGGAATCCTCCGCGGGAATGGCTTGATCTTCGCGGTTCCCTACGAGTGGATCGAGAACGACGGCTCCTTCGGAAACGCATTCTCTCTCGGAACCGTCTCGACACGGCAGCGCGAGGCTATCGATGACTCGCCCGGTGCGCTGTTGCTCCGGCTGCCTGTCGACCTCCATCGGGAGCGGGTAGCCATCGCCAGCTTCGTCGCGAAGCTCGCGGAAGCGGGCGCAATGGCCGTGCGGCTCGAGGAATCGATGCTCGGCTATGCCATTGACAGGTGGACCGAGTTGGTCGGTAGCAACAACCCATGGGAACTCTACCGAGCGACGGTCGCGGTGTTGTCCAGCGAGACCGGCGCCTCGAACTCGTGTGGCATGCACGCGTTTTCGCTGCCCGACGCCCAGATCGCGGGGGCAATGCCACCCGAGGAGGCCAATCATCTCCTCGCCTCATTGAACGTGTATCAACTGACAGAGTCGCCGCTGCTGTTGACCGGTCACACGTTCTCACCCGATGCGCGAACACCGCGCAGGGTGCTCGAGCGGTGGCCCGACGGGACGTATCCAGCCGAACACCCCTCGCACAATCCGTTCGGCCTGTGGAGGTTGGGGCCGGAGGGAAGCGTGGGCGCTCCGCCCTCTCGGCTCGCGTTGGTGTTCATGCCTTCGCTTGCGTCGCTGCTGCTCGCGACCGAGAAGAAAGCCGGCAGGCCGCTGGAGCAGCACGAGGTCGAGCGCGTCGCCCGGAACGGCGTGTGCATCAGCATGAAACACGCCGAAGCGAGCGCGTTCGAACGGGAGCGCGGCTACGCGGACATCGATCCTGCGCGCGCCTGGGAGCACTGGAAGATCGTGCGAGGCTGCCTCGGGTGAGTCGAACCTATAGCGTGACTATCACCTTGCCATACTATGTAATCGCAGCCGGTGTGCGTTACGCCGCTCCAACGTTGTTTTGTCGAGTCCCTAGTCAACGGGGGTTCTAGTTCTCGAAAATGGTCACTAACTGCGGATCATCGGACATGGACTGCGGGGAGATGACCGTCTCATCGGGATTGAAGCTGACCTTTCCAGGGCCGAATCGTTCCGTGAGCTTCTTCTGCACCTCGGGACTGGAAAGCCTGAGCTCCCTTGCCTTCTGGAGCTTGCCGACTTGCACGCCGGCTGCGCGGTCCAAGAGCTTGTACACGAGTTCCGAGCAATAGAGTTTGTCGTCGCCCCACTGGAACAACAAATCATAGGGCCGGCCCAGCCAGCTTTTGCCGATCGTCCGCATGCGGGCGCGGACCTCGGGTGTAAAGATGGCGTCCGCGTTGCGAAGCCGCTTGATGACGACTTTGCCTTGGACGCCCCGAGCGATCCAACCGGACAGCGGCGTCAGCTTGGTGGGCTGCACCGCCTCGAGGACGACGGGTTTCCCGTCCTCGATAAGCACGATACCCATATGCGTGTACTTGCTTTGAGTGGCTGCCGCGACCGCTGCGCTCTGCGACGAGCGCGATTGGTGGAACACGAGGTCGCCGTCCTTCAACTCGAGGGTCGCCGGCGGCGGCGACGCCCGCGTCAGCCGGGCTTTCGCGGCGCGCGCCGAGTCGCAGCTCAACAGGGGAAAGCGCGGCGACGACGGCAGTCAGCCTTGTCATGGATCCTCGAATGAACTGAAAGCTCCGTGTCAGGCTGGCTTCGGTGATTTCAGCGGCGACTGGAAGAGGAGCGCGAGCGTCATGACCAGCGCGCAGCCGGCGACGTTGTACCAGAGGAAACCGATGCCGCTGGTGAGCCAGAGCGTGACCACGCAAGCCTGGGCCAGGAGCGTAGCAATGAAAGCAGCGGTGCCGCGCACGCGCGGAAGGATCCAGCCGGTGAGAAAGACGCCCAGCATTGGCCCATAGAAGATGGAGCCGAGGATATTGACCGCCTGGATCAAATTATCGAGCAGCGAGGCAAAGGCAGCAAAGGAGATGGCGACGATGCCCCAGCCGACGGTGAAGAGGCGCGCGGCTCTTAATCGCTGCGCGTCGGTGGCGTCCGGTCTCCAGAGCCGCCAGAAATCGACCACCGTCGTTGCGCCGAGGGCATTCAGGGCGCTGGCGGTTGCCGAGAGCGCGGCACAGATGATCACGGCAAGCAGCAATCCGGTCAGGCCCGGCGGAAAATGCTTCAGCACGAAAGAAAGAAAGATTGAATCAGAGTCACTCGCCTGGCCCGGGGGCGCATTGGCACGCACCAGCGCGCGGGCGTCCTTGCGGAGCGACTTCTCTTCCTCCTCGCGCGCCTTGACTTCGAAATGCGCGGTCGGATTGCCGTCGAGGACGCGAAAGACTGCGGCGCGCTTGAGCGAGAAGTTCTCCGTGAGCCGCGCGTCGAGCGCGTCCAGCTTGGCCGCGATTCCGGGCACGCTGCGCGCCTGACTGGCCGCGACTGCGTTCCATAAGAGTGGCGGACGCTCGAACTGGTGAAAGACGACGACCGCGATACCGACCATCAGAATCAGGAATTGCATCGGGACCTTGATGAGACCATTGAACAGCAGGCCCAGCCGCGACTCGCGCAAGGAGGTGCCGCCCAGATAACGCTGGACCTGCGATTGGTCGGTGCCGAAATAGGCGAGGGCGACGAAGAGGCCGCCAATCAAGCCGGACCATAAAGTATATCGGGTATCAAAACGGAAGGAGGTATCTACCGCCTGCATCTTGCCGAGCGCGCCCGCTACGCGCGCCATGCCGACGAGGCCCACGCCCGGCGGCAGGCCGTGGAGCACGAAGAAGAAAGCCGCCAGCATTCCACAAAGCATGATGCCCATCTGCAAGGTCTGGGTGACGCTGACGGCGCGGGTGCCGCCCGAGACGGTATAGACGATGGCGAGGACGCCTATGACCAGGTTGGTCCATTGCAATGGCCAGCCGAGTACGGCGGTGAGGACCAGGGCCGGCGCATATAAAGACAGGCCGGCGGCGAGACCGCGGGAGATGAGAAAGAGGATGGCGGTGAGCTGTCGAGTCTTCCGGTCGAAGCGCGATTCCAGGTATTCATAGGCCGTATAGACCTTGAGTCGCCGATAGATGGGCAGCACGAACCAGGCGAGGAGCACCATGGCAATGGGAAGGCCGAAATAGAATTGCAGGAAGCCGAGGCCGTCTTCATAGGCCTGGCCCGGCGTCGACAAGAAAGTAATGGCGCTCGCTTGCGTGGCCATGATGGAAAGGCCAATGGTCCAGAAGCGCTCGCCTTCGCCGCGCAGGTAGGCGTCGGCGGTCGAGACGCGGCGGGTCTTCCAGACGCCCCAGGAAACAATGGCGAGGACGGTCGCAATCAGGACCGCCCAGTCGATGAGTCTCACGAGCAGGCCCAGCCGAGCAGAGAGAGCAATCCGATTTCGCAGAGCAGGGCGAGCAGCACCGCCGCGGACAGGCGCGGGAGCGGGAGATCGTCCGGGTCGCTGTCCGAAGTTGGCACGGGGAGTTGCGTAGGGTGTCCCAATCAATGTGCCAATAGATTCGCGAAGAGGCGGATGGCGCCCGGGACGCCCGCCGGCAGCTGGCGGAAGAAGGCGAGGCCGGTATAGACGAAGCGGCCTTTGCCGTGGCGGGCGACCAAGAGCGACCCGCGCAGCGGCGGCTCGCCGGGGTCGTGCATGCTTAAGGGAGCTGTGTACTTCGATTCATCCCAATGCTCGGCGAAGTAGAGTCCGCGCTCCTGCACCCAGCCCTGGAAATCATTTGCCTCAACGCGATTGGGGACGCGCAACACGGCATCATCAGCGGCGATGACCTGGGCGGTCTCGTCGGTCACGCGCAGGTGCGAGAGCGACATGGCGTAGGGCCCCAGCGGCTCGGGGAGCGACTTGGAGAGCGTGTTGTACTGCTCGACCAGAACGCCGCCGCGCTCGACATAGGCAAAGAGCCGCGGCTTCAAAGCCGAAAGCCAGGGGCGCGTATTGAATGCCCGTATGCCCAATACGATGGCATCGAAGTTCGCCAGGTCGCGCTCGCGCAGCGAGGCCTCGTCGAGCACAGTGACCTGGTAGCCGAGCTGCGCCAGTACTTTGGGCACCTCGTCGCCTGCGCCGTCGATATAGCCGATGCGATTGCTGCCGCCGCGCGCGAAATCGAAGCGCACCAGCCGCACCCGCGCCTCGGGATGCCAGGCCTGCCAGGGAATGTGCGCGTATTCCAAACGGCGCAGACCGCGATCGAAGGTCTGGTCGCCAACCTTCAACGCGAGCCGCAGCAGGCCTTCGCGCGCGCCTGCGGAGGCACGGACCTCGAACTGCAACTCGACCTCATCGCCAGCGGCGGACAGCTTGAATGGCCGCGACGCCGGCTCGACTGAGAAGCCTTCCGACGGCTCCACCAGCGCGATTCCCGCGACGGGCCCTGCCGAGGCGCGCACCGTCACTTGCAGCGTGCGCGACGCGCTGCCGGAAGCGCGGCCGACCGGGAAGAGCAGCGTGCCCGCGGCATCGATGGTGGCGGGCGGCGCGATCTCGACCGCGCGGGTGCGCTCTCCCAGCACCGGGTCTACCCAGCGATAAACAATCGGCCGGCGCACCACCAGGGTCTGCGCACCTGCACGCAACGTGAAGTCGGCCCAGAGCGGCGGTGCGGGCTCGGGCCGGATGCGGTCTTCAAAGAGCTCGACAGGATACCAGCCGTCCTCGGGCGGCTGGCGCAGCCACGCGGGATCGGACGCAAGCGCGGGGGGCAACTTCGACAGCGAGGCCTTCTGTGTCCACGGCTTGCCAATCGCGATCGGGCCGGGTCCGGGGAGCGCAGGGCCATTGAGGCTGACCGACAGCAGCTCGAGGCCGGAGGCCGTTCTCTGCGTCGCCGTCACGGTCACCGGCAACTCGACGCCGGGCGCGGCCACGGGATGGTCGGCGATGGCAGAGAGCGAGAGGCCCGCGCTCCAGACGATGGCTTGCGCCAGATCTTCCGTCGGCGCCGTCGCATAGCGCGCAAGCAGCGGCTGGGACTGCCCGGTCGAGGGCGGCCGCGTGGCGGCGAGGCCATCGAGCGGCGACTGCAACATCGGCTCGCCCGCGAGCAGCTGAAAGAATTCAACCGTGGGACCGACCAGCCGCGCCGCGCCGAAGCCCTGACTCTTGTGCATGGTGCGGCTATCGCCGGCGAGCTCTCCCATCGAGAGGCCGAGCAGCGGGTCATACACATTCACCTCCTGCTGCACGAACTTCGACTTGTCCTCCTTCTCGTCGAGGAACGCGTTCCAGACGATGCGCCGCGCCTGCCAGGGCGGGAGGCTGGCGAGTCCCGCCGCGCCGGCGGGGTCTTTGTCCTTGCCGAAAGTGGGGTCGGCCGCCTTGCTGAAGGCCTCCACCGCCAGCTGCGCCGAGGCGGTGTGGTGGCCGTGCGTGTCGTCGGGCTGCGGACTGAAGCGCGTGATGACGAGGTCGGGCCGGAAGCTGCGGAAGACCTGCACTACGTCCTCGAGCATTCGGTCGTGGCCCCAGAGGCGCAGCGCCTCTTCGGGCGACTTCGAGAAGCCGAAGTCGCGCGCGCGGGTGAAGAACTGCTCGGCGCCGTCGAGGCGGCGCGCGGCCAGCAGCTCCTGCGTGCGGATCAGGCCCAGCGCGGGCCCCTGCTCTTTGCCGATCAGGTTCTGCCCGCCATCGCCGCGGGTGATCGACAGGTACCCGACGCGCAGCTTCTTGACCTGCGTCAGCCAGGCAATCAGACGCGTGTTCTCGTCGTCGGGGTGCGCGGCGACATAGAGGACGCGGGCGCCGGGCGAGAGCCGCTCGATGAAGCGCTGGAGATGGGCCGCGTCGGGCTGTGCGGGCGAGAGCGAGGGCGAGAGGGTCATGGCAAGAAGGAAGGCGATCATGGAGCGCGCGAGTATAGGGATGTCGGCCTGGACGAAGCTCGTGTTGACGTCGGGCGGAATGTTGTCGCGCTTCGCGCGTTAGGATGCGCGCCCGATGAGTGTCAACTTCGCTGGTCCATTTCTCGCTGGGGAGCCGCGCGCGACCGCGCTGCTGACCGATGGCTTCCGGCGCGTCGCTGCGTGGCAGGAAGAGGTGCGCGCGCGGCAAGGGCGGCAGCTTCCGGCCGGGCTGCTGGCCTTGGTGCAGGCTCCCGGAAGCGAGGCCGGCCGGCGGAACCTGGCCGCGCTCGCCGAGACAGGGACGGTGGCGGTGGTGACGGGGCAACAGCTCGGACTCTTCCTCGGGCCGCTGTACACTTTCTACAAAGCGTGCTCGGCCATCGCCTGGGCGCGCGCCGTCGAGCGCGAAACCGGCGCACGCTGCGTCCCGATCTTCTGGTTGCAGACGGAGGACCACGACTTCGCCGAGATCGCTTCCTGCACGGTCCCGCCGGCGCTGCAGCTCGCGTTGCCGCTGGTCGAAAGCCGCGGCTCGGTCGCGCACCTCGCTGTGCCGGCGGCGGTCGAAGACCTGCTGGCGCGGCTCGACCAGGCGCTCGCGCCGCTGCCCGACGCGCCGCGGATGCTCGGGATCCTGCGGCGGGCGTGGACGCCGGGCAGGCCGCTGGCGCAAGCGTTCGCCGCGACGCTGCTGGAGATCTTCGCCGAGGAGGGATTGCTGGTGCTGGACCCGCGCTGCGCCGAAGTGGCGCGGCTTTCGTCCGGGCTCTACGAGACCGCGATTGCGCGAACGCAGGAGATCGATTGCGCGCTGCTGCTGCGCGGCCAGGAACTCGAGCGGGCCGGGCTGCGCGAGCAAGTCAAGGTGCGGCCGGGCTCGCCGCTGGTCTTCTTCCACGGGGACCGGCCCGAGGACGCGCGACGGCGGCTCTCTTCCCGCGGCGCGGTGGCGCACCGGGAAAACGAAGACAGCCGGGCGCCGGGAAATGGCTGGCAGCTCGACGGCGGCGGCGAGGTCTCGCGCGCGGAACTTCTTCGCGTTGCGCGCGAGGAGCCGCTCCGGCTCTCGTCCAGCGCGCTTTTACGGCCCGTCGTGCAGGACGCGCTCTTGCCGGTGGTCGCTTACGTCGGCGGGCCGGCTGAGCTGGGCTACCTGGCGCAGACCGCACCGCTCTATCGCCTCTTCGGGGTCCGGCCGTCGCTTTCGGCCCCGCGCGCGCGGTTCCGCTTGATCGATCCGCGCAGCGCCGCCCGGCTCGAGGCACTGGGACTTGCGCCGCAAGATCTCGAGGTCGACCGCGTGAAGCTGCTCTCGATGCTGGGTTCAGAGCGCGCACCAGCCGACGCGCTGGCGCGGCGCTTCCTCGGGGATCTCCCAGCGCTGCTGGCGGAGTCGGGAGCCAAGCACCCGGGGCTCGCGCGCGCCGCCCGCCGCACGCAGGTCACCGTCGAGCGCGCCGCCGCCCGCTTCGCCGAGCGCCACGCGCGCCTTCTGGCCGCGCAGGACGCAACCCTCGTTGACCGCGTCGACAGGCTGCAGGCAGCGCTCTTCCCCGGCGGCGCCCCACAGGAGCGCGTGCACTCACTGCCGTACTACGCCGCGCGACACGGTCTTTCCGCGCTCAAGGCCGCGGTGCTTGCGGCGGTTCAGCCCGGCCAGACCTTTGTACAGGACCTGCGGCCATGAACCTGGCGGTGCTCTGCTTTCATGCGCTCGGCGGCAGCGGCGTGGTCGCCTCCGAACTGGCGCGCGAGCTGGCGGCGCGTGGACACCGCGTGCACTTCATCGGCGCAGCGCTGCCGGGCCGCCTTGAGCCCTTGCCCGAGGGGATCACGCTCCACCGGGTGCCACTGGATCTGCCGGCTCCCATCGGCGCGCAGGCCTTTCCGCTGGAGCTCGCGGCGCGGCTCATCGACGTGGTCCGGAGCGAGCGCATCGAGCTCATCCACGCGCACTACGCGGTTCCGCACGCTGCCGCAGCCTCGCTCGCGCGCGCGGTGCTCGGGCATTCGGCACCGCCACTCGTCCTCAGCCTGCACGGCAGCGACGTCCCCGCAGACGGCGCTCCCGAGGGGCAGGTGCTGCTGGTGCGCAAGCTCGCGCTGGAGGCGGGTGCCATCACCGTGCCCTCGACCTCGCTGGCCTCGCTGGCGCGCAAGCGGCTTCGTCTGCCGGACGACCGCGCGGTCGAGGTCATTCCGAACTTCGTCGACACCGAGCGGTTCCGGCCCGGCCCCGATCGCGCGGCGCTGGCGGCGCTCTTCCCGGGACGGACGCTCGGCTCTGTCTTCTGCCATGCCTCGAATTTCCGGCCGGTCAAGCGGCCTCTTGATCTGGTGCGGATCTTCGCGCTCGTGCGCGCCCGCCGCCGCGCGGTGCTGGTGCTCGCGGGCGACGGCCCCGAGCGCCCGCGCGTCGAAGCCGAGGTGCGCCGCCTGGGACTCGAGCGTGACGTGGCGTTCGTCGGGGCCAGACGCGACCTCGCAGCGCTTTTGCGCGCCTGCGATCTCTTCCTGCTGCCGAGCGAGACCGAGAGCTTCGGCCTGGCCGCGCTGGAGGCGATGAGCAGCGGGGTCCCTGTGATCGCCACCCGCGCCGGCGGCCTGCCCGAGGTGGTGGGCGAGGGCGGCCTGCTCTTCCCGGTGGGCGACTGCGAGATCATGGCCCAGGCGGCGCTGCGCCTGCTCGAAGACGATGCCGCGCGCGCGGCGCTGGCCCAATCCGCTCGTGCGCGGGCCGTCCGCCTTTTCCAGAAAAGCCCAGTCGTCGCTCGCTGGGAAGCCCTGTACAAGCAGCTCACCTGAACCTCTAGACCATCGAGGCCTCGCCGATGAAGCTCGCCACTCTCTTGCTGTTCGCTGCCCTCCCCGTTGCCGCCCAGCAGCTGGAGCTACCCCGGCCGAGCCTCGGCGCCAAGGTCTCGCAGACAGTGGGCGTGACCGAAATTTCTCTCGACTATTCGAGCCCCGCCGCGCGCGGCCGCGACGTCTTCGGCAGCGTGGTCCCGTTCGGGGAAGTGTGGCGGACCGGCGCGAACGCGGCCACCCGGATCACGTTCTCGAAGGACGTACAGATCGGTGGCAAGACGGTGGCCGCCGGCACCTACGCGCTCTTCACCATCCCGAACAAGCAGGCCTGGATCTTCATAATCAACCGGGACGCCAATCAGTTCGGCGCCTTCAGCTACAAGATGGGCGAAGACGTGGTGCGCGTCGAGGTCAAGCCCGAGCCCGTTGCGCCGCGCGAGCGCATGACCTTTCTCTTCAACGACAGCACGGACGACGGCACGCGGCTGACCCTGGAGTGGGACCGCACGCGCGCGAGCCTGCCCATTCGCGTCAACACCGAACAGCAGGTCATGGCCGCAATCGCCACGCTGGAGAAGACCGGCTGGCGGCCGTGGAACCAGGCCGCGGCGTACATGCTGCAAAAGAAAGACAAGGACTTCGACGCAGGACTGCGGCTGGTCGACCAGTCTCTCAAGCTCAGCGAGCAGTGGAACAACACCTGGACCAAGGCGCAGCTGCTGGCGGGCAAGGGACTGCTGCGCGAAGCGCGTGCGGCTGCCGAGCGCGCCCAGCAGCTCGGCGCGAAAGACCCGGAGAACTTCAACGCCGCCGCCGAGGTGAAGAAGGCGCTTTCAGAGTGGAAGGCCCGCTGACCAGTAGCCTTCGGACCTTACTTCGCTGAACCCCGAAGCGCTCGTGGGGCCCAAGGGTGGCCTGAAGGAGCTCGTCGCTCGTCGGCCCCACGTCGCACGAAAGCCGTGCGACTACCTTGCTGACCGCATGCGCAGGAAGGTCAGGCCCGCAACCGCCAGCGTCGCTCCACCACCCAGGAACCACGGCATCGCACCGTTCGATTCATGGCTCGCGCCGCCATTGAGTTCCGCCGCAGCCGTAGTTGGCTTCACCTCTCCTTTGCTGCCGATGGCCTTGTCCATCATCTCGACGGTGCTGTTCATCTCGGCCAGCGCGCGGCTGTAGCCCAGCCGCGAGTCGCCTTTGCTGCCGTAGCGTTTCATCATCTGCGCGAGCTTCTCGAGCACCAGTTTCTTGCGTTTCAGGCCCTCGATGTTGACGCCGTCCTTGAAGTACTCGGGGTACTTCGCGGTGAGGGTCTCGAGGACTCGCTTCTCGCTCGCCACCAGCGCGCGAACTTCTTCGATGGGCTGGTCGACCTTGCGGCCCTCGACGGTCACCGAGAATGAAACCGACTCCGCCTGCGAGAGCGCGAAGAGGTCGTTGTACAGCTCCTCGTTGATGCTGCTGAGACCGTCGAGCGACTTCTTCAGCCGCTCCTGCTCGCCGATCTGGGCAGTGAGCAGATCGTCCTTTTCGGCCAGTCTGGACTCGGCGGCACGGATGCGGCGGGTGACCGCCGCGATCTGCGACTGGTAGGTGCTGGTCATCATGTCTTGCGCCAGCGTGACCGACTCGCGCAGCGTCTGCGCGTCATGGGCGAGCGGCTTGTGCTGACTCTCGCAGTCGATCAGGCCTTCGCGCAGCTCGAGGAGCAGCATGCGGGTCGCGTCCATATTCCGGTACAGCTCGGCGAGGTCGTTCATCTTCAGCGGCAGCTTGCTACGGTCATAGTTCAGCTCGCCGACTTCGGTGCGCTCCTTTTTCACCGCGTCGTGCGCGCCTTCGATTGCCTTGGTCAGGTCGGCCGAGAGTTCGCAGGGGTCGACGCGGTCCTGGTCCATCTCGTCAGCGACGTTGGGGAGCGTGCGCAGGAAAGTGCGCGCATCCGACCAGAAGGTGCAGCGATCGACGCTGCGGCCGACCAGCAGCTTGCGCGTGATCTGTGCGGCTCGGCGCGGCTCGCTCTCGGCCGCGCCCTTCGCGGTGACGAGCAACTCTTTCTGGTGATCGTTGGGCTGGCAGCCGCGGTAGCAGGCTTCGAGCTTGTCCAGCTTGTTGGTGACGATGCCCTGGATCTCGGCGGCGCGTGACTTATCGAGCAGCGGCGAGACCTTCTCGCCCGCCTGCTTGTACTTGACGTACGCCGCTTCGCAGCCGTCGGCTTTCTCGGCCTGGGCAGCTTCGCGGATCAGCGTGTCCACTTCCGCGCGGGCCTGCGCCGCCGGGGCCACGGAAGCCAGCCGCGCAGCCGCCGACCCTGCGGTCGCCGAGCCTGCGGTCGCCGAGCCTGCCGCCGGCATGACGACCGTTGTGGCACGGGCCGCGCCCACGGTTGCGATGATGGAGAGGGAAACCAGCCTGAGCGCGCTATTCATCGCCACACTTCTTTTCATCGACGTCTCCCTTGAAGGTCACGAATGCCTGTGCGGGAACGCTTCCGCGCTGCCAGCG
>JANYKT010000073.1 GCA_025358085.1 Deltaproteobacteria bacterium | reverse complement strand
CAGGAGTCGCTGGAGATGACTTGCGAGGTGCTGGGCATCGATCGCGAGGCGGCGGTGCGCCTGCTGAACGGCGCGGTGCTGGCGCTGCGCAAGGAGCCGCCGGCACCTGCGTCCGCGCGGCCGGTGGCGCGCTCGCCGGCTCCGGCCCCGCTCGCGAAAACCCAGCAGGCGCCGCCCGGTCTACCGGCACGAGCCGGGTCCGCGGGGAGGCTGCTGGTCTTCTCCGACGGAGCCGCGCGCGGCAATCCTGGACCGTCCGGCGCGGGCGCGGTGATCACCGACGCAACCGGAAAGACAGTGCTGGCGCGGCTCGGACGCTTTCTCGGCCGCCAGACCAACAACGTCGCCGAGTACCAGGGTCTGCTTCTGGGTCTACGGCACGCCATCGAGCTCAAGGCGCGCGACATCGAGGTGCGCGCCGACAGCCAGCTGATGATCCGCCAGCTGGCCGGGCGGTATGCGGTCAAGCACCCCGGCTTGAAACCGCTTCATGCCGAGGCGCTGCGTCTGTTGCGCAGCTTCGAAAAGTTTTCGCTCAAGCACATCCCGCGCGAGGAGAACGGCCTCGCCGACGAGATGTCGAACCGCGCCATCGACGAGGAGATGTAGCGCCTCGCTTGACTCGCGCACGCGGGGCCGGTAAGTCCGCGCGCGGTCAGAGCCGTCCGGGCGGACGCCGGCGCGATAGCTACGGGGACACCTTTTCTTTCCAAGGTGTCGCCAGTCTAGTTGCCGCGCGGGAGGAAAGTCCGGGCTCCACAGGGCAAGGTGCTGGTTAACGACCAGCCGAGGCGACTCGCGGGACAGCGCCACAGAAAATAAACCGCCGGCGACGATCTGAGCTTGGGCGTCGGCAAGGGTGAAACGGTGCGGTAAGAGCGCACCGCGCCCGTGGTGACACGGGCGGCACGGCAAGCCCCACCTGGAGCAAGAGCAAATAGGGGAGCACATGCGGCTGCCCGCCGCGCTCCCGGGTACGCTCGCTGGAGGCCTGCGGCAACGCAGGTCCTAGAGGAATGTCCGCCTCCCCCGCGCTCGAGAGGGTGCGGGGAGACAGGACCCGGCTTACAGGGCGGCTCTGACCATTGTTTTCTTCTTCTGCGCCCTTACGATTGGCCTTTCGGCGGCTGGATCCAGTTTTGAGCCTTAGTTGCACGACCTCGGCGCCGGCCGACGACAGGTCGACGCGGATCGTGCCCAGGTCGCTCGCGGGGAAGAGGTCGGGCCGCAGGTGCGCGTAGCGCTCGGTCATCACGACGCTGTAGTGCCCGAGGATCTCCTTGAGCTTCTCGATCGAGGCGCCGGCCATCACCCACTGCGACGCGAACGTGTGCCGCGTGGCCTCGTACCAGCCGAGACCGGCGCGCGTGAGGCCGAGCCGCTTCAGCGCGGCCCGGAGGTAGATCCCCGGAGTGCTCTTGTCGATCTTTTCGCCGTCGCAGCGCAGCGGCGGGATGACGAGGCCCTCGCCGCCCGTCTTCAGCTTCCATGCTGCGAGGATCGGCGCGAGCGCGTCGAGGATCGGCACCATGCGCGAGTCCTTGTCCTTGAGCGGCCCGCGCACGGACTCGCGCACATGGGCACGCCGAGTTGCAAGGTCGACGTGCTGCCAGCGCAGCGCGAACACCTCACCCGTGCGCAGGCCCGCCAGTGCGCCGATGGCATAGGCCACGTTCAGCGGTTCCGGCAAGGCGAGATAGATGCGCCGCACGTCGGCCAGCTTCTCGATGAAGGGTGTCGTGCGTGGGTCGTGCGTCGAGCGCATGAGGCGCATCGTGGAGCGCGGCAGCCCACGGGCGGGATTCGACTGCGCGATCCCGCGCTCGAACAGGTCCGCAAACAGCGCCGAGAACAGCGCGATGTAGATGCGCACTGTCGCCGGGTTCGCTTTCTGTGCGAGCTTCGCTTCGATGAAGGCGCGCACGCGCGCGGCGTCAACTTGCGCCGGCCGGAGGTGCTCGAAGTAGGGCGCGACGTGCTTCCGCCAGCGCGAGGCATCCTCGAAGCCGGCGCGGTGCGTCCGCTTCCGCCGCTCGAAGTAGTCGGGCGCGAGCTCGCCCAGCTTGGGGATGCTCGCGGGATCCGCCGGCAGGCCGCTGCGGCCCTGCGCGATGTCGCCCAGCACCTTCGCCAGCACGCGCTCTGCATCGTCGCGCGAGCGCAGCCCACCCCGCGTCTTGCGCTTGCCCGCCTCGCACCAGCGGATCTTCCAGGTGCCATTCGCGGCGCGGTCGATTGAGCCGTTGCCCCACTGCCGGCGCTTCCTTCGTTTCTCGCTCATGTGCCACCTCGAGCAACGCGATCGTTTCTCAGCATACGCGACACATCCGACAACTCCTCGTTCGTCTTGGCGTGGAGCGTTCCCAGGTCCACCAGCACCCGCCGCCCATCTCGACGGACGGGCCACTCGCCATCCCTGACTCGCCGCCGCGCCGTCGAGAGGGAAACGCCAAGTCGCTCCGCAGCGATCGGCACCGATACCAGCAGCGGCGGCAGCGCTTGCCGCAAGTCGCTAACCTCGGTGGCAAGTCGCTGCAGCTCGAGGCGCAGTGGCGCGAGCCGACCATCGAGCACCGCGGCGATGGTGTCCTCGAAGCTCATCATGATCCCCGTGCAGAGCTGTGGCGTCCTTGTGGTGGACCTCAGGAGATGCTACTACACACATCATGTCTTACGCAATACGCATCACAGCCTATCGGCTCTGGCGCGGGCCGACCGCGGCTGCTGCGAATGGCTTGGCCATACTCGCGGGCGTCACGACCTCGATGGTGGAGCGCAAATCGCGCTGCGCACGATCAACTTGCGACCTACTGTCTGACGTTGTTGTACGAACGATGGTCTGAAGGAGACGTCCTATGCTACAAGCGAAACCGATATCGCCCGCAAGTGGCCGTCCGATTTCGGACCCTGCCCGTGAGGATGCCGTTCCGTACGCCCCCGCAATGACTGAGGAATCCGCGTCTCGCACGGCGCCTCCACCCGCCCCTAGAACGGGCGTGCAAACTGCTCCGGCCCCTCCCTCCCAACCACTGGATGGAGGGGCCGGAGCAGTTGGTTTTTTGGGAGGAGTGGAGGCAGGTGTTGGTAGTGCCAGTGATCAGGGGGCGGAGGTGGAAAAGGAAGTTGGTTCCTGGAGGGGAAGGTTGACAGCAAGGGATAGGGAGTTGGTGGGGCATTTGGGGTTGGTGAGGTATCTGAGAACAAATCAAATTGGAGAGATGATGTTTCGGGGGAGAGCGCAGTCGGTTCTGTCGGCGAGGCTGGGGGAGCTGGCGGATCGACATGGGAACTGTAGAGCGCTGGTGAAGAGGCTCTGGTTCGTGAACGGCGAGGGAAGGCGGGTGCAGGTCTGGACGTTGACGCCTTCGGGGTACGAGCTGGCAGAGGAGGTGCTGGGGCGGCGGCTGAGAGTGCCTAGGCATGATGTGGCGTCGCAGTTTCTTGAGCACGCGACGGGAGTGAACGAGATCTACGTCGCCCTGACGAAAAGGCCGGATGCGCCGCGACGTGGGGACTGGAGCGCGCGGCGCGGCAAGCCGGCTGAAGACTTCGCGCGCGTGCCAACGGCGTTCCGCTGGGTTCCGAGCGAGGACCTGGAGTTGCCCTTCGCGGAGTACGTTCGCGAGGAGGATCGCTCGCGCGACCGGCGGCTGCAGCCCGACGCGCTGCTCGAAGATCCAGTTCGGAAGCGTCGCTATCTGATCGAATACGAGACTGGCAGCGCGACGGTGCGAAACACGCAGCACAAGACTGCCACCCTGACCAAGCTGGCGCGCTACTCGCACTTCATCCTCGGCTTCGCCGACGCTCACGGGAGGGCGACCTACTACTCGAAGCATTTCGCCGACGGTTTTACGCCGGTCGTCCTCTTCATTGCGCGCACTGCTGCGAGGCGCGAGACGATTGCGGAAGCTGTCGCCGGCTGGGCAGGCGGGGAGATGAATCCCCGCTTTCAGGTGCGCTCCCTCACGGTCGAGCAGGCCTGTGCCGAGTTTCGGGCGCTCATTCTGGGAGAGAAGCCAGCGGTGCCGGCTCAAGTAACGACAGCTGCGCCTGCGGCGCCGCCATCGAGAGCGTCGCAGCACGGTGTCCTTCTCTCCTGGACGGAACTCGAGCTTCTCGGCCGCTTCCAAGCGGAGGCTCTGCACGCGTTCCAGCGAGTCAGACACGCAGTCCGTGCCGGGCAACCGGTCGTTTCCGAACCCAGGTATCCGGAGCATACGGCGGCAGCCGAGCGCCTTCTGCAGTGGCTTCTCGCGCTCAAGCCACCCAAAGCCCAGTGACCAGAACTGGCGCCCCCAAGCGCCAGCATGTGAGGGAGAAGACGAATGGCAGATCGCGCCAGCGGCGAGTACCAGCTTTTCAACCTCCGGCTACCAGTGGAGACCCTCAGCCGGCTCCACCGGTACAGGGACTACCTGAACCAGACACAGCCCGGCATCGACGCGAACGTGAGCATGGCGGCGCGCATGCTCCTCTTCCGTGCGCTCGACCAGGTCGAAGAGGAGATGGGGATTCGCAAGAAGGCGAAGGCTGGGCATCACGTCTTGGTCCGCGGGAAGAAGTGACGCGTCCCCTGCAAAACGGCTCCAGCAGAACGAGCCCCCGGTGAGGACCGATAAGCGCTGTTCTGTTCACTCGGCTCGCCCTTCCTCCGCTGGACCGAGCGTAGCAGACCTGCCCGCGGCCGTGCCACCCACCGCCCGCGCAGTGCGTCGGCACGTACCGGCGCGCGCTGGCGCTTCGCGTTCGAGGCGTCCGGCACGCCGCGCGGAGCCGCGTTTGTCGCCCTCCGGCGGGCGCAGGGGCTGAGCTCAGGTGAGCTCCGGATCGAGCGAATCGTCCTCGATACGAATGACCTCGTCTCGGAATTCCTGAATCCGGCGGGCGCGCCGGCGCACGTGCTGCTGCGCCGGGCAGGACGGCGCCGCTTCGCCACGCGGCGTTGCATGACGCCTCCTCGAGTAGTGGCTCATCTTCCCTGTAAGTGAGCATCTCCACTCCAAGGATCGTGCCAGCGCATGCCACTCTGCGCCGCCGACGCTGCTGTCTCCCGCGAGGACACGGTCGCGAGGTCGCCCGCGGCGAACACCCGCCCTTGCCGAAACTTGCCGTGTCCCACTGCGCGAGTCAGCCGTCGCTTCAGTGGTATCTTTGCCGCCATGGGAGAGGAGGAGAGCGGGCAGGAAACGCTGGCCGACCCCGCCGCGGCGAGCGGCACCGTGCGCAGGCTCCGGCTCCTTGACGCGGCCGGACAAGTGGTGGGCGACCTGGCAAAGCCGCGCTCCTCCATCGGCCACCAGGCCGCGAACGACGTCGTGCTGGGCGACAAGACGGTGTCGCGCTTTCACTGCGAGATCCTGCTCGACGGCAGCGGCGCGCGCATCCGCGACCTGGAGTCGCGCAACGGCACCTTCGTCGACGGCACCCGCATCGCGGACGCATGGCTGTGCGACGGCGCGGATCTGCGGCTGGGCCGGACCACGCTGCGGGTGCGGCTCGGCGAGGAGCGCGTCGCGCAGCCGGTGTCCGAGCAGAGGGAGTTGGGGCCGCTGGTCGGGAGCTCGGTGCCGATGCGCGCCGCCTTCGCCTTGCTCGAGATGGCCGCGGCCAGCGACGCCACCGTCCTCCTCGAGGGCGAGACCGGCACCGGCAAGGAAGGCGCCGCCGAGGCGCTGCACCTCCTCTCCACACGCCGCGACAAGCCGCTGGTGGTGGTGGATTGCGCGGCCATTCCCGCGAACCTCCTCGAGAGCGAGCTGTTCGGCCACGACAAGGGCGCCTTCACCGGCGCGACCGCGCGGAGGATCGGCGCGTTCGAGGAGGCGGACGGCGGGACGGTGCTGCTCGACGAGATCGGCGAGCTGCCCCTCGACCTGCAGCCCAAGCTGTTGCGGGTGCTCGAGCGCAAGGAGATCCGGCGCCTCGGGACCAACCAGATGGTGCGGGTGGACGTGCGGGTGATCGCCGCGACTCACAAGGACCTGCGCGCCGCGGTGAACCGGCATCTCTATCGCGCCGATCTCTACTTCCGTCTCTCGGTGGTGCGCATCGAGCTGCCGCCGCTGCGCGACCGGCCGGAGGACATCCCGCTCCTGGTCGAGCGCTTCCTGCAGCGGTTGAGTGCGCGACCCGAGGCGGCCGAGGAGCTGCAGCGCCCCGAGTTCCTCGCCACGCTGCAGCGCCATTCCTGGCCCGGCAACGTGCGCGAGCTGCGCAACTACGTCGAGCGGTGCCTCGTCTTCCGTCAGCCGCTTCCGCTCGAAGGCGCGACAACCGCGACGGCGCCCGCGTCGTTTGGCGAGGCGCGGCACCGGGCCATCGACAACTTCGAGCGGCACTATCTTGAGCAGCTGCTCGCGGCGCACGCGGGAAAGATCGCCGCCGCGGCACAGGCGGCAGGCGTGGGCCGCGCGCACCTGTACCGCCTGCTGCACAAGCACAAGCACGGGCTCGGGCCGAGCAGCTAGCGTTCAGCGGCAGTTGCCGGCCGACCGTGCCGGATGGGGTCGTCCGCGCGGTCGGAAGAGGGCATCGTCTCCAGCGAGGGGAGCGGTGTCTCGCGGCTGGAGACGCGTGACGCCCCCGTGATCACGGCGAAATCCGCCCACGCGCAATCGCGCTGTCTCCCGTCGCGAGACACGCATGCGCCAGGACCGCTTGTCCGGCCATTTCGCGGCGGCACGGTTCTTGGACAGCACTGTGTCCATGATCCTGTTGAGCAGCCGCCCGATGCCTGCTCGTCCGAAACCCATCCGCAGAGGAGGAGCACGACATGGCCATTGCCTGCCCGGTAGATCTGGACACGCGAAAATTGCGCGACGAGATCCGTTCGATCTACGCGCGCGTCGCGAACGACCCCTCGGGTGAGTTCCATTTCCATCGCGGGCCCGACTACGCGGCCGAGTTCCTTGGCTACGACCGCGCCGCGCTCGCGCAATTGCCGGCCCAGAGCACCGCATCATTCGCGGGAGTGGCGAATCCGCACCGGGTCGCGCCCATCGAGGAAGGCTCGGTCGTCGTCGACATCGGCTGCGGCGCCGGAATGGATCTGTTGCTCGCGGCGAAGAGCGCCGGCCCGCGCGGCCGCGCCATCGGCATCGACTTGACCGAAGCGATGGCCGCGAAGGCCCGCACTTCGGCGCGCGAGGCCGGGCTCGACAACGTCGAAGTCCGGCTCGGCGACGCGATGTCGCTGCCGCTCGAAGATGCGAGCGCCGACGTCGTCATCTCCAACGGCGTCCTGAACCTCACCTCCGACAAATCGGTGGCCTTCGGCGAAGCCTTCCGCGTGCTCAAGGCTGGCGGCCGCTTCCTCTACGCGGACATCGTGGTGGCGAACGAGCTGTCGGAGTCGACCAGAAAGAACATCGATCTCTGGACGGGTTGAATTGCCGGCGCTCTCCCGGAGGGAGAGCTCATCGCAGTGCTGGTGCAGGCCGGCTTCCTTGACGTGGCGGTGCGCGAGAGGTTCGACGCCTTCCGCGGCACGAGCAAGGAGCGCATCGCCCGCAAGTACGGCGTCACCGGCATCAATATTTTCGCGCGAAAGGCTTGAGCCACCGCGCGGCGGCGCGGATCGCGGAGCTGTTGTGAAGGCCAATGTCCTGCTCGCCCAAAGCGAGCCTGGCGAGGGAGGAAGTATGAAAAGCAAGCAAGGGTTTCTGGGGATGATGTCCATCGCTCTGATGACCGCGACGCTGCTCCTGGCGAGGCCGGCCAGGACCGAGGGCCAACAGGCGGCGCCGGAGAAGAAGTCGCTCTACGATCGGCTGGGAGGGGCGTACCCGATCTCGATGGTGGTCGATGACTTCATCGAACGGCTGCTGGTGAACAAGACCCTCAACGCCAACCCTGCCATCAAGGCCGCGCGCGAGCGGGTTCCCAAGCAGGGCCTCAAGTTCCACGTGACCACGCTGGTCTGCCAAGTCACGGGAGGCCCGTGCAAGTACGTGGGGCGCGGAATGAAGGAGTCGCACGCGCATCTCAACATCCACGAGAAGGAATGGCAGGCGATGGCCGCGGAATTCAAGAAGTCGCTCGACAAGTTCAAGGTTCCCGAGGTGGAACAAAAAGAGCTGTTCGACATCGTCGGCACCACCAAGGGGGATATCGTGGTCCCTGAGAAAGCTTGAGAGCTACGATTCCCGCGGGCCGGCCTGCGCGGGGTCGCCGACCACCGTGCGGGACTTCTCGTTGAGCTGCGCGTAGTCGCCGGTCAGTCCAGCGGAAGGTTGAGCTTCCTCAGGATCTCCTCGTAGCGAGGGTCGCCGCGCAGCTTCACCATCAGCGGATCGACCTTCGCCAGCGCCGCCCCGCCGTCGCGCTGCTCGACGGCACGGCTTAGCCACTCCACGGCGCGGTCCTTGTCGCCCCACCAGGCGTAGACCTGGGCAACCTGGTAGGCGGCCTGAAATCCAAAGCGGGTGGTCAGCTCGTCGAGCGCCTTATGCGCCTCGGCGTCATGGCCCAGGTCGTGCTGGGCCAGCGCAACGCCCTGCAGGCGGAAGATGTTGGTGGCCGAGCGCTCGGATGCGATCAGCGCTTCCGCCGGCTTGCCCTCGCGGAGGTAGGTGACTGCGAGGTGGATGGGCGTGTAGGACTGCTCTGGGCTGATCTCAAGCGAGCGGTTCATCGCCTCTCGCGCGGGACCGTATTCACCAGGCTTTGCGTTCGCCGACAAGATCATGCCAAGCGCGCTCCAGGTGCGCGCGTTGAGCGGATCGCGCTCCACCGCCTTGCGCAGCATTGCGATGGCCTCCGGCAGCTTGCCCAACGGCCGCAGCGTCGAGCTGGCGCACGCTGCCAGGGTCTCCGCGTTGTCGGGATCGAGAGAGAGGGCGCGATCGAAATCGGCGCGGGAGCTCGCGAAGTCGTGGCGGATCGCGGAGAGCAGGAAGGCCCGCGAAGCGTACGCCTCGGCAAGGTCGGGCGCGATCGCGATCGCCTTTTCGGCCGCCGCCATCGCGCCGTCCTGGCCCTTGAGGACGGTGGCGAGCGACTCCGATGCCTCCGCCGTCCAGTACGATGCCACGGCGAGGCCCGCCCAGGCCGGCGCATAAGCGGGGTCGATGTCCACCGCCTTCCGGTACGCTTTCTGGGCGCGGCGGAAGCCGTCGATGTTGTTGCGGTGGAAGAACTCCCTGCCCAGCAGGTATTCATTGTGCGCGTCGGTGTTCGCGGTGCGGCCCTCTTTGGGAAGGTCCTGGATGAGCTTGAGCTTCAGTGCGCCCACCACCGCGCGGGCGATCTCGTCCTGCACCGCGAACACGTCGGTGAGCTGGCGGTCGTACGTCTCCGACCAGAGGTGGTAGCCGTTGCTGGCGTCGATGAGCTGGGTGGTGATGCGGATGCGATCGCCGGACTTGCGCACGCTGCCCTCGAGCACGCTGGCCACGTGGAGCTTCTGCGCGATGAGGCCCATGTCCTCGCCCTTGCCCTTGAAGGCAAACGCCGAGGTCCGCGCCGCCACCTGCAGGCCCGGCACCTTGGACATGAGGTTGAGCAGCTCCTCTGTGAGCCCGTCGGAGAAGTACTCCTGATCCTTCTGCGCGCTCATGTCCACGAACGGCAGCACCGCGATGGACCTCGCCACTGCCACCGGCGACTCGCGCGGCGCGCGAAATCCGAAGTACCAGACCAGCCCCGGCGCGGCGGCCAAAGCGCCGATGCTTGCGAGGATCACCGCGACCTGCGCTCGGCCGGGACCACCGGCGTCCGGCGTGCGCTCGATACGCCCCTCGCGGACGTCGAAGATCCACGCCAGCGCGACCACCAGCGGAAACCCCGCTGCGAGCAGGAGGACGATCCAGGTCAGCACCCGGTCGGGCCAGTGCAGCGCGTGCATGATCGGCTCGGCGATCTGCAGCACCGCGAACGTCGCGACCCCGTAAGCGACGGTGGCGCGAAACACGCGCCTTCGCTGCAGCTCGGCGAGGAGCGGCGTGGCCGCCGCCGGGCGCGACGGGACCCGCTTCACTACGAACCGCCGGGCGGCCTCCCGCACCCGGTCCAGATCTTCCGCAGCCACCGGATCGAGCGAGAGCGAGAGCGTGGCGTCCCATTCCTCCGGCGGCGGCGCATCGGGCCGCTCCACCTCCACCTCGACCTCGACGGAGGGGGCCTCTCTGGGCACCAATTCCCGGAGGCTCTCGAGCAGCGCGTCGCGCAGTTGCTCCATGGTGCAGCGCTCGCTGCGCTCCTTCGCAAGTGCCCAGGTGACCAACGCCTGCACACGGTTCGGCACTGGCTCCAGTTGCGCCGGACGGTGCGCGCCGATGCGCGGCGGCGGCTCCGCCAGGAGCGCGGCGACGCCTTCGCGATCGAGCGGCGGCGGAAAGGGAAGCCTTCCCGCGAGCATCAGGTAGAGCGTCACCCCCAGCGAAAACACGTCGGTGCGGCCATCCACCGGCAGCCCGGTCGCCGCCTCGGGAGACATGTATCCCGGGGAGCCGATGATGGAGTGCTCGAGCGTCAGCGCCACCTTGAACTCGCCGGCCACCTGCGCCACGCCGAAGTCGAGCAGCTTCACCCCGGGATCGGGCCCCCCACCAGTGAGCATGATGTTCGACGGCTTCAGGTCGCGGTGGACGATGCCTCTCGCATGCGCGATCCGCATCGAGTCGGCGATGCGATAGGCGATGCGGAGCGATGTCAGCACGGGCAGCGGCCCGGAGACCGACAACTCCTCGGCCAGCGTGCGCCCCTCGACGTACTCCATGACGATGTAGGACACCCCGTCGTCGAACACCCCGAGATCGAGAGGCCTCGCCACCCGCTGCCCGCCCAGCGCGGCGGCGGCAAACGCCTCTTGCGCGAAGCGCGCCTTCATCGTCCTCAGCTCCGCCACCCCTTCCTTGAGCACCTTGAGCGCGGCGTAGGTGTGCGGGAGGCTCTTGTGCTTGAGCCGGTAGACCGCCCCCATGGCGCCCGCGCCGATGCGCTTCTCGACGCGGTAGTTGCCGACCGACCGTGCGAGGATAGGGTCGTCCGCGTGGTCGGAGGAGGGCATCGTCTCCAGCGAACGTAGCAGGTTTCTCGCGGCCCGACGCCGTCGCGATCAAGGTGGCGGTCACGCCGAACTGCGCGGGGACTGCCGACACGCTGTGGGATTCTCGCTGAGCTGCGCGCATTGAACAAGGGGGCGGCGCGGGAAGAAGATCGCCATCGTCGCATTGACATCTCGATAGGCCAGGAGACTGATTGCCGCTGGTGGGCAAATGCCATATGGTTGCTGTCATTAAGACGCATGACGTGGTGAATAATGACACCGCCCCTGGCCCGGGATCTGATTCCCGCTCTTCTTGCCGCCCTCGTGGACCTGCCCGTAGTTGTCCTCACCGGGATGCGCCAGACCGGCAAGAGCACCTTGCTGACGAGCACGAAGAGCCTTTCCGGGCGCCGGTACGCGACGCTCGACGACTTCGCGCAACTGGAAGCGGCACGCGCAGATCCGGAGGGCTTCCTCGCTGGCGACGAGCCGCTCACGATCGACGAGGTCCAGCGTGCGCCTGAGCTGCTGGTCGCCGTGAAGCGGGCAGTGGATCGGGACCGGCGGCCCGGTCGATTCCTGCTCTCCGGGTCGGCCAACTTGTCCCTGCTCAAAGGCGTGAGCGAGTCGCTGGCGGGCAGGGCCGTCTACCTCACGCTTCGCCCCTTCTCTCTTCGGGAGCTTCGCAGGCGTACGGATGATATTGCGTTCCTCCCCGCCTTCTTCGCGGAGCCGCGGCTCCCTCGCGGAACTGCGACGCCACTTCGTCCGGAAGACGTGCTGGCAGGAGGTCTCCCGCCGGTCGCGCTGGGACAGGTCCGCGATCGCGCGCTGTGGTTCCGCGGGTTCGTACAGACGTACCTCGAGCGGGACGTGCGGGACCTTGCGCAGGTCGCGGACCTGGCGGCCTTCCGCCGGTTCCTGCAGCTCGCGGCGCTTCGCACTGGACAGGTGTTGAACGCCAGCGAACTCGGGCGCGATGCGCAGCAAAGCGCGACCACCGCGAGCAGATGGCTGGGGCTCATGGAGACGTCGTTCACGGTGATGCGCCTCCCTCCGTTTCTCGGGAACCGGGCGAGCCGCCTGATCAAGGCTCCCAAGCTCTATGCGGGGGACGCGGGCCTCGCGGCGCATCTCGCCGGCGTCGACGACCTGGCGCTTTCGGCGGAGGAGCCGCTGCGCGGGCCGCTCTTCGAGACCTACGTTGCGCACTCGCTCGGTGCAGTGCTCGAGGCGCACTGGCCCGGCGCCCGCCTCGGCTTCTGGAACATCCAGGGCCGGCATGAGGTCGACTTCGTCGTCGAGAGCGGCCGGGACTGCCTGGCCATCGAGGTCAAGGCCGCGTCCCGCTGGACGGAGCGCGACCTCGCTGGTCTCCGCGCGTTCCTGGAGCGCACGCCGCGGTGCCGGGCGGCCGTTCTGGCCTACAACGGCGAGCAGGCCGTGAGGCTTGGCGACAAGCTATGGGCCGTGCCGCTGTCCACGCTGCTCGGCTGACGCAGAGGGAGCCCCTTGAACGCCGACCTGCGCCGCCTGGGCGCCGGAGCGGGCAATGATCGCGGCAAGGTCCGCGTCGGTTGCGCCGCCGCGAGCTGCGCGCGTCGCGACGATGGCGCCGGCCCGGGCGAAGAGGTCGGGGGTTGGCGCCGGCAGCAGCTCGCCGTGCTGGATCCAGTTTTGATCCCAAGTTGCACCGGAAAGTGACTGCGCGGCGGTCGCTGCAGCAATCGATCCAAGAGCGGAAACGCCCGTGCTGACTGCGCCTGACCGCGTCGCGGTGTCAGGCGCGTTCACCCCTTGAGGCTCCCGGCTTACAGGGCGGCTCTGACCGTTTGTTCCTCATCTCGCAGCAGAGTTGGCGCGCGCGACTACATGCTGCCCGGCTCACCTGGCGCTCCAGAACGCGCGGACGAAGTCTTCAATGCCACGCTCAATCAAGGCGAGAGACTGCTCGAATGCGGCGCGAGGTTGGCCGTAGGGATCGGGAATGTCGAAGTTGCCGAAGCGGCCGAGGCGGTGAACCCGGCCGCGGGCCGGCGGAAATATCTTTTCTACGGCGCGTTGGTGCCGCTCTTCCATCACCAGGATCAGGTCAAACCGGGCTGCCATTGAGGCTGTCAGTTGACGCCCCCGATGACTGGACAGATCCAGAGAGCGCGCTTTCATCAGCTCGATAGCAAGCGGGTCCGCCGGCTGCCCGGCGAGGGCGGCGATGCCCGCGGACTCGATGAGCGGCGGCTGGGCGCCCTGCGCCAGCCGGTGAGCAAGGAGCACTGCGGCCATCGGACTTCGACAAATATTTCCGACGCAGACAAGCAACGCGCTGGCGAGCGACCCATCCATGAGCGGAGCTTCGCCAGCGGGACTCATACGGCAAGCTTAGCCTGACGACCGGTACCAAAGAACATCAGGCGGGCGAACTTTCTCATCAAGCGCGATTGAACTAGCTGCGCACTACCCGCGGCACGGCGCAGCCCTTGGGCAGGCACTGCACCAGCCCGCCGTGCTTCCGGTATTCCTCGAGCCGGCAGCTCCACACCAGCTTGCCGTCGTGGACGGTCACGTCGGGGCAGCCGTCGCACATATCCTGGCGGCCATCGGCCAGCACATCGACGGGCTGGATCACCATGACCGACTGGTAGTGGAGCGGCCGGAAGAGGTCGAGTGGACTGCGCAGCAGGTTCGCAAAGTAGTTCTTCGCGGTGGCCCGCACGCCCGGTTCGATCAGGCCGAGCGCCAGCGCGGAGCGGCCGGCCTCCATGGAGCCCTTGGGTGCATAGGCGAGGTAGCGGCCGGTCACTGCGTGGTGGACAGTCTGTACGTACTCCATGAACTTCGGGCCCACGTAGCCGAGAATTTTCGAAGGGACGCCATCGCGCGCGGGGAAGCCGAACCGCCCGGTGAGGAGCCACTTGAACGAGTCGGCCTGCTCGGTGCCGCCCAGGAAGGCGCTCGGGTTGAAGTCCGGGAAGCGCTCGCGGATCTTGCCCACCACCTCGCGCGCGTTGAGGTCGAGGCGCTGCTCGACTTTATCCACGCTGTACACGAGCGGAGCCATGCTGACCTTCCGGCCCTCGCGGTAGAAGTCGAACTCGCCGTCGTTGACGGCCGCGCGATAGAGGATGAAGACCATCACGTCGATCAGGTCGATGTGGTCCTGCGCGAACTGCACCAGCGAGGGCACGTACTGCAGCGTGTCCTCGTAGACCGTGGCATTGAAGGCGCACGAGAGGCCGCCCACCCGGCGCACCATCCGCGCCAGCTCGAGGCGCAGCTCATTGAGCTCGAGCTCGTTCTTCTCCTTCCAGCCCGGCCGCCCCTGCTTGGAATCGATGTGGAAAGTCAACCCCACGAGGCCCGCTTCCTTGAGCTGTCGCAAGAGCGGCTCGGTGAGCGCGAGGCCGTTGGTGTTGATGACCGGCTTGTGCCCGTCCTTCGCAATCATCCGTACGATGCTGAGGATCTCCGGGTGCAGGAGCGGCTCGCCGCCCGCGATCGAGACGCTGTCGAAGGTGCGGTGGGCGTTGAAGACATCGAGATCGGCGCGAACCTCGGCGAGCGTCTTGTGCTCGTCCAGGTTTTCCCGGTAGCAGCCCTCGCAGGCCAGGTTGCACTTCGCGGTCGGCTCGAGCCAGGAGAGCACGTTGTCCGCGTCGGTCCACGGGAGGCGGTAGAGCTGGCGGTGATCGAGGGTTCGGTTCGGTGAAAGCATGGGTTGCTCCTTTGAATTTCAATTCGCTTCAAAACTGGATGGTGCGCTCCTGCGAGCTCGCGGCGAGGAAGTGCCGCTTGTCCGCATAGAACTCGCGCCACAGGCGCAGGTAGCCTTGCGTGACCTGCGCGGGATCGAGCTGCGCGGGGCGATAGACGCAGTTGGCGTCGTTGTAGAGACCCCAGTCGCGGGTGAGGATCCGGTCCTCGGCGACGAGGCGCTTCCACGATGGCGTGGCCGGATACGGCGTGAAGATGGCGAACTCCGCCTTCTTGATTCCAGAGGTCGCCGCGAACTCGAGCATCCGGTCCACGGTGCCTTCGTCGTCCTGGTCCTGGCCGTAGAGGAATGAGGTGTAGGGCTCGATGCCGGCCTCGCGGCACTTGGCGATGGCGGCGTGCGCGCGCGCGAGTGCCCGCGGATCCTCTCCGGTGAACGCTCGCTGCGTGACGGGGTCGAAGCCGCCGACCAGATAGAACATGTCGACGCCTGCCAGCCGCGCCTTGAGCAGGAGCGAAAGCGGCGTCGCCAGGATCATCGGCATCGAGATGCCCACGTAGCTGACGCGCGCCTGCTGGCCGTTCGCGATGAGGTGATCGAAGAGCGACGAGAGCAGCCGGTTTCCCTTGCCGGGTAGCCAAGACGTGTCCTCGGTGAGGCAGGCCCGCTTGCCGCTCTTCGCGAGCTGATCGAGCTGGCCAACGACGTGGGCGAGCGGGAACTCGCGCAGTGTCTTGCTCATCGAGAGAGGCAGGATGCAGGAGTGGCACGAGAGCGGACAGCCGCGGGAAAGCTGCACCGGGTAGTCGTCAGGAGCGAAGCCGGGGCCCTCGCGGTCGACGTAGAGCGACACTTTGGGCAGCGGCAATGCGGCGAGCGCGCAGGCCGTAGCCTCGTAGCGCGACTGGAGCTGCCCCGTCTCCGCATCGCAAAGGACTTGCTGCCAGACGCCCTCGCCTTCGCCTTGCACCACGCTGTCGAAGTGCGGCTGCGTCTCGTCCGGCATGGCGGTGGGAAAGATGCCGCCGGCCACGGTGCGCTTGCCCTGCGCGCGGAAGTAGTCCCCGAGCGCGAAGGCGCGAGCGGCCGCGGCGGTGAAGAACGAGAAGGCCACCAGGTCGGCGTCGGTGGGCGTGTCCGCGGGCGCGAGCCGGTCGTCGCGGAACTCGACCTCCCAGTGCGCGGGGGTCAGCGCCGCCAGGCAGGCAAAGCCGAGCGAGGGGGAGCCCAGGTATTCGTTCATCGGCACGTAGTCGAGCAGCTCCGGGTGCGCCTGCGAGTGGCGCTGGAAGCGCGGATAGACGAAGAGGACTTTCATCAGCGGCCCTCGGGTCGCGGGAGACTTTCCCGCAGGCACAGGTCGTAAAGTTCGCGGGGAGGCGGCTCGGCCGACAGCGTGCTCACCGCGGCCCGCGCGGCTTGGGTGAGCAAGGAGACCTGGGCCACTTCGTCGGCGCGGCCGGACGCGCGCGCCCGGCGCAGCGCCGCGTCGATGGCCTCGCGCCACACGCAGGCCGCGCCCAGCCGGTGCAGCCAGCGCGGCTGGCGGAAGACACCGATGCGGAAGCGTGCCTGCAGCGACTTTTGCAGTGCGTCCACTTGCTGCGCGAGCGCCTCGGCTCCCGCCGCCGCACTCGCAAGGGCTTCCGGGGACGCACTCGCAAGCGCTGCCGCGGACGGACTCGCAAGGGCTTCCGGGGACGCACTCGCAAGCGCTGCCGCCGCACTCGCAAGCGCCGCGCTCGCGGTGGCCTCGGAGAGCGCTGCGCGGGGCGGCGGCGAAGTCTGCAACAGCTCGCTCGCGCCCAGATGGGCGAGCAGCACGTCGTTCGCTCCCTCGAAGATGCGCGTGACCCGCACGTCGCGCAGCAGCAGCGCGAGCCCGGTGTCCTCGATAAAGCCGAGCCCGCCGTGCAGCTGGATGGCGCCGTCCACGATGGCCCAGGCGCCCTCGCTGCTGAAGACCTTGGCCGCGAGCGAGCGCACCAGCAGCGCTTTTTCGCTCTCGCGCGAGACCTCGTCCACCAGTGCCTCCATGGCAAAAACCCGCGCCGTGAGCAGGGCGACCTGCTCGCGCACCACCTCCAGCGCCGCGAGCGGCCGCCCGAACTGGCGCCGGGTGGACAGGTGCGATGCGACCTTTTCCAGGGCGGCCCGCGCGGCTCCGCAGCAGCCCGCTGACATGAGCGTGCGGCCCCAGGAGAGGATGATGCCGAGCTCACGCGCGCCGCCGGAAGCCTCGCCCAGCACGCGCTCGTGGGGCAGAAGCATCGAGTCGAAAACGAGCCCCGTGGTCGACGAGCCGCGCAGGCCGAGCTTGTGCTCCTCGGGCGCAACCTGCAGGCCCGGATCGCCGCGCTCGATCAGCAGCAGGCTCTGGCCGCGCGCGCTCCCGCCCAGGCCTGGCGTGGCGACGGCGATGGTGTAGAGACCCGCGAGTCCGCCATTGGTGACGTAGATCTTCTCGCCGTTGACCCGCAAGCCAGCGCCTACGTCGCTGGCGTTCGTCTGCAGGGTGGACAGGTCGCTGCCGGCGCCGGACTCGGTGGCGGCGAAGGCGGCGAGGCAGGCCCCGCTCGCGAGTCCGGGCAGATAGCGCTCGTGTTGCGCCCGGGTCCCGAAGGCGGTGAGACCCCGCGTGCCGAGTCCGAGGTGAAGGCCGAGGGTGACGGCCACGGACCGATCGAAGCGCGCCAGCTCCGCGATCACGCCGCAGGCCGTGGCGAGCGAGCAGCCCGAGCCCCCGAACGCCTCGGGCAGCGTGAGTCCAAACAAGCCCAGCTCAGCGAGGCCCGAGAGCACTTCGCGCGGGATGGCCGCGTCCCGATCGATCGCGCGCGCGTCGATGGCGCGGGCGGCAAAGCGGCGCACCTGGCTGATGATCGGGCCTGAGACTTCGTCGTCAGCGCGCGGCAACAAGAGGCTTAACCTGCCTTCCTGGCGAGGAAAGTCTTGGCCAGCGCGATGGTGGCGCCGACGGTGTGCACCTCGGTGATGTCTTCGACCCCGATGTCGAGATCGAGCTCCTCGGCGAGCATCGAGAGCAGCTCCATCGAGCCCACCGAGTCCATCCCGAGGTCTTCCCGCAGGCGCTGCTCGGCGCGGATCTGGCTGGGCTGCACAGGGACGAGCTGGGAGATGATGTAGAGGACGCGGTCGTCGACGGTGGCGGTGGGATCGGGGCGCATGGGCGTTAAGCCTCCAGAGGCTTCGACGAAGGAAGGATGCGGACCCGGCGCGCCCAATCGTCGAAGGCGTCGAGGGTCTGGGAGAGCGGCCGGAAGGTGATACCGAGCGCGCCCCGGGCCAGGGCGGCGTCGAGCGGCACGCCGTGGATGATCAGGTCGGCAAGCTCGCGGGCGAGTGCGGGCCTGCCGCCGTAGCGGGCCGCGCGAAACTCTTCGGCGTCGCAGAAGGCCAGCGCCTCGGCCGGGCTCAGGGGCCACGCCGGGGCGGGCACGCCGTAGCGGCGCGCGAGATCTTCGAGGAGCGGTTGCAGGCGCAGGCTTCCGGCCGAGAACAGCACGCGCCGCGGGGGCGCGGGATGAAGCGCCAGCCGCAAGAGCCCCAGCGCTAGATCGCGCGCATCGACCCAGCTCACCACTCCGTCCGGGTGCGGGATCTGCAAGCCGCGCGCGGTCCCCACCAGCAGCGCCGAAGTGCCCACGCGCAAGTCCCACGGTCCGAGACACGCGGCCGGACAAGCGACCACCACTTCCAGGCGCTCCTCGCGCAGCGCTCGCGCCTCCATGTGCCACTTCAGCGCGTGGTAGGTGCCAAAGGCCGGCACCCGATCGAACACGTCCGCCTCCGTCGAGGGACTTCCCGAATCGCGCGGAGCCGCGGTGGCGCTGCTCGAGACGTAGATCAGACGCCGCACGCCTGCGCGGGCGGCCGCGTCGAGCACGTGTTCGAGCTGGCGCAGGCCCATCTCGAGCGCGCCCGGCAAGTCGAGCGAAAGTCGCGGATAATGACCGGCGAGATGGAAGACGATGTCGACGCCCGCGCACGCTTCGGCAAGTTGTTCCGGCGAGTCCAGCTCGGCCTGGACCATGGTCACCTTGCGGCGCCGCAGCTCGAGCACGTTGGTGCGGACCCGGCGCCCGCAGCGGGGCGCGATCCCCTGGGCTGCGAACTCGTCCACCAGGTTCAAGCCGAGGAAACCGGCGGCGCCGAGGATGAGCGGCCTCAGGCGCGCCCCCCGAAGCGGGCGATGCATTCTTTGCGCCGCAGCTTTCCACTGGTGGTGCGCGGCAGGGCGCCAGCACCCACCAGCTCGATGCGGTCGGCCATCACGCCGAGCACCTCCGAGAGGCGGCCGCGGATGCGCGAAACCACGTCCCCTTCCGGCCGGCGGCGCAGCTCCACCACCACCACCAGCTCTTCTCCGCCAGCAGCCTCGCGCAGCACGGAGAAAGCGGCGACGCCATTGGGCGGGGCGTCCACCAGCGTCGCCACCACCTGCTCGATGTCGGCCGGGTGGAACTTGCGGCCTGCCTTGATGATGAGCTCCTTCTCGCGTCCCGTCAGGTGCAGGCGTCCGTTCAGGACCAGGCCCCGGTCCCCCGTCCACAGCCAGCCGTCGCGCAACGCCTGCGCGGTGGCCTCCGGATCTGCGCAATAGCCATCCATCAGTGCCGGCCCGCGCACGGTCACCTCGCCTTCCGCGCCCTCGCTTTCCAGGGCGCCATCGGGCTTGCGGACTGCGATTTCCATGCCGGGCAGCGGCACTCCCACCGAGGGGACTTGCCGCCCGTCGATGGTGACGTCGAGGTCTTTCGCGCCCTCGGACTGGAATGCGACCCCGAGCCCGTTCTCGGCGAGGCCATAGACGGGGAGCAGGGTCCCGCGCCGCAGTCCCGACTCGGCGCCCGCCGCTTCGAAGCTGGTCAGGGTGGTGCGTAAGACCGGCTCCGATCCGTTGAGCGCGAAGCGCAGGCCGGATAGGTCGATCTCGGGAAAGACAGGCCGGGCGCGGCGAAGCGCAAGATCGAAAGCAAAATTGGGTGCGACGGTGATGGTGGCGCGCGTCGCTGCAAGAAGCTCGAGCCAGCGCCGCGGGCGGAGGAGAAATTCTCCCGGCGTGAGTAGGTGCACGGGGAAGCCGCCGAGCAGCGACGCGAGAACCACGCCGACGAGGCCCATGTCGTGGAAGAAGGGCAGCCAGGAAACGCCGACGTCCTGGCGCGTGAGCCCCAGCGCCTGCGTCATCGCCCAGGCGCTGTGCACGGCGGCGCGTTGCGAGATCACCACGCCCCGCGGCCGGCCGGTGCTCCCCGAGGTGAACTGGATGAAAGCGGGAGCGCGCGAGTCCACCAGCGCCTCAAAAGGCCCGGCCCGCGCGGGCTCGACTGCGTCCGGGGTGAGCACGGGAACGGGACAATTTTCGAGCTTCCCGGCGGCGATCAGGACCCGCACAGCCGAAAGCGAGAGGATTGCCGCGGACCCGGCCGGCAGCACGAGCGGCCCCATCGCCACCACTGGCCAGGGCAGCGGCACGGGCGTCGCACCCAGCTCTTGCGCGCCGAAGAAAGCGCCGATGAAGTCCGGGCCGTTGGGCAGGAGAAGGGCGACCCGGTCGCCCGGTCCGACGCCCGCGTGCCGGAGCACCCGGGCCCAGCGCCGCGCCAGCAAGTCCGCGGCGGCGAAGGTCAGCTGCTCCGGAGAAGAGGTCCCCCGCTGGAATGAAAGCCAGGGACGCTCGTCGTTTCCGCGCGCCGCCAGAGCCCCTCGCAAAGTCTGCGCCGGGAGCGGCCGCGAAGGGCCTCCAATCAAAGGTGAAATCATGCTGCGGTTCCAATCCGCTTGCGGGGGACGCCAGACCGCCTATGCAATTTCGGCGGCAACTGGAAACACGCGGTCTTTCACCGCGAGCCCACGCCGCGGGAATGGCACGTTCTGCCGCGCGGCAGCAGGTCACACCGCTTCGCGCAAATCATGCACCGGCCGCGCAGATGCTGCGGCTCATTGATGCTCATTTGCGCCGCTGCGCCGGTCTTTTGCGGTGGACCGGTTCCTGCACCGAAGCGGCCGGTCATCCTCGCGACAGGAGATAGCCCGTGTCTGATCGTCCCAAGGTCATCTTTGACGGCAACGAGGCCGCTGCCTCGGTGGCCCATCGAGCGAGCGAAGTCATTGCCATCTACCCGATCACGCCCTCGTCCACCATGGGTGAACTGGCCGATGAATGGTCGGCCGCGGGTCAGAAGAACATCTGGGGCACGGTCCCCGAAGTGGTCGAGATGCAATCGGAAGCGGGCGCGGCCGGCGCGGTTCACGGGGCGCTGCAGGCGGGTGCGCTGTCGACCACCTTCACGGCCTCGCAGGGCCTGCTGCTGATGATTCCCAATATGTACAAGATCGCCGGCGAGCTGACGCCGTTCTGCATGCATGTCTCGGCGCGCACGCTCGCAACTCATGCACTCTCCATCTTTGGCGATCACTCCGATGTCATGGCCTGCCGACAGACCGGCTTTGCCATGCTCGCGTCCGGCTCGGTGCAGGAAGCGCACGATCTCGCCGCCATCGCGCACGCCGCCACCCTGCGTTCGCGGGTGCCGTTCCTGCACTTCTTCGATGGGTTCCGCACCTCGCACGAGCTGGCGAAGATCGACAAGCTCTCGGACGACGACCTGCGCGCGCTGCTCGATGACCGCCAGATTGCCGAGCACCGCAAGCGCGCGCTGAGCCCGGACCGTCCGGTGCTGCGCGGCTCGGCGCAGAATCCCGATGTCTTCTTCCAGGCGCGCGAGGCTTCGAATCCGTATTATCTCGCCTGCCCGCGCATCGTGCAGGAGGCGATGAACGCCTTCGCCGCGCGCGTCGGGCGTCAATACAACCTCTTTGATTACGCCGGGCACCCCGAAGCGGAGCGCGTGCTGGTGGTGATGGGCTCCGCCGCCGAAGTGGCTCACGAGGCGGTTGATTGGCTGTGCTCGCGCGGCCACAGGGTCGGCGTCCTGAAGGTGCGGCTCTATCGGCCCTTTCCCGTCGAGGAGTTTGTTCGCGCGCTCCCGAAGACCACCAAATCAATCGCCGTGCTCGACCGGACCAAGGAGCCGGGCGCGGTGGGCGAGCCGCTGTATATGGACGTGGTCACCGCGCTGCGCGAGGCGCGCGAGGATGGGCTGACCGCGCTCGACCCGCTCGTCATCGGCGGACGCTACGGCCTCTCCTCCAAAGAGTTCGATCCGGCGATGGTGGTGTCCGTCTTCGATGAGCTGTCACGGCCGAAGCCCCGCCGGCACTTCACGGTCGGCATCGTCGATGACATCACCCACCTCTCGCTCGATTGGGACCGCCAGCTGGACATCGAACCTCCCGATGTCGTTCGCGCCGTCTTCTTCGGCCTGGGCGCGGACGGCACGGTGGGCGCCAACAAGAGCTCTATCAAGATCATTGGCGAAGAGACCCCTGATTACGCGCAGGGATACTTCGTCTATGATTCAAAGAAGTCGGGTGCGATCACCATTTCGCATCTGCGATTCGGCCCGCGACCGATCAAGTCCAGCTATCTCATCAAGCGGGCGAGCTTTGTCGGTTGCCACCAGGCAGCCTTTCTCGCCAAGTTCGACATGCTCGAGTACGCGGCTCCGGGCGCGGTGTTCCTGCTCAACTCGCCCTACCCGCCGGACCAGGTCTGGGACCACCTGCCGCGCGAGGTGCAGCAGACGCTGATTGAAAAGAAGCTCCGCTTCTTTGTCATCGATGCGCTCGCGGTGGCCGGCGCGACCGGCATGAAGGGCCGCATCAACACCGTGATGCAGACTTGCTTCTTCGCCATCTCCGGCGTGCTGCCGCGGACCGAGGCCATCGCCGCCATCAAGAAGGGCGTGCAGAAGACCTATGGCAAGAAGGGCGCGGCGGTGGTGCAGAAGAACTTCGAGGCCATCGACCAGACCCTGGACAATCTTTACGAGGTCTCGATTCCGGCAAGCGTCACCTCTAATTTCTCCATGCCTCCGATTGTGCCGGACCTGGCGCCCGACTTCGTCAAGAAGGTGACCGCGGTCATGCTGGCCGGCAAAGGAGATCTGCTTCCGGTCTCCGCTTTCCCGGTGGACGGCACCTGGCCAATGGGCACCACGCGCTGGGAAAAGCGCAACCTCGCCGTCGAGGTTCCTGTCTGGGACGAAGTGCTCTGCATCCAGTGCAACAAGTGCGTCATGGTCTGCCCGCACGCGGCCATCCGCGCCAAGGTCTATGAGCCGGGTGGGCTGGCCCTTGCGCCGGCTTCATTCAAGTCCACCGAATATCGCGGCAATGAATGGAAAGGATCGAAGTACACCATCCAGGTCGCCACCGAGGACTGCACCGGCTGCAGCCTGTGCGTGATGGTCTGCCCCGCGAAGGACAAGTCGAATCCGCGCCATAGGGCGATTGATATGCTGCCGCAGGCTGCGCTGCTCGAGGCCGAGCGCAGCAACTATGATTTCTTCCTCGGTCTCCCCGAGGCAGACCGCACCAAGGTACGCCTGGACGTGAAAGGCGCGCAGTTCCTGCAGCCGCTCTTCGAATACTCGGGCGCCTGCGCGGGCTGCGGGGAGACGCCGTACGTCAAGCTCTTGACGCAGCTCTACGGCGACCGCGCGCTGATTGCCAATGCAACCGGCTGCTCGTCCATTTATGGCGGCAATCTTCCCACCACCCCCTATTGCACGGACTCGAATGGTCGAGGACCTGCCTGGGCCAATTCGCTCTTCGAGGACAATGCCGAGTTCGGCCTCGGAATGCGCCTCGCCGCCGACAAGCATGAAGAGCAGGCGCGCGAACTGCTGCAGCGCGACTCGATTCCTGCCTTGCTCAGAACGGGCCTGCTCAATGCCAATCAATCCACCGAAGCCGGCATTGCCGAGCAGCGGGCGCGCGTCGAAGAACTGAAGAGCCTGCTCGCTTCCGACCCGAGCCCCGGGGCCGCGAGGCTGCGCCTGCTCGCCGACTCCCTGGTTACCAAAAGCGTCTGGATCGTCGGAGGCGACGGCTGGGCCTACGACATCGGCTACGGCGGCCTCGACCACGTGATGGCGCTCGGCCGCAAGGTCAATCTCCTGGTGCTCGATACCGAGGTCTATTCGAACACCGGCGGTCAGGCTTCGAAGGCCACTCCCATGGGCGCCACGGCGAAGTTCGCAGTGGCCGGCAAGTCGCGCCCGAAGAAGGACCTCGGCATGCTGGCCATGACCTACGGCAACGTCTATGTCGCGCGCGTCGCCTTCGGGGCCAAAGACGCGCAGACACTGAAAGCCTTCCAGGAAGCGGACTCGTTCCCGGGAACGTCGCTGATCATTGCCTATAGTCCCTGCATCGCGCACGGCTACGACCTGGCCCAGGGGATCTCGCAGCAGCATCTTGCCGTCGAGACGGGCTATTGGCCGCTCTATCGCTTCGACCCGCGCCGCGCGGTGAATGGCGACAGCGCGTTCAAGCTGGACTCGGCGCAGCCCAAGGGCGATCTCGCCGCCTATATGCACAACGAGACGCGCTTTCGCATGACCGAGCAGCAGGGACCGGAGCGATATCGCGAGCTGGTCAATTCCGCCAAGCAGGAGATTCGCGCGCGCTTCCAGCTTTATGAGCAGCTTGGAAAAGGCGCCCCCGCTGTCGCTGTCGCCGTAAAGGAGACCTGATGGATTTCAAGACAAGCTATCTGGGCATCAAGCTGGACTCGCCGCTGATGCCCGGAGCCTCGCCGCTCGCCGACAATCTCGACGTCGCGCGCATCCTCGAGGATTCCGGCGCGTCGGCGATCATTCTACACTCGCTCTTCGAGGAGCAGATTACGCGCGAGATGACGGGCACCATCTATTCGATCGAGTCGCACGCCGAGGCCTCCGCCGAAGCGACCTCGTACTTTCCCAGGGCGAGCGAGTTCTCGCTCGGACCTGACGAGTATCTGGACCAGCTCCGCCGCCTTTCCGATGCGGTCAATGTGCCGGTGATTGGATCATTGAACGGCATTACCACCCGGGGCTGGCTCGATTACGCCAAACAGGTCGAGGAAGCGGGCGCGGCCGCGCTGGAGCTGAACGTCTATTACCTGGCCACCGATCCCACGGAAGGAAGCGGGATGGTGGAGCGGCGCACTCTGGACGTCGTGCGCGCGGTCAAGCAAGCTGTAAAGATCCCCATTGCCGTGAAGTTGTCGCCGTTCTTTTCCGCGCTGCCACACTTTGCTCGCGAGCTCGAAGCGTCGGGCGCCGACGGTCTGGTGCTGTTCAATCGCTTCTACCAGCCAGATATCAGCGCGGAGAGCCTGGAGGCCGCGCCGATTCTGCACCTCTCCGATCCGTCCGAGCTGTTGTTGCGGCTGCGCTGGCTCGCCATCGTCAAGCCCGGACTTAAAATTCCGCTCGCCGTCTCGGGCGGCGTGCATTCCGGAATCGATGCCATCAAGTCCCTCATGGCGGGCGCGAGCGCCGTGCAGGTGGTCTCGGCGCTGCTCAAGCACGGCCCTAAATACCTGCGCACCATACGAGCGCAGATGGAGCGCTGGATGCAGGAGCATGAATACGAGTCGGTGCAGCAGATGATTGGCAGCATGAGCCTCTCGCACTGCCCCGACCCGAACGCCTTCTCCCGCGCGAATTACATGCGAATCTTGCAGAGTTGGCGCCCCACTGCTTGAGCCCGCGCAGTTCAATGGGCAATCAATGCGGCAATTGATGACCTGGGTCTGACGCCAGACTCGCCGACAGCAGGGGCTCACAGCGCCGGGTACGGACCCACAGCCTTTACCGCAGCCGGGCGGCGAGCCAGAGCAGCGCGATCACGACCGTTGCTGCCGAGCCTGCGCGGGCGACGAGCGGGTGTCTGCGGAGCCATCCGCGCAGTGGCCAGGCGGCCGCGACCATCCCCAGCTGACCGGCTTCGAGCCCGACGCTGAAGGGAAGCATGCCCAGGGCGAGCACCGCGCGCGGCAGCAGCCCCGCGAAGCCCAGGCCGTGCACCGCGCCCAGCGCAGAGGCCAGGACCCAGCGGCGCTGGAGTGCGATGAGGCTGCGCGGGCCCCGGCGCAGCGCCCAGAGGTTCTCGGCGCCAGCGACCGCGACCAGCAAGGCGAGCAGGACGTCAAGCGCGCGGGACGGCAGCGCGATCGGGCCCAGCGCGGCGAGCAGCACCGCGATCGAGTGCGCGACGGTGAAGGCGGTGATGACCCGCAACGGCTCGGCGAAAGCGAAAAAAGTCGCCGCCGCTCGCTCGCGCAGGGAGCCCCACTCGCTGTTCGCGAGCGGGCGCGCCTGTCGCTCGCCGAGGGCACTGCCAAGGATGAGCAGCGCCAGCAGGAACGCGAGGTGTTCCGGGCCGAACGCGCTGTGCTCGATCCCGAGGAGCAGAAACCGCACGCCGCCGGAAGACGAGGCGCCGCCGTTCGCAGTCACTTCGAAGCTGGGCGAGTCCGCCTGCGCCACCCGCTGCGCCACCTCGCCCGGACCCAGCACCACGCGCGACAAGTGGGTGTGGCCGAGCGGGAACGAATCGAGGAAGCCCACGCGGACCGCGAACGTCCGCACTGGCGCGGGGCAGGCCCACGACGCCAGCAGCGTGACGCCGTCGGACCCGTCCAGGCGCGCCGCGATCGACGGCGAGAGCAGGCAGGGCTTGCCGTCCTGCGAAATGACGAAGGGGTCGAGCACCAGCGGGCGCAGCACCGCGGGGTCCAGCCGCGCCGGATCGATCGGCCCCTGCGTCTGCAGATCCGGGAGCGAGAAGCGCAATTCGCCGTGCACCGTGCTGCCGTCCACCGAAAGTTCGCTGTACGAGATGCTGGTGGCGTGAGCCAGCGCCGCCGCGGGCGCGAGCAGGAGCAGGAGCGCGAGCTTGCGCATCAGCGCGCGATCGGCAGCGCAGCGACGAAGAGCCGGCTGTTCCCGTCATCGCGGCCGCGACCGGGCGCACTCAGCGTGAGCCGCGTCTCGCCCTGCGAGAACAGTCCCACGTAGAGCAGCAACGGATTCAGGTGCGCCTCGAAGGTGATGGTGTCGGCGATCAGGTCGCCCGGCTTCCACGCGTCGGTGGGGAAGCGGCCAGAGGCGGGGTCGTGCTCGGCGTGGATGCGGCCGCCTTCGGCCTCGTCGAGATGGACGAAGATGTGCCACGCTTCGAGCGGCGCCCGGCAGCGCCAGTAGAAGGTCAGCCGCGCCTTCTGGTTGGGGAGCAGCGCTTTTGGCTCCAGCCGGTACGCGACCAGCTCGGCCGCGTTGCCGAAGACCGCCTCGACCGGAATGGCGTCGGCGGGCGGGGCCGAAATGAGCACGCCCGGCAGCGCGGCGCGATCGACGGTGGCGCGCGAGGGCGCAGCGACGGGCGCGTCGAAGGGGCGCTCGATGCAGGAAGTGAAGAGCGCGCAGGAAGTGAGCAGGACGAGCAGGGTTCGCACGGACGCGCATTGTGCGGAAGGCCGTGCTATCTCGCAACCGCTGATGGAGCCGCTCGGGAGCTACAGTCCGATTCTCGAAGCGCCGCTGGGGCCGCTTCTCTCGGTCAGCGCAATCCTGACCGCGAGCGCGCTGCTGGAGATGTCGCGCACCCTGGCAGAGAAATATCGGGGGCGCTGGTTCGCCGGCAACGGGCGCGACCTCTTTCACGTCTCTGCCGTCTGCGTGGTGGCGTCAGGTTTTTTCGCGAACGGACTTCCGCCCGCGCTTGCGTGCCTGGTCGGGGCCACGGTTTGCGCCGCGCCGTTGCTGCTGCTCGACGGGTTGCCGGGCTCCCGGCGCAAGCGGCTGTTGCTGCTCCTGCTGCTGTTCGGTGTCGCGTCGGCGCCCGCGGTGGTCGCGCCGCGCGCGGTGATCTCCGCCTGCAACGCCATCGCGGCCCACCTCTTCGTTCACTGAGCCGCCAAGCTTTATTGGAGCAGCGCGTCCAGCTCTCCCTTCTGCTCCAACGCGTAAAGGTCGTCGGACCCGCCGACGTGCGTGTCGCCGATATAAATCTGCGGGACCGTCTGCTGGCCGGTGCGCTGCGCCAGCTGGTCGCGCGCGGCGTCGTCGGTCGAGACGTCGATTTCTTTGTAAGCGATCTTCTTCTGGGTCAAAAGCTTCTTGGCGCGCGCGCAGAAGGGGCAATAGGGCGTCGTATAGATGGTCACGGGTTTCATACCGCTACTTATAATCAGAAACTGCGCGACTGGCCGCCGTCAACGACGACGCAGGCGCCTGCGATCCAGGAGGCGCGGGGGCTGACCAGGAAGGCGATGACGTCGCCCGCTTCCTCGGCGGTGCCGAAACGGCCAAAGGGGATCTCGCGCTGCACGAAAGCGTTGGTGACCGCGGGGTCCCTCTGCAGCCGCCTCTCCCAGGAGCCGCCAGGGTGAAGGATGCTGCCCGGCGCAAGGCTGAGCACGCGAACACCGCGAGGGGCAAGCTCGCGTGCCTGCTCGTGGGCGAGGGAGATGAGCGCCGACTTGGCTGCGTTGTACGAGAGCGACCCGCCACCTTCGCGACCCCAGATGCTGGCCACATGCAGGATGACGCTCGGCTCCCGCCGGACCGCCACCGGCGCGGGAGTGGTGGTGCTGAACTCGGTCGCCGGCATGGAGGAAGCAAAGCCGCGGCGGGCGGCGCTGTGCGTGAGCAACGGCAGCGCGAAGCGGCTGGCGCGCACGGCCGGCCAGAAGTTTTGCTCCCAGGCCGCGCCCCAGTCGGCGTCGGCGGTGCCGCCCGGCGAGCTGCCACCCACGAGCGTGATCAAGATGTCGAGGCCGCCCAGCGCTTCGGCCGCCCGTTCCACCGCGCTCTCGAGTTGCAATGGGTCCGTGGCGTTGGCAGCGATTCCCAGGCTCTTCGGCGCCCCGGCCTTGCGGCACTGCGCGGCTCGCTCCTCGACGACGTCCCGCGTGCGCGCCACCACGGCGACGTTGCAGCCCTCGCGCGCGAGCGCCAGCGCCGCCGCACCGCCGATGCCGCGCCCAGCCCCGATCAGCAGCGCAGACTTGCCCGCGAGCCTGAGATCCATGGCGCGAGTGTATGACAGTCTGGCACGGAGCGGCGCGAGCAGAGGGTCAGTTCAATTGCCGGGCGCCCGCTGGGAGATCTCCCTTTCAGGGGGAGCGTGTTTCGCAGATTCTCGACGACCCTTCGGCAGAGATGGCCAGTTCCTCCGGTGACCTGAATGCCGCCTGGCCGCGCTATCTCCCGGCTGCGGTTCGCGCGCCCTTGACCACCGGCAAACGTTGGTGGCCGAGCCGCACCTCCAGCGCGGGGTGCTCGGCGGCGAGCCTCCGTAGCCGGGCGAGGCTTTCGGCGCTGCGCGGTCGGTCGGACGAGAAGGAGCCGGGCTCGACGTCGTGCTCCCAGCCCCAGCGCGTGTGGCAGGCGTCGCCGGTGAGCAGCACTGGGCCCTGCCGGGTGCGCACCACCAAGGCGATGCTGCCCTGGGTGTGGCCCGGGACGAGCAGCGCCCAGACCGAGCCGTCGCCGAACACGTCGACCACGCCTTCAAATCGGCCGTCCGCGTCGGGCAAGAAGGGCAGCTCCTCCAGGGGCGCCTTTCCCTCGAGCGCGCGATCGGTCGAGCTCTGCACGAATAGGTTCAGCAAGGCGCGCTCGGCGCCCTCGCCCGGCCCGACGTAGAGCTGCGTGCCCGCGGGCAGGTCGACGAGCCCGCCGCTGTGGTCGAGGTGCAGGTGCGTCAGGAAGACGCCGCGCAGCGGCTCCGCGGGGTGGGACGAAAGCCAGTCGGCCAGCGGAGTCCTGAGGTGCAGTTTCTCGAGGTTCATTTTCGACCGCACCATCCCGGAGATGTGCGACTGGTCCGGGTGATCGCCCAGCGCCCGCTCGAGGCCGGCATCGACGGCGAAGAGGCCCCGCTGCGGGTGGCGGAGCACGTGGAAGTAGACCTGGATGGGCTCGTCGCCGTCCTGCAGGCCGGCCGCCTTCGCCCGCGGGTGATCGAGGTTGATCAGCCCCGACCGCTCCACCGCCCAGTCGGCGGCGACCACCGTGGTCAGCTCCACCGGGCCGGGCTGGTCGATGACGGCCAAGAGCGCGCTGGAGGGCCGCGCGACGCCGAGCTCGGCCCGCCGCCGATCGTGGCTGGTCAACGCGCAGCCGGTGGCGAGGGTGAGGACGTAAAGCATCGCGAGCGAACCGGCGAGAGAATGAGGGGCAATCCGTGTCATGGGCAACCTCCGGGATGCCCCAGATGTACCCATCCGTGGATGGATGGAAAACAGAAGAGATGGCATGAAGTCATCCAGATATGGATATCAGCTGGAGCACGTGCGGCTCTTCCTCGCCGTCGCCGAGGCGGGGAGCGTGAGCGGCGCGGCGGCTGCGCTGGGGACAGCCCACCGTGACGCGGCGGCTGGCGCTGCTCGAGCACGCGCTGGGCGAGAAGCTCTTCCGGCGCAGCGTCGCGGGCGCGGCGCTCACTGTCGCGGAGAGCGGCTGCCGGACCCGGCCCGGCGCATGGCCGAGTGGGCGGGCGAGGTGGGCCGCGCCGCCGCCTCCACCGACCGCGCGGTGACCGGCCTGGTGCGCTTCACCGCGCCGCCCTTCATCGCCTTTGACTTTCTCGCGCCCTTCGCAGCCTTCCTCGGCGAGCGACACCGCGGACTGCGGCTGGAGCCAATCTCGTCGATGGAGTACCTCGATCTCCCGCGCGGCGAGGCCGACTTGGCTCTTCGCGTCCAGCCTCCACCGCGCGAGCAGGCGGGCGGCGAGCGCGGACAGCGCGCCGAATCATCCGAGCTTGCGCTGCTGGAAACCTTCCACTTCGAGAACGCCGTCTTCGTCTCGCGAGCGCTGCGGGCGCGGCTGCCGCGCGGGCCGCTGCGGCTAGACGCGCTGCCCTGGATCGCCTGGGCTGCGCCGTGGGAGGATCTCCCGCCCAACCCCCAGCTACGCGCCCAGCGACCGGGGTTCGTGCCGGCCTTCACTTCGGACCACTTCCTCGTTAACCTCGCCGCCGCGAGGCGGGCCTGGGCGCGATGGTGCTGCCGCGGGTCGCGCACCGCTTGCAGCGCGCCTCTACGCTGGTGCCCCTCGAGGTGGACCTCGGCAAATTCCAGCGCGGCGCGCTCCACCTCGTCTGCCCGAAGTCGGCGCTGGATGTCCCCCGGGTGCGGCTGGTGGCGGACATGGTCCCCACAGAGTTGCGCCGGGCAGCGGCGGCCGGCGCGGCGCCGAAGGCTGCTGCAGCGCAGCCAGTCCCCCGGAAATCAGTTCATCGCCGCCGACGCGGGTTACGCCTCGATGAGCTGCGCCAGGTAGAGGGCGCCCGCGCCGCCGCCGCCCGGGCCGGCTTCGTCCTTGTGTTTCGCCTTCTCGGCCACCATGGCGACCGGCTTGCCGGCCTCAATGCGAGCGATGGCCGGCTGTCCGGAGCCGGCGCGCACGGCCAACTCGCCCTGGGTGAGCTTGCGCCTCTCGCGCAGGGCGAGTTGGTGGGCGATCGCGAGCTGCTCGACGCGAGCACTGACCTGCGCCTTGAAGCCGGGCTCGCGCGCGTCGCGCTCCCGGGCCAGGTCTTCGACTCGAAGGTCTGCGATGTGCTTCTACTTCTTGGCCATGGCTTTCTTCTCAGGCTCGGCGGCGGCGGAGGGAAGGCTCATCGATTTCCATTTGGGCGTTTTGACGTAGACTCAATTTATGTCGGAACCTGAGGTCAAGCGGGGGCAAGAGTCATCGGGGGGAACCCAGGACAGCGCCCTGTCCGCCGACGAACGTAGCCAGGTTGCAGCGCGGTTGCGTCTCTCGCCCGCCGAGCGTCTGCGGTATCTCATGGACATTCTGGCCTTCGAGGATCTTGCCGGCCGCGCCCGCCGCGTCGGCTAGATTTCATGCCCGGCTTCCGGCCCGACGTCGTGGTGGAGGTTCTCAATCGCCATGGTGTTCGCTACGTTCTGGTTGGCGGCGTCGGGGCCGCCCTTCATGGATCGCCGCTGCGTACCGGTGATACGGACGTCTGTCCCGCGCGCGAGGTCGAGAACCTGCGACAGTTGGCCCTCGCGCTCAACGAGTTGAAGGCACGAATTCGGACTGAAGGGGTTGAGCGCGGACTGCCTTTCGCCTGCGACGAAAAGTTCCTGGCCGGTGTCGAGTTGCTCAATCTCGAAACGGACGCTGGGGATCTGGACCTGACGTTCCAGCCCTCAGGCACCGCGGGTTACGCCGAACTGGTTCAACATCAAGAGCAGTTTGAACTTGGGGGAGTGGTCGCGCCAACCGCTTCCCTGGACGACATCATTCGCTCCAAGACCGCAGCGAACCGCCCCAAGGATCGCGCTGCGTTGCCGGTCCTTCACGAGCTCGCGCGTCAGATTGCGGCCCGTCGACCACTCTGATCGGGCGCGAGCCCAAGCGTCTTTCGAGTGCGTTCTTCCTGCAGGACGACGAAATGCTCTTCGCGGTCGGCAGGGACGGCGCAGGAAAGTTCACCGTCCCCGGCGCGGAGTTCTCAAGACCACGGCCGCCCGTCCGACCCTCAGCGAAACGGCACGCGGAAGCGGCCGGAGGAGGGGACGTTCTTCGTCTTGATGCCCTCCGGGCTTGCCGCGGTCCTGGGTCCCGACGACGGCGCGCGCACTGCGCAGCTCTTCGGCGTCACGGAGCAGGGAAACCTCGAAGGCGGCAAGAACGTGCTCGCGGTCGCTCACGTGCCGACGGCAGAGGAACGCGAACCGCTGCGCGTGCGGCCGCAGCTCTACGCGGCGCGCGCCCGCCGGGTGCCGTCGTCCCAGGTGCTGCTCCGCCACGAGGAAAGAGCAGAACCTGCGACGCCGCTCGCGCGCGACCGCCCCGCTGTTTCGGGCGTTGCGATCGCCTACGTCTGCGTGCGCGGCGCCTGCCAGCTCCCAACCCAGGATCCGGCGCAGCTCGCCGCGCTGCTCGGCTGAAGATCCGGAGCTCAGTGCGCCGCTGCGGCGCCCGGCCTGATCAGCACTTTCGAATAGCCCGGTTCGCGACGGTCGAATCGCTGGTACGCGTCCGGAGCCTCCTGCAGCTGGATGTGCTTCGAGACGATGAAGCTCGGCTTCGCGCGGCCGGCGATGATGAGATTTCGCAGGAATGCGTCGTACTGCTTCACGGGCGTTTGCCCCATGCCGAGCTTGATTCCCTTTTCCCACATCTTGCCCCAAGGCATCGTGTACGCGCCGCGCTTCCCCGCCTCGTTGGCGCCGCCCGGATCCTGCGGCAGGAAGACGCCAACCACCCCCAGGGTACCGGTCGGATTGATCAGGTCCGCGAGAGCGTCGGTCACCGAGGTCGACATCTCCCGCGACGGATCGCCGAAGTCCTTGGCCTGGTAGCCGATGGCGTCGATGCCGCTCATCACGCCGGCCATCTTTTCCTCGCCCTTTCGCATCGCGCCGCGGATGAGCGGATTGGACAGCCGGATGCTCTTGATCTGCTCGACCGGGTTGCCCTTCCGGAAGTCGATGGGGGTGGCGCCGATTTGCTTCGCCTTCTCGAGCCGGTCCGGCACCGCGTCCACCACGTAAACCTCGGCGGCACCTCGGAGGATCGAGCTGTAGGCGGCCAGCAAGCCGACCGGGCCCGCGCCGAAGATGGCGACAGTCGTGCCGACGTCGACTCCCGCGAGAATGGCTGCGTGATAGCCGGTCGGGAAGATATCGGAGAGGAGCAGGAAGTCGTCCTCGAAAGCATCGCCCGGCTCGCCGGGAAGCTTGAGGCAATTCACGTCGCCATACGGCACCCGCAGTAGCTCGGCCTGTCCACCCCGGTAGGGGCCCATCCCGACATAGCCGTAGCCTCCGGACACGCCTTCGGGATTGACGACCAGGCATGCGTTCGTGAACCCGCGCGTGCAGTTGAAGCACGTACCGCAGGAGATGTTGAACGGCAGCACCACGCGATCGCCCTTTGAAAGCTGCTGCACCGAGCTGCCGACTTCCTCGATGACGCCCATGTTCTCGTGGCCCATCACCATGCCCGGCTTGGCGGCAGTGCGGCCTTCGTACATATGCAGATCGCTGCCGCAGATTCCCGCGGTCGTGGTGCGGACGAGGACGTCGGTCGCGCTTTCTACCCGAGCATCTTCGACCTGTTCGACAGCTACCTTGTTCGGTCCCTTGTAGACGATTGCTTTCATTTCGTTGCTCCTCTCGAGTCCATTTGTGAGAGTCGACGCTGAGCACTGGACGGGGCACGTGCAGGCGGCGAGCGCCGGACCGCGCGCGTGACGAGCGGGCTCCGCCTCCATCCAGCACAAGGTCCGGCCCTATCCCTTCCAGGGAGCGGCGCGGAAGTCAGCGCCGCAGGAACAAATGATGTTTGGCGAGCGCATCATTCATGCCTTCGAAGCCGTGAAAGACGCGTTCGACGACCTGCGCGCGTCGTTCTTTCCCGGCTTCTTCCGCGAAGTCGACTTTCCCCGGGCGGCCACGGGCGCGCAACCTGCCCGGTTCGCCGGGCGGCACAGTGAGCCCTTGCAGTTCAACGCCAAATGCTCTTCAGTTCCCGACAACGTGTCAAAGAGCCCGGCCGACGACAAGAGCGTAAGGAGGGCTGTCACCAAAGCCCAGCTGCGGGCAGGAGTTCGCCTCCAGACTGGCCGTTCGTTTGTCCTTATCGTCGATGCGGAGACCAGGACCGAGGCGCCGCCCAATCCGGACGTCACGCCTTCCGTCCGCGCCAGCTTCGACGCCGCCCATTTCGAGACGGCCAAGGCGCTGCCGCTTCCGCCCTCGTTGCCCATCTTCCGCGGCATCGCCGCTTACTCAAGGCAGGATCCGTCGAGGCCGCTCTTGATCGTCGGCCACACCGACGCGGTCGGGTCTGCCGAATCCAACCTGATGCTCTCGGACGATCGAGCCCAGGCTTGCGCCGCTTTCCTGAAAGCTGATGCCGGCGCCTGGATGCGATTCTATGCGCATCCGCAGAAATCCCACCAATGGGGCGTGCGCGAGGATCAAATCATGCTCTCGGCCTTGCCGTTCGGGGGCACTCCCTACTTCGCGGGACCCATCGACGGGATAGCCGGGCGCCAGACTGACGACAGCCTGCGCAAGCTGCAAAACAACCAGGGCCTTACCGCCAACGGCAAGCCCGACAACCAGACCCGAGCTGCTCTCATCAACGAATATATGGCGGCTGAGGGAACCAGGGTCGAAGCCGGAACGTCGATTCAAACACTTGCCTGTGGCAAGCGCCACCTCGAGGTCAACACGCAGTCCGCGAATGCGCAGAATCGTCGTGTGGATGTGTTCGCCTTCGACACCGCGCCCATCAAGCCTTTGCCGGCGGACTGCCGCAACGGGACGCATCCAGGCTGTACCGTCTACGAGGCCTGGAAAAAAGAAGTGAAGGGGCCGATTCCCGTTGGCGGAGACAATCCGCCGCCCAAGGCGGGCAGCGTCCTCAAGGGCAAGATCACCTACCGCGACGGCACCCCGGCGGCCGGCGTTCCGCTCATCGTCGAGCTTCCCGACGGCAGCAAAAAGGGTGGCACCACCGACGCCGGCGGGAACTACCGCATCGAGGGCGTGGAGGGCTCGGCAAAACTGCGCCTCGTTGATGGCTTGTCGCTGGCCGAGGATCCCGCTCACCCGGGCCAGCAGGTGGTGGCTGTCAACGGCGGCGGAGCGGGCGGGGCGGCCGGCGAGACCGGCACCGCCGTCGCCTGAAATCACCAGGAGAGAGACATGCCAAATGACCTCATCGCTCTGGGAACCTCCGCCTTGGTGCTGATCAAATTTCCCGACGCGCCGCCCGCGGACCCGGCGCTCAAGAGCGCGCTTTTCGCGGTCGATAGCCACGCAAACTACAAGGACGGCCTCATCATTGCGCAGGTCGATCCAACCGATATTCCCACGCTGCGCAAGGCCGGTGCGGAGGTCTTCGTCATCGACGCGAATTCGAATGACTATATCGTCAATACAACCGACTTGAGCGACAGCGAGCGCGTCGCCTATATCGACGAGCGGCTCGCTCGGGCTAAAGATGATTTGTTGGTAGCGAGCGTAAAGAGTGGCGGCGGCGGGGCGGCTTGACCCATGGCGCACGACGATCATTTTCATTGCTACAACAAGGCCGGCGTTCGCAAGGACACCTTCAAGCGCTCACAACCGGGCTCGCCCGACCTGACCTTCTACAGCCTGAAAAAAGATCTGGCCGACCTGGTGGCAAGGGCGGGTGGCCGCGCCAGTCTGAAGGTGTTGGGTACGACGCCAACCGGGCGCGGCGGGCGCGACATCTTGCATTTGCGCCTGGGTAAGAACTCCAAGACCGTCAGGCCCAAGGCGCTCTTCATCGGCGGAGTCCATGCGCGCGAGTGGCTCGGAGTTTCCTATACCTATCTCATCGCGGAGTGGCTCGTTGACCACTATCCCGCGGCCGCTCCAGCCAGCGACGCGGAGAGAATCGCGCAAGATTTGCTCGACAACTTTCATATCGATTTTGTCCCGATGCTCAATCCGGATGGTCACGAATACTCGGTGACCACCTCCCGGCTGTGGCGAAAAAACAGCCCCTCCGGTGACCCGCGCTTCTCCAGCAGCCCCAGCCTGATAGGGGATCTGGGCGTGCAGGCAGGCGCGCCCGAGTCAATTGATCTCAATCGCAATTTCGCTACGCCGAATCGAGCCTCGGTGATCGCCGCGGGACCGAACGGAGTCTGGAGCGACCTGCTCAAGAGCGACATGAACGCGGGCAAGAGCATCGCCTTCGAAACCAAGGCGCTGCAGGATCTGATGACCGCCGAAAAATACCAGCTCGTCGTAGACCACCATTCTTTCGGCTGCTGGTTTCTTCCCGCGCCCGGCGATACCGCGGCGCCGTCACCGGCCCGGTTCGATACCTTCGCGGTCCTGGCCAAGGCGCTGCTCGACTCGCAGGCCGCGAAGAATCCAACCACGCGCCCCGGCACCCCCGATACCTATACCCGTATGCAAAGCGCCCGGTTCTACGCCACGCTTTATCCGGCCAGGTTTCCCACCGGTTTCGCGTTGATGCCAGGGGCGACCGACGACTTCGCTTATTCGCTGACCAAGCCCCCGGGACAGACGCTGGCCTTCACCATCGAGTTGCCGCCGATGGAATACGCCGGCTCGCCAGGCTTCGCTCCCGGTGAGTTGATCATCCGTCCTGTCTTCAAGTCTGTCCTGGCGACGTCGCTCGCGCTGGTGAAGCATTGCAAGAACGCTGCACCCACCACTGCGGACTTCGACCGATTCAAAGTCGTCCCGTGAGAGGCCTCGCTCTTGCCATCGGCCTCTTCACGCTTGCGGCGGCGCCGGTTCGGATTGCGCCGATTCCGCAGCTAAGCAAGAGGCAGATCCGAGCCCGCTTTCCCGAGGCGATCCCCGCCTGCTCGGTCCACCTCGCCTCGCCGGTCATCCAGATATGGGTCAACAAGTGCGACCGGCCCAGCCCCGGCGCCGGAGTGGAGCTCTGGGCGCTGGGCGATGAGCCCGGCACTGCGATCGGCGAGGCCGAGGTGCAGCGCATCGACGAGCTGCGAGCCGCGGGTTGCCCCCTGGCGGTCCTCTGCACCAGCTCGAACGAATACGTCATCCTGATGGGAAAACTCTCCGACGCCGGGAGGGCGAGGCTCCTTGCCAGGGCGGGGCGACTCGCGCGGCCATCCTCGAAGAAGAAGGACGGTGCGTTTCTGGGGATCGTTCCCACTCTCGATTGAATCTCTCAAAGGGCAGGAGAGCCTGCACCCGCGCAATCGTCATCGCCGCGGTCTCGATTTCGAGGCGCTTACCGCGACCAGCCCCGGGCTGGCGCCATTTGTCGCCGTCAACGCCTTTGGCAACGATTCGATCGGTTTCGCCGAGCCGGCAGCGGTGATGGCGCTGAATACGGCCTTGCTGAAGCATTGCTACGGTATCGCGAGCTAAACCATTCCTCCGGGGTACTTGTGTCCCTCCATTCCGGGGAGGGCCGGCTACCTGCATTGCCTCGCCGATCTCCTGGCGTCGTCCAATCAGGGCGTGATCCCGCGCGGAGTCGCGGTCCGCGCGCTCGACATCGGTACCGGCGCCAACTGCGTCTATCCATTGATCGGGAATCGCGAGTATGGCTGGCGATTCATTGGCTCCGATAGCGACCCGGTCGCCATCTCCTCGGCGAGGCATATCGTGGAATCGAATCCGGGGCTGCGAGGGCAATAGGAAGTTCAAGCCGCAATTTTGTGTCTGATAGGCGGCGTTCTGTCGCCTCGCCCCTGGCTCGGCTGCACTCGACCAGGTAGCAGAACCCATGCGCCGGCGTGCTAACGCAGCGCCGCGCATGGGTCTCCGCTTCGAACACCGGGGACCTCCAGGCGGGCCACGCACTGCCTTCGACCTTGGGCACGACGACGTTCTTCGCCGGCGTGAACAACCTCTGCAACCGCCCGCCGGCCCCTCGTCTACGCCTCGAACCTCCCCGACTCGGATCCGACCGCGTACGACTTCGTCGGCCGGTTCTTCTACGCACGCATCGTGCATCGCTACCGCTGGTCGAGGTCCGCGCGCCCCGGCCCTGCGCCGCAAGCGCTGCCGGCCGTGAGCCAAATTTCCTGCGCCTTGCGCTTTAAGGAAGGAGAGGCAGACGGGCAGATCTGATCGCCTTCCTGCGCTCGCTTCGAGCCCGACAAGCTTTCCATGGAGATACACCGATGAAACGCACAGAGTGTCGGATCCAGCCGCGCGTCTACGCGGAGGGTCGATGAAATTCCAAGGTCGTTTCAGTCGGAATCATCTCTCCTTCGCAGCTATCTTCGCAATCCTCGCGGTCGTTGCTTGTCACGGAGGTGGCGCTGGCGGCGGTGCTGGCGGAGGAGGCGACGCTGGTGGTGGAGGCGACGCTGGTGGTGGAGGGCTGGCGGGGATCGTCCTGCCCGGCGACGGCGGCGTGATCACGCAGAGCACGACGTCTACGGTGACGCTCACGACCTCGAGCGACACGCCGACGCTGCTGGCGCCGTTCTCGGACGTGTTGGATCCGGCGGAGGCGCAGCTCACGCCGGCCTTGAACGTGGCCGCGCCGAGCCGGCAGTGCCCGCACCTCGTCGGCCGGGTGAGCCCGGCGGTGGCCATTCCGCGGAGCTCGAACGTGCGCGCCATCGAGGGCTACTGGAACGGGCAGCGGCTGCCGCTCGTGCCGGTCTTCGGCACCGCCTCGGCAGAGCTCGAGGAGGAGGCTCACAGCTTTGGCCCGTCGATGATCCCCTTCAACGCGCCGTTGTACTCGCTCGACGGGATGGTGCCCGGCCCGGGCACGCTCGAGATCCGCGGCTACGACGCCGGCTACAAGGAGGTCGTGATCTACCGCATCGCCGGCTTGATCCTCGTCGGAGCGCCTGCGGCCACACCCACCGCCACACTGGCATCGCTGCCGCACCCGCGCGTGCTGCTCACCGCTTCGCGGCTGGCCAACGCCGCCGCCAAGCTCGCGGCCAACGACGCGATGGCGGTGCGATTCAACATGGCGCTGGACCGTTTCCTTCAAGCGCTGACCCTCTATCCGGATCCCAACAGCGCGGCATTCGCCAGTGCAATCTACGATCCTGCCGGATACCTCCCTGCTTTGGGGCTTTGCTACCAGCTCAATAAGCGAGCGAGCGATCCGGCGCTGGTGGCCCGGGGCAAGCACTGCGCGGACGCTGCGCGCGCGCTGGCGGTCAAGATCGCCAACGACTACAACGGCGCCGATGCGGTGACCAAATTCTCCCGCGACACCGGCTACGACATCCGAGAAGGCCACTTGCGGATGATGCTGGCCTTCGATTGGATCCACGAGGTGCTCACCGCGGACGAGCGGGCCTTGATCGTCAAGGTTGCGACCACCTGGGTCGATTGGTACACGAATGACCCGGGCGCCTATTCTCGCAGCCGGCCGCTCAATAATTACTATTCTCCGTATCTGCAGGCCCTGATGTTTACCGGCATCGGCACCGCCGGCGAGAACGATGCCGCCGATCGGCTGCTGACCCTGTTGCGGAGCAAGCTCGTCAGCGAGCTGCCGGTGGCGAACCAGCGCGCGTGCGGAGGAGACTGGCCGGAAGGCGGTAACTACGGACCGGCCGCGCTCACTGCGCACCTGTTCGTCGCCACCGCGCTCAAGGACGTCGGTGAGGACTGGAGCGCCGCCTACGACTTCGTCCAGCCGCTGGCGCGAAACTATCGCTACCAGATCACCTCTGACGGGGCCGAGATGTTGCCCTTCGGCGGCTTCTCCGGCATCTCGCCGCATAAGACCTCCCCGTCGCTCCTGGCCATCCTCAGCTCCACCACCAGCGACGGCGCGTTCGCCTCGGGCCTGTTCAACCTCCTTCAGGCCAACCTCAACAACGACTTCTTCGACGCCTCTTCGGGGCAGACCGCCTACGAAATGCTATTCGGCGATAGTACGAGGAATCCAGATGTTTCGATACTACCGCTGTCGTATTTCAATCCAGGGACAGGGCGCTTTTTTTCCAAGTCTTCGCTCGTCGACCCCGCAGCCTATCAGGTCGCGACGGAGAACATGCACTACACGTTCGATCATTTCGGCTACGCCAACGGAGACGTGCGGTTCTATCACGGCGGAACTTGCCTTCTCTGCTCGTCTACCTATCGCGGTACGGCATTCAACGGGGAGGATGTGACTCCGGCGTTCTCCACCTTTCAAGCCAATGATCAAGTGCAGGCCAACGACCGCAACAACCAGGTCCTGTTCGTCAAGGAGGGCGTCGGCTACAGCGCCATCGGCATGCGCTTCGAGTCGTCATTCGCCGCCGATCGGTTCGACGAAGGCATCTTTTCCCCCGCCACGCCGCTGGATTATCTGATCCGCGAGGTGGTGCACGTGCGTCCAGGCGTGCTGGTGATCCGCGACCTTTCCCGCCGCCGACACGCGGCTGACACCCTGGTCTCGCGCTTCCATCTCGGCCCCACCGACGAGCCGGTGAACGGCGCCCCTGGTCAGATCCAGCTTGGCGCGCTCCACATCAGCAGCTTCAGCTCGCTGGCCGTCGCCCCCGCGTTCACCAACGACGTCGACCAGCAGGGCACCGTCGTCGGCAAGCAGATGGCTTTCAGATTCCCGGCTTCCACCGGGTCCGTCGAGGCGGTGACCGTGCTCTCCGATACCGGCGTGGGGCTCGCGGGATATACCGGCGGCGTCGCCCGCCTGAGCAATCAGCAGTGCGTGACCTTCGCCAACGGCGATGTGAGCGTCGGGCCGTGCCCTTGAACAAGCCCTTCGCCAACGGCGGTGTGACCTGGACCTGCTCGAGGGCGCGAAGGGTTTGCTCGAGCTCGGAGAGCCTTTCACGCGTGTCGTGCTGTTACTTGGACGCCCCTCCTATGGAGTCACATTCGATGGCAAACGCGCCGAAACTTCTTGCGAACTCATACGCCCTCGACATCCACCGATGGCTGCGCACGATCGTGGGGGCGGTGTCTGCGGTGGCCTTGGCGAGCTGCGGAGGAGGATCTCCATCGGTGTCGAAGCCCGACGCCGGCGGACTCGATGCCGGCGGACTCGACGCCGGCGGACTCGACGCCGGCGGACCCGACGCCGGCGGACCCGATGCCGGCCCCGTAATACTTGGCGTCTTTGGGCCTGCCGAGGCTGGGAACGGGCCGGGGCAGGCGTGCGGCGGCAACGTCGCGTGCGTCAAGGCGGGCGAGGCGATCCAGGCCGCCATCGACGCGGCGCCCACCGGCGGCGTCATCCAGGTCGCCGCCGGCACCTTCGTGGGCGATCTCACGATCGCCAAAGTGGTTACGCTGCTCGGAGGCTTCGACGCAACCTTCGCCACCCGGAGCCTGTCGGCGACCGAGACCATCCTCAAGGGCTCGGGCGCGCGGTCGGTCGTGCAGATCACCGACGGCGGAGCCACCGTCGTCGACGGCTTCAGCATCACCGGCGGCGGCGGCATGCTCGGCGTGGGCGTGCTGATCGCGCGCGGCACGCCGACGGTCTCCAACTGCCACATCCACGACAACCTGGGCGCTGTTGTCGCCGGCTCCGAGCGCGACACCCGCGGCGGCGGCATCTTCCTTTCCGACGGGAGCGCGGGCGCATCGGCGACCATCGCCAACAACCTGATCGAGAACAACACCTCCGGCGTCGGAGCAGGCATCGACGTCGCGGGGAGCTATACCAGCGCCATCCTCCGCGGCAACATCGTGCGCCGCAACCACGGCAAGGCCGACCATGGCGGCGGCATCACCTCGCAGGCCCTCGCGGTCGAGATCATCGGCAACCTCATCATCAAGAACGACATCGGCGTGAGCCTGGGCTACGGCTACGGCGGCGGCATCTACATCGACGGCGACGTCCAGGGCAGCAACCACACGCACCAGTCGACCGCGCACCTCGCCTTCAACGTGGTCACCGGCAACTCGGCGCCCGACGTGGGGTCGGGCGAGTTCCTCGACAACGGCGCGATCATCAAGATCGATCACGAGCTCATCTACGCCAACGCCTGCACCGGCAGGGGCGGCAGCGGCATCTGCGTCGACTCCACTGACGAGGCTGACCCGACGCAGAAGACCGGCAGCATCGTCACCATCGACCACTCGACGGTGACCGGGCACGATTGCGCAGCGAACCGTGCGGCCAGGGGCATCGATCCGTCGCAGGACGCGCACGGCGACGGCATCCTCATCGGCGGCAACTTCTCGAAGGCGACGGTAACCGCTTCGATCTTCGTCGGCAACGGCGCCAGCCAACTCCGCGTCGGCCGCGACAACCCGCCCTGGACCGACGCGCAGGCATTCGCGGTCTCCAGTTCGTTCACCGACGGCGACCCGCAATTCGTCAGCGCGGCGATGGGGGACTTCCACACGCGCGCGGGCAGCCCTGCCGCCGCCTCCGGTGTCTACGCGCCATGAGCGCAGAGGCGCTGGCCCTTCGACTCAACCCCGCGCCGCCATAGAGTGACACTCAATCAACCCAATCCCCATCGCGGCCAATGAATGCACCAAGGGCGTGGTCAGCGCGCCGCCGCTGGTCGCCTCGTCCACCGCGCCGACCAATTCGGCGCGCGACGGCGGCTGCGCCCCGCCCTGCCACGACTCTCGTCGCGCTTCGAGCGCCCTTGGACGAGGAGATCGATCAGCTCCTGCGGCGGATCATGGCCTTCTTCGCGACCGTCTGGTGGATCGTCGGCCTGCGCGCTGCCGGCCACGGCCCCGCCGTGCTTTATCCCGTGCCGGTCGTCGTCGCGGCGCTCGCGGGCTTGTTCTGGTACATCACGCGTCGGCGCCAGCGCACTCACTCACTCTTCCGTCAGGGTCAGGAGTATTACATGTTGATACCCAACATGAAGGAAAACGAGTCTGTGGCCCTCGCAACCCGCTTCGGAGAAATGGTCGCCGAGCAGCGCATGTGTCGCGATGCATTTGGAATCCTCTAAAAATGAGGGGATTCCTCAGATCCTACCCAATACGATGGAGTAGCTTTGAAATACGTATCTTGGTCACCGCTTGCTCTGCTCATAATTCCAACGATAGCCCTCGCGATTGTTATCCGACCTGGTGTCTCGGATTCCAAGTATCTAGTTCAAGATAGTGTGTTCCCAGCGCTGGTGGATCTGCCCGGTGAAGGACAAGGGGCGCTGATCGCACCACGTTGGGTGGTGACTGCTGCACACGCGACACAGGGCTATATGCTCAGTCAGGTGCGGATAAACGGGAAATGGCGAGATGTGGGGCATGTGTTCCTGTATCCGGGCTTTAAGAATGAGTACGCCAGTTTCAAAAAGGCGGCTGAGGATCCAACACTGAAGAATTGGCCGGCCTTGAAATCAAAGATGGCTTCCATGCACGATATCGCACTCATTGAACTGGCGGAGCCCATCGAGAACGTCAAGCCGGTGCCTCATACAGAGAGTCGGATGAAGGAGGAAAGGTCGCGCAAATAATCGGGAAGGGTGCCACCGGCAACGGCAAAGTTGGCCAATACCAAAACTCTCCACACCGGGGCAAGCTGCGGCGTGCTTACAACCGAATCATTCGCGCGCACGGACAGTGGCTGGAATACCGCTTCGACTGCGGCACCAAGGCTTTGCCTCTTGAGGGTGTGTTGGGCGACGGCGATAGCGGTGGACCGCTTCTCATCCACGCGGACAATGAATGGAGACTCGCGGGTCTCTCTGATTGGAAACACTGGCCGAAGGGTCACGCCAAGTTTGTGGCAGGGATTTGTGGGCAGGGATTCTCTAATTCACGTATCTCGCATTACGCCGAGTGGATAGATGGCGTCATTGCGTCAGAGTCGCAAAAGAAAGGCGGCTAACAAATCGTTCGAGGCGGACGGCTACGCCGCCGCTCAACTCAAGCGTTAGGTAGCGACAACCATCACTCAGCACGATTGAGCACCGTTCTAGTCTTCGGCGCGGGTGCCAGCTTTGGGAACCCCGACTGCTCACCTGAGCCACCGCCGTTGGCTGGGCGTCTGTTTGACGCTCTTCAGGCTCAAGGGCGCACGGCTTCCTCGATCGAACCTGCGATGGCGGCCCTCTTTAGAAGGAATTTCGAAGAAGGTATGCTGGCCTTCTATCAGGCCCGTCCCGGTGAAGTCTCGGGTTTGCTACGAGAGATGGCCCAGTCCTTCGCGAAGTTCACGCCAGGACCCGACAACTATTACATCCAGGTCTTGCGCTGGGCAGCTACCGGACGCTCCCAAGCGGTCATTGTCATAGCAACCCTACTCGTCGCCGTCGGTGCCGAAGTTTGGGACGTCGGGCCAGAGCATGAACGGCAGGCCGTCGTAGAAGGTGTAGAAGCCGTAACCTGGGCGTCGGTCGCGACTGCAGCAGCCGGCTTCTCGACCGCCCAGGCCTCCGATCGTCAGCGCAGCCCCGGCGAGCAGCACGATTCCTGCGGGGGCGCCAGGCGATGGAGCGCCCGAGGAAGAGCAGGATGAAGCTCGTTGCAATGATGGCCGCTTGTGCCTCGAATCGCGTGAGCGCCGCAACAGATGCGAGCCCCAGGGACGTGACTGCGCGGAGCAGGGTCGTGCTCGCTCGCCACTGAGATCGCGGTGCCGATGGCCGCGGCGGGCCGCGCCCGCGAGCACTCCCATATTCAATAACCAGAGATTGTCGAAACGAGCGGCGCGATCGCAATCGTTATCGACAGGATGATCCCAACCGCGCCGCGCGAGTTAGAGCGCGCGGGACGCTGTTTACGCCTGCAAGCGCGAAGGCCCGCTCCCCGTAAGGGAAGCGGGCCCCGCTTTCAGCAGAGTGCGGTGCTTCTTAATTACATGCCCATCCCGTGGCCGCCGCCGCCGCCCGGGCCGGCTTCGTCCTTGTCCTTCGCCTTCTCGGCCACCATGGCTTCGGTGGTGAGCATCAGCGAGGCAACCGACGCGGCGTTCTGCAGCGCGGTGCGGGACACCTTGGTGGGGTCGATCACGCCGGCTGCGAGGAGGTCCTCGTAGTTGCCGGTCGCGGCGTTGAAGCCGTAGGCGCCCTTGCCCTCGCGGACCTTGGCGACGACGATCGAGCCTTCCCAGCCGCCGTTGCCGACGATCTGGCGGATGGGCTCTTCCAGCGACTTGCGGATGATGTCGACGCCGAACTTCTCGCCGCCTTCGACCTTGAGGGTCTCGAGCGCTGAGAGGCAGCGCAGGTACGCAACGCCGCCGCCGGGAACGACGCCTTCTTCGACGGCTGCGCGGGTGGCGTGCAGCGCGTCTTCCACGCGGGCCTTCTTCTCCTTCATCTCGGTCTCGGTGGCGGCGCCGACGTTGATGACGGCCACTCCGCCGACCAGCTTGGCGAGACGCTCCTGGAGCTTCTCGCGGTCGTAGTCGGAGGTGGTGTCGTCGATCTGCGTGCGGATCTGCTTCACGCGAGCCTCGATGATGGTCTTGGTGCCGTTGCCGTCAACGATGGTGGTGTTGTCCTTGTCCACCGTCACGCGCTTGGCGCGGCCCAGGTCCTTCAGCTGCACGGTCTCGAGCTTGATGCCGAGGTCTTCGGCGATCAGGCGGCCGCCGGTCAGCGTGGCGATGTCCTCCAGCATGGCCTTGCGGCGATCGCCGAAGCCCGGAGCCTTGACGGCGCAGGCGTTCAGCGTGCCACGCAGCTTGTTGACCACGAGCGTGGCCAGCGCCTCACCCTCGACCTCTTCGGCGATGATGAGCAGCGGCTTGCCGGCGCGCGCGACCTGCTCGAGCAGCGGCAGGAGGTCCTTCATCGACGAGATCTTCTTCTCGTTGATGAGGATGAACGGATCCTCGAGCACTGCTTCCATGCGCTCCGGGTCGGAGACGAAGTACGGCGAGAGGTAGCCGCGGTCGAACTGCATGCCTTCGACCACGTCCAGCGTCGTCTCGAGGCCCTTTGCCTCCTCGACAGTGATGACGCCTTCCTTGCCGACCTTCTCCATGGCCTCGGCGATGATGTTGCCGATGGTCAGGTCGCCGTTGGCCGAGATGATGCCGACCTGGGCGATTTCCTTGTGATCCTTGGTCGGCTTGGAGAGCTTCTTCAGCTCCTCGACCACCACGGTGACGGCCTTCTCGATGCCGCGCTTGATCTCCATCGGGTTGTTGCCGGCGGCCACGAGCTTGCTGCCCTCGCGGAAGATCGCCTGCGCCAGCACGGTGGCGGTGGTGGTGCCGTCGCCGGCGACGTCAGAGGTCCGCGATGCGACCTCCTTCACCATCTGCGCGCCCATGTTCTCGAACTTGTTCTCCAGCTCGATCTCCTTGGCGACGGTGACGCCGTCCTTGGTGATCGTGGGAGAGCCGAACGACTTCTCGATCACGACGTTGCGGCCCTTCGGCCCCAGCGTGACCTTGACTGCGTCGGCGAGCGTGTTGACACCCTTGAGGATGGCTTCGCGCGCGCGGACGTCAAACAGGATTTCTTTGGCCATTTTACTTCTCCACCACGCCGAGGATGTCTTCCTCGCGCATCATGAGGTTCTCTTCGCCGTCGATCTTGATCTCCGTGCCGGCGTACTTGGAAAAGAGGACGCGGTCGCCGACCTTGATGTCCAGCGCGCGAACCTTGCCGTCCTCGAGGATCTTGCCGTTGCCCACGGCGATGACATCACCTTCGATCGGCTTCTCCTTGGCCGAGTCCGGGATGATGAGGCCGCCCTTGGTCTTCTCTTCTTCCTGTACGCGCTTGACGATCACGCGGTCCTGCAATGGCCGAATCTTCATGACGTTTCTCCTGATTGTTGTGGCGATGGGAACTTGGCACTCGGCACTGGGGAGTGCCAAAGCGGCGGCAATGTAACCGCCTGCGGCGGAGTGTCAAGGGGCACGCAAATATTGGCCGCCTTGCCGCGAGCCCAACAAGGCCCCATGATCAGCAGCTGGAGGTGCGTTTGTCCGACGGGAAGCCGATCCTGTCTCCGCAAGACCTGAGGGGTTTCTTCCGGGACCTCCTCGGCGCAGCCATCGCAAACCAGCGGGCCGCGGTCCAGCCCTTCACCGAGCTGTACCTGGTGAACCTGCTCTACGACTACCTGAGTTCCGAGGCCCTCTACGTCCAGACGGACGACGGCAGCTGGCAGCAGAAGCCGCTCGCGTTCCTTCTCAAGGAGGCGCTGGAGGAGCAGGGGCCCGCGCGAGTCAAGCTGCTCCGGCGCCTGGGCGACACCTCACTCATCGTGAGCGGATTCTTCCCGGACTCGCTCGCGCGCCGCTCCAACCTGGTCGACGTCGATTACTACATCGCCATGGGCGGCCGAGCTTACGACGCACTCGGCGGCTTGTCTCGCGAGCGCTCGCTGTGGGGCGAACTCTCGGAAAAATTTGCGCTGCTGGTCGACCTGCTCAATGAGGTCAGCGAGCGCACCATGGTCTCGACGAACACCGGCCTCGTCCGGCTCTACGAGCGGTTCCTCAAGACCGGCAGCGTGCGAGTCCAGAACCTGCTCGGTGCGCAGGGGGTCCTCGCTACCAAAATTCGCGGCGGCGGGTTCCTCCAATGAGCGTGCCGGCGCTGCTGGAGCTGCAGCGCCTGCTGATGTCCATCAACGGTGTCTCGGCCGCGCCGGTCGCGGACTTCCTCGTCGGCGAGGCGGTGCGGGCGCAGCTGGCCCCGCATGCCAGCCCAGACGAAGCGCTGCTGGTGCTCGAGGACGGGGAAGAGCTGCACGTCGCGCTCTTCCTCGACGAGAGCGTGCTCGCGCAGCTGGGCGTCGCGGCCGGTGCGCCGTGGACTCACGCGCGGCTGGCGGGCTTCTGCACCGCGGCTGAAGGCGTCTCGCATTTTCTCTATCTGGCGCACCGCGCCGGGCAGAACGGCTCGGTCTCGCAGCTGGAGCTGGAGGCGCAGGGCGAGCTGGACAAGTACCTGACCGTGCTGCTGCAGCTCTGGGCCACGGGGCGCCGCAAGGCCTCGCCCGAGCTGCGCCGGAGGCTCTTCCAGCGCACCGTGCTCAGGGAAGGCCTGAGCGCGCCGGAGCGCGACCGCTACCGGCTCGCGAGCGCACTGGCCTCGGCTTGCGCCCGCGCGCTCGAGGCGCGATACGTCGTCGCGGGGCGTCTCGAGGGCCTCCTGCGCGAGGTGCGCAGGCTCTACCGTTTGTCCGGCGGCGAGAAGCTGTCGGCGCTCGCCCAGGGCCAGGTGGCCTGGGCTGCCTGACCTGGGTCAATGCTTGATGAGGCTGCTTTTGCTGCTGGGGATCCTGCTGACGGTCGGTGCATTCGGGGCGGCCTCAAAGCTGCGTCCGCAGGGCCGGGCGACCACCGCGCGGCAGTTGGAACGCCGCGCCCGCGCCGCGAAGATCTGCGCGGCGCAAGGTCCGACCTGTCATGTACAAGAGCGCGCAGGCCAGCCGCGCGACCTGACCGGTCTCGGCTGCGTCTGCGACTAGCGCCGGTGCGATTGAGCGGGTCTACTTCTTGTTCGGCGGGAGCTTCTCGCCGTTGAAGTCGCCGTTGAGCGCAGCGCGCACCGAGCGATCGAAGCGCACCTTGCCGGTAGCCACTTCACGGAGCGCCAGGACCGGCGGCTTGTCCTTGGCCTCGATCAGCGGCCGGGCGCCTGCCATCAGCTGTCGCGCCCGCTTGGTGGCGAGCAGCACCAGCGCGAAGCGGTTGTCCACGAGAGGAAGGCAGTCTTCGACTGTGACGCGGGCCATGGGATGCTCCTGAGAAAGGACCGGTGTGATTACTCGACTACCTTCGCTGTTGCAAGGCTTTCGCCGTCAGTGGCCAGCGTCCACGCCGCCGTCCACTTGCGCGGCGGCTGGCGTCTCGAGCACGTCTTCGAGCTTCCACGGCAGCTCGTCCACGGCGCCCTTCTCGACTTCGGCCACGCGGTCCATCCCGTCGGCCAGCACCCAGCGGCGATGCTCTGGCGTCTCGCCGCCGACCCGCATCCGCGAAAGGACCTTGTCGCCGTCTCCCAGCAACGTGACCGTGCGGGGCTTTTCGAGACCCTGCTTCACCAGATCCTTCGGCCCCAACAGCGCCGCGCGCAATCCCGTGATGGCGTAGAGCGCACTCGAGATCTTCGACTTCTTCGCCGGCCCCTTCCCGGGAGCGAGCAGACTGAACTCTTCCTCGGCCATGCCTCCATCGGGCAGCACCGGCTTGCTGCGCGCGATCTCGATGGCAGGCGTGCCCGGCGTCTCCAGCACGATCTTGCGCACGTCCTCGCGCGAGGCGTGCGTGAGCTGCTTGTCCTGCAGCTCGAACAGATCCTTCGCCAGGTCCTTCAGGATCTGCCCGTCCACCTCGAAGATCGCCGTGCTGTCGTCGCGCTGCGCGTACGTCTTCGCGGTCACCGCCGCGCGCACTTCGCCGAGGAGCAGCGTGCGCGCGAGATCTTTTCCACCCTGCGAGACACCCAGCTTGACCGTCACCTTCGCCGGCGCGAGCCCGAAAGCTGCGAGCACCGGCGCCGTCTCGGCCGCGATGGCCGTGGCCTTCAGCCCCTTGAGCGCGTTCGCGATGCGGTCGGCCGTGGCAGGGTCGGCGGCGCCCGCGGGCGAGAGCAGCTTCCACGTGGCTCCATCCTTCGAGAGCGTGTACGGCACGGGGGTCCCGGTCACTTCGATGCGCCGGATCTCCGCTGCCGAATCGAGGTGCAGGACGCTCTTGTCCCGCAGCTCGAACAGCTCTTTGACGAAGGGCGTCTTCGCCGAGGCGTCGATCATGCGGATGGTCGTCTCCGCGCCCTTGCGGACATAGACCGTGTTGTCGAACGGATTGTCCGCGCCGATGTCCAGTCGCGACTCCTTGCCGTCCTCGGTCTTGACGCTCACCGTGGCCACAGGCGCGTCCAGCCCGTACGCCTTGCCGTCCTTTTCCTCGCCCAGATCCTGCTTTTGCCTCAGCGCCCCGAGCGCATCGATCAGCGCGTTGACCGCCGTGTCGTCGCCCTCCGCTTTGACAGGCTCGGTGATGTCCCATCCGGCAGTGGCGTCTTTTCGCGCCAGCGCCGCGACGAGCTTCCCTGCCTTCTCGACCCGCAGCGACCTCACCTTCGCCTTGCCGAAGTCGAAGATCTTCTCGGTCTTCTCCTTCTGCGCGGCTTTCTTTTCTTCATCGCGCCCGGCCCACAGCGCGGCCGTGCCGATGACTCCGGCCAGGGCCACCAGAGCCAGCACCGTCAGGAGCGACTTCGTCGTCTGCTTCATTGCCAAAGCCTCAGCGGCTCTTCCGCGTCTGCCACACCAGCAGTCCCGCGAACAAAAGAGAGAAGGGCAGCAGATCGAAGGCGAACAACGTCATGGTGTGTTTCTGCTCGGCCGAGAGGAAGAGGTGGTTCGACTGCCGCGCCTTGGGCCGGATGGAGATCTTCGCCTCCTCATGCGCGACCCACGACAGCGCATTCAGGGCAAAGTCCTTGTTGCCCGAGAGCCGGAAGAAACCGTTCGAGACGAAGGCCGAGTTGCCCACCACCACCACGCGCGACTCGGCTTCGCCGCTGCCGTGCGAGGCCGCGACCGCGAGCGGTACCGGGCCCTTGAGGTCCTGCCCTTCGTCGAACTTCACCTGGCCGTCGGTGATGGCGGAGGTCTCGCCCCAGGCGCGAGGGCCCGTGTGGGCCAGCACGACGTCGTTCCAGCCGGCGGGGGGCGTGGCGGTCTTCGAGACCGAGCGCGCCAGCGGAAAGATGGTCGCCAGCTGAAACGCCGAGCTGCGCGGCGTCGTAATCGGGTGCTCGGCGTACTGCTGCGCGATGGCGTACTCGGGATTCTGCGCGTCGGGATCAATCACCTCGTCCGCGCCCAGCTTGATGCCCCAGGAGGCGAGAGCTTTTTCCAGGCCGCTGGTGACGGTGGGATCCACCAGGATGATTGCCTTGCCCCCCTTGTCGACCCACTGTTGCAGCAGGTCTGCCTCGCCCGCGCTGAGCATGGCCACCGGTCCCGCGACCACGATTGCCTGCGCGTCCTTGGGGACCTCCTTGTGCTCGGCCAGCGTGATCTCGTCGGTCTGGAACCCTTCCGATTTCAATTGATCGACAAAGATCTTCATGCCGCGTTCGGTCGCATCGGTTAACGAATGCTCACCGTGCCCGCGGGTGAAATAGACCTTCTTGGTCGCGCCGCGGGTCACCTCGGCGATGGCGTTGGTGAGCGCCTCTTCGGTGCTCTCCTTGGCGCGCGCTTCCTTCGAGCCGCTGGTGACGATCACGCGCGGCCCGGTCTGGCTGATGTTGAGCGCCTTCACCTCGGCCAGGTGCTTGGCTGGGTCGAGCATCTCAACGACCAGCTTGTCGGTCTGGGCCTTGTATTGCTTGAGCCGCTGATCGAGCTCGGAGTATTCGGGATCGGCCGGCGCGTAAAAGGCTCGCACCTTGACCTCGTCCTTGAGGCCGCGCAATGCGCTGGTCGTTTGATCCGAGAGCGTAAAGATCTTGTCCTTGGTCAGGTCCCAGCTCTTCGGCTTCTTCACCGCGATGTAATTGACGGCGACCAGCGCGGCCACCAGCACCAGTCCCGAGATGGCGCTGACCGTTCCGTAAAAGGTGCCGCGGCCGAGGACCTGATCGGACAGGTCATGCCGGTTCGTCAACAGCCAGAAGGCCACGCCCGCGAGGCCCAGCATGGCCTGCACGAGGACATAAGGATCGGTGAAGCGGCCGGTAATCAAGAACCAGGAGAAGAGTGCGCTGAAGAGGGCGACGGCGCCGAAGAGACCGGCCGCCTGGCCCATTTGCTTGGTGGTCATTTGCATTGGCTCTTTCAAGCTCCCTAGCTCCAGCGATGCGCTTCAACCGCGCGGTGAGTCGCGAACAGTCCGAGCGTGATGATGCTGAGGAAGTAGACGACGTCTTTCAATTCCAGGGTGCCGCGGCTGAAGCTGTCGAGATGACTGACGGTCGCGAGGTAGGTGACGAGTTCGCGCACCCAGCCCTCCGCTTCCTGCGCTGACCAGCCGATGATCCAGGTCATCAGCAGCAGCACGAAGGTAATCAGTGCAGCCACCACCTGCGACTCGGTGCACGCGCTGATGAAGAGCCCGAGCGCCATATAAGCCGCGCCCATCAGGAAGAGGCCGGCATAGCCCAGAAGCACCGAGCGCCACTCGACTCCATTCTGATCCCTGGCGACGATTTGAATCAGCACCGGATAAGTGATGGTCAGCAGAAGCGTGCAGAAGAGGATGACCAGCGCGGCGAGGTACTTGCCCCACACGATCGAGCCCGAGGTAATCGGCGTCGTATAGAGCAGCTCGATCGTCTTCTGCCGTTTCTCCTCGGCAATCAGCCGCATGGTGAGGAAGGGAACGATGAAGATCAGGATCACGCCCAGGTTGCCGAAGAGGTTGCGGAAGATGGAGTCCTGGAAGTTGAGCCGGTTCGCCATCTCAGGCGCGTTGAAGCGCATGTATTGCAGCGACGCAAGTTCATAGGCGCCCAGCAGGCGGAGAAAGAAATAGGATCCGATGACGACGAAGAGCATGAACATCACGTACGCGATGGGGGTCGCGAAGTAGATGTTCAGCTCCTTCTTGGCGATAGCGATTGCATTGCCCATAAGTGGTCTCTTCAAGCCTTAAGCGGAGGTGAGCTTGAGGAAGATCTCCTCGAGCGAAGGGGCGGGGCCGGGCTGGCCGTCGGCGGTGACGGCGCCCGCGTGGGCGCGCTGCAGGCCCTCGAGCGTGTCATTCGCGACGATGCGGCCCGAGGAGATGATCAGCACCTTCTGGCAGGTGGCCTGCACTTCCGGAAGGATATGAGTTGAAAGAATGATGGTGTGTTTGCCGGCAAGACCCTTGATCAGGTCGCGCACTTCCCGCTGCTGCGCCGGGTCGAGGCCGGAGGTGGGCTCGTCGAGTATCAGCACCTCGGGGTCTCCGAGCAGCGCCTGCGCAATGCCGACGCGCTGCCGCTGTCCCTTGGACAGATTGCCAATCACGCGCTCGATATAAGCCGTGCAATTGGTCTGCGCGGCGACGCGCTCGACGTCGCGCGTGCGGGCCGGACCCGCGAGACCCTTGATCTCGGCAACGAAGCGCAGGTACGCGCGCACCGTCATGTCCGGATAGAGCGGCGGCGTCTCGGGCAGGTAACCGATGCGCCGCTTCACTTCCATGGGCTGTTCAAAGACGTCAAAACCGGCCACGCGGGCGGTGCCGCTCGTCGGCGGCATCACCCCGGTCAAGATGCGCATGGTGGTGGTCTTGCCGGCGCCGTTCGGTCCGAGGAACCCGAAGATCTCGCCCTTCTGGACGGTGAAGCTGATGTCCTGGACCGCCTTCAGATCGCGATAGCTCTTCACCAGATGCGAAACTTCAATCATCGTCGTCAACCCCCGGCGGTCCCGTTCAACAGCGCACCTGTCGCACGCTTCTGGGAAAGCGCGCGCAAAATAGTGCACTCCGGAGGACTGTCAAGGAGTTGCTTCTTGCCTGCCCGGCCTTGAGGGCAATGCACTCAATTCAAGAGGTCTTTCATCTGGGCAACGAACGAGAAAAGACCAGCCGCCTCTCCTTCAGGCTGCGCTGACTGTTTCGCCCCCGGTAGGGGTAGGCCGGCAACGTGTCCCGTCGCCAAAGCTCGCGCGGGGTGCAAGCCCACGGTCTCTAGGGCGGCGTTCCTTGCAGAGGGAAAGGGCGCTGCTGACGGACCGGCATTGGGGGCTAGAGGGCGCGCTTGCGGTCGCCTCGGTACTGCTCGGGCACCGAAAAGAGCGGCGACGAGATCAGGTAATCGGCCGAGCTGCGGTTGCAGGCGATGGGCACGTCGTGGAGCACGGCCAGCCGCAACAGCGCTTTCACGTCGACGTCGTGCGGCTGGGTCGTCAGCGGGTCCCAGAAAAAGAAGACCACGTCGATGCGGCCCTCGGCGATGAGGGAGCCCAGCTGCGCATCGCCGCCCAGAGGACCGGAGAGAAGCAAATGGATCTTTGCACTCGGCAACTGCGAGGCCACGGTCTTGCCGGTGGTGCGCGTCGCGTAGACCGTGCACCGCTGGAGCGTGTCCCGGTTGAAGGCGGCCCACTGGGCCATCTCTTCCTTGCGGCCATCGTGAGCCACCAGCGCTACGACCGGCCGTTGGTGCCCGGCATCCGGACCTATCGTAACGATTCCATTCATGCAGTCGAGCCTAGTCGCCGAGCGGACGCAGGAACATGAAGGTTTCGCAAAGGTTTGATGCCGCGCCTGCGAAGCGCGAGCAAGCTTCCGCAGCGCCGCGGACGGTCAAGGTAGCTCTGCCTAAGCCGCGGGAGGGTCGTCCGGGTCATCGCCGAAGAGCAGGCCGACGCGGAACTCGAGTGCCTCGAAGGGCTCCGCGCGCACGCGCTCGTGCCGCTCGGCGGTCAGGATATTCAGATACCCTGGCGCCTCGAGCCGATAGACATTCAGCGTGGCGCTGATTGGGTCAATGATCCAGTAGTGCGGTACGCCCGCCTGGTGATAGCGGCGCAGCTTGCGGATCTTGTCGTTGGGCGCGTTCGACTGCGAAAGGACTTCGCAGATCCAATCGGGCCGGAGAGTGACCGGCCGCTCTGTCGGCAGCACCGGAACACGGTCGCGTCGCCAGCCCAGAAGATCAGGTCGATAGCCGTTCTCGTTCAGGACGATGTCGACCTCGCCATGGATCCACCAGCCGCCTGGAAAGCCGCCGCCTCCGCGCCGGTGGAAGGCGGGCCTGAGGATGCCAACGAGCCCGAACTGACCGGCTGAGTGGAGAAGGTCGGGGGCCGCCTTCTCGATCAGATCGCCGTCGATCAGTTCCAGCCGGCGTTCCTCTGGTTCGGCGAGCCAGTCGGCGATCGTCTTGTCGTGGGGCGAGGTCCGCGTCGTCACCGCCGTAGTGTAGCGCCAATCGCGATTAGAACGCCGCCGAGAGTTGCAGGCGGAGCATGCGCCCCGTCTGCGGAACCGAGTGGTTCGGGAATGGAATGTCGGGACCGCCCGGCAGCGAAGGTTTTTGATCCAGCACGTCGTAGATGAACGCGCCGTAACGCAGCCGCGAGGTCTCGCCCGAGAGCCCCAGGTTCCAGAGCACCGTTTCGCCCACTTGCGCGATGGCGCCCGAGGCAGCGTCCGGCAGCGTATTGCGCGCGCTGCCGTAAATCGCCTCGGTCGAGATCGAGAGCGCCTGTTGCACGACGGGATAAAGCGCGCGCAGGCCCGCGGTGTGCAGCGGCGAATTGGGAAGCGAAGGGCCGGAGAGGAGCGGCGCTCCGGGCGCGTCCTGCCGCACGACACCGAGCGCGTACCAGGCGGCGAAGAGCATGCCGGGCCCGCCCTGCCAGCGCAGCTCGGCTTCGGCGCCGGCGCCGTGCGTGGGCGTCGCCGCGTTCTGGTACTGGCTGGCGCCTCCGGCATCGACCACGCTGATGAGGTTCTTCATCAAGCTGTAGTTGGCGGCGACGATGAGCTGGACCTCGTCGGTGAACTGGTGCGTGTGCTCGAGTTCAAAAGTCGTGATGCGCTCGGGCTGCAGCCGGACGGCGATGGCCTGCGACACGCCGCCGTCGTTGAAGTAGCGCTCGTAGAAGCCCGGGTAACGGAAGGCGGTGCCGAACAACAGCTTGGTGGTCCCGTCGTCATAAGGCTGCAGGATGAGCGCGAGGCGCGGGTTCGCGATGGGCTGCAGGTTTGTCTCGGCGGAGCCGGCCGGAAAGTTGTCGAAGTACTTGTCCACGCGCACAGCCGCGTCCAGCTGGATGCGGCGCGTGATGCGCCAGTCGTCGCCCGCGTAGCCGCTGAAGACCAGGCCGCTGTCAGGCGCGAGGCCGGGATTGCCGGGCAGGTTGCTCCAGATGTTCTGGCCCGCGCCCGCGGTATCGGGCGGCACATAGGAAGTCAGCGAGACGCGGAAGCGATCCTGCACCTCGCCACCGAAGAAGACGCGATGTCCGGCGAGCGCGGGCAGCCTGAGGCGCAGCTCGGCGTCGCCCCAGTCCTCGGTGCTGGTGTCGTTGCCCAGCTCCCCCGGCGAGCGGCCGTTGTATTGCCAGCGGCCGATGTAACGCTGGTTGTCGTAGGACGCTCGCAGGTCAATGCCCAGCCCCGAAGCGAAGGCGTGATTGAAGTTCGCCTCGACGAAGCCGCGCTGATCGCGCGTGGCGGTGCCGGGCGCGCCAAAGACGGTATCGAAGGCACCGGTCGGCAACGCCTTGCGCCGCTGGTTCAAAGACGCCGAGACCGTCAGATCACCGAGCCGCGCGCGCACGTCGACGTGGCCGGCTCGCTCGGTGTCGAGCCGCTGCGCGAGCTGCGTCGCATCTCCGGGGCGCACGAAGACCGTCTCGCCGATGGCGTCAATGCCGCTGCCCGAGAGCCAGAGCGAGAAAGTCTCGTTGGCGACGGAAAAGGCGGCGTGGCCTTCGTTTTCGCCGAGCGTGCCGATCTGCCCCCCGGCCGACCCGTGCGTGCCCAAAAGCGGCGCGCGGTGCACCACGTTGACGACCGCCAGGAATGCGGCGCTGCCGTACAGCACCGAGCCCGGCCCGCGCACGATCTCGATGCGCTCCACATCCGCGAGGTCGGGCGAGAAGTCATGGCCGACATATCCCTGGCCGAGGCTCGCCTCGTTGGTGACGTGGCCGTCCGAGAGCACCAGCACGCGCGCGTTGTAGGTGCCGGGCGAGCTGAAGCCGCGCACGCCGATCGTCTGGTAGTCGCGGTCGTCGCTGGTGTAGAGGCCGCGCACCGAGCGCAGCGCCTCGGCGAGCGTGGTGTAGCCGAAGCCGCGAATCTCCTCGGCGCTGATGACGCTGATGGAGGCAGGCGCGTCCTGCGCGCGGGTCAGCTCCTTCTCCGCGGCGACCACGCGCGGCAGCGTGTAGCGCAGCCGCGCGTCCATGAAGCTGCGCTCGTTCTGCAAGATTTCGATCTGCTGCACCACCTTCTCGCGGCCTTCGCTGAGGACCTCTACCTGGTGCCGGCCGGCGGGGATGTTGTCGATGACGCTGGGAGTGAAGCCGGCCTCGCGGCCATCGACGCGCACCAGCGCGCCGTCGAGATTGGACCTGACGATGAGCGCGCCCGACGGCGGCGGCACCGGGGCCAGCGCGAATCGCACCGGCGCCATCTCGCCCTGCTGCACCTGGATGATGACCTGTTGCCCTGCGTAGCCCTCTGCCTCGACGGTGAGCGCGTGCCGCCCCGGAACCACCCTGGCCGTGCCGTTGCCGGTCAGCAGCGGCTCGCGCGCGCCATCGAGGTGCAGCTCGAAACTTCGCGGATCGCCGGTGACCACGATGCCGCCATAAATGCGCTCGAGCGGCGGCCGCACGGTGATGGTCTTGCCGACCTGCAGGGCGGTGGTGGTCTGCGCGGGCTTGTAGCCGGCGAGGTCCACCAGTACGAAGACGCCGCCCGCCGGCAGCGCCAGCGTGACCGGTGTCTGGCCGCGGCCGCCCAGATCGCGGCGGTCGACGTAGACGGTCGCGCCCGGCGGAGTGGTCTCGACGCGCAGCAAAGCCAGCTGGGGCGAGAGGCGCTTGAGTCCCGCGCTGATCTCCTTGCGCTCGGTCTCCGGGAGGTCTTCGCCGAGCAGCTCCGTGTAGAAGCGGTACGCCTCGTTGAAGCGCGCCAACTGCTCGAAGCTGCGCGCGATGTTGTAGACGACGTTGCGGTTGTGGACCAGGCGATTGGAGGCGAGGAACTCGCCCAGCGCCTCCTCGACGTTGCCCTGCCGGTAGAGCGTCGCGCCGCGATGGAAGCGAAAGTCGGCTTCGTCGGCGATGGAATCGGCTCGCGCGGCGAACGCCAGGAGGGACAGCACCGCGATGGCGAGCCGCACGGCTTACCGTTCCGCCTTGATGCCCAGATCCGGAGTTGACCTGGCCCTCTGCTCGATCTTCTTCAACGGCTTGAAGTTGAACTCCTCGCCGGCTTCGGAGACCACCACCTTGCCGCTGGCCTCGTGGTAGCCGGCGGCCTGGAAGTTCAACTCATGCTCGCCGCGCAGCGCGCCGGTCCACACTTTGGGAGATTTGCCGATCAGTCGCGAGCCTTCGTAGATCTCGGTGCCGGCGGGCTCGATCAGCACCGTCACCGTGTACGCCTGCGGGGCCGCGCGCTGGAGCGTATAGGTGCGCGTCGCCGGGCCCGCGCCGAGGCTCTCGTTGACGACCTGCGAAGTGTAGCCGTCGGCGAAGATTTCGATGCGCGCGGGGCCGGGCCGGCGCGTGAGGCGCTTGGGCGAGGGCGCGCCGTCGATGGTGAGCGTGGCCGACTCGGGCTCGGTGACCACCGTCAGTTCGGCGGGCTTCGGCTCGACGGCCGCGAGCTGCGGTGCCGGAGCGCGCGTGGAGGGCGCCCGCAGCACGAAGAAGCCGGCGGCCAGGATGAGCACCGCCGCCAGGGCCACCACGCCACGGACGCTGCTCTTGTCCTTGAATGGCGCAGCGCCGCTCTGGGTGCGGACGGTCGAGAGATCGCCGCCGCGCTGGTTGACGGTCGGATCCGGGACCGGACCTTGCAACTCGGTGCTCTTCGCCGACGGGCTCTTCGTCGGGGTCTTCAAGGGCCCAGAAGGAGTTGGAGAGGGGTCCGACGCAGACAGCCCCGGGTCGCCCATCAGCGGCCCCAGCCGCGCTTCCTTCTCCAGGCGCTCGCTGTAAAGCACCTTGAGGAACTCCGCCAGGTGCGCCGACGACGCGCTCATGCGGCCCTGGATGAGCCAATTCTCCAGCGCCAGACGGAACTCCTGCGCGGTCCGGTAGCGTTGGTCGGGATTCTTGGCCAGCGCCTTGAGGACGATTTCGTCCAGCCCCGGCGGCAGCTGCGGATTCAGCAGCGACGGCGGCGGGACATGCGCCTCGCGGACGCGCGCCAGCGTCTGCACGTCACTCTCGGACTTGAACAGCCGGCGGCCCGTCAAGAGCTCGTGCAGCACGATGCCGAGCGCGAAGATGTCGGAGCGGTTGTCGATGTCCAGCCCCGCCACCTGCTCCGGGCTCATGTAGCTGTACTTGCCCTTGAGCGCGCCGGTCCGCGTGTGCTGCGCCCGGCCTGCCGCCTTGGCGACGCCGAAATCAATCACCTTCACCCCGCCCTCGAAGGTGACGAGAATGTTCTGGGGCGAGATGTCGCGGTGGACGATGTTGTACGGCTCGCCCACCGAGTTGCGCAGCGAGTGCGCGAAGTCGAGGCCGGCGGCGCAATCGGCGATGACGCGGCAGATGAGCGGCAACGGCAGCGGCGTGCCGTTCAGCTCGCATGCTTTCCAGAGGCGGCGCACGTCCTCGCCGCGCAGGTACTCCATGGCCATGTAATAGGTGTCGCCGACCTGATCGAACTCGAACACCTGGCAGATATTGGGGTGGATGAGCTGCGCGGTGACGCGCGCCTCGTCCTTGAACATGGTGATGAACTCTTCGTCCTCGCAGAGGTGCGGGAGGAGGGTCTTGATCACCAGCAGCTTCTGGAACCCGTCGAGGCCGCGCTGGCGTGCGAGGTAGACCTCGCCCATGCCGCCGCCAGCAAGGCGCTTGAGGAGTTCGTACCGACCGAAAGAAGGATGCACGGAGCGATGACGGTAGCACACGGTGCACGCTCGCAAAAACAAGGATTTTGCTAGGGTGCGGGCATGTCTACCGAGACGGAGAAGGCCCCTGCCGACGCCCCCCATTCCTCTTTCGGCGAGGCGTCCTCACGGCGCCATTGGCTCGACCATGTGCCGCGGACCACTGCCGTGCTCGCCATCGTCGCCGCGGTCTCATCGGGGCAATACGCGAACCAGTTTTCGCGCACCATCCTGGCGCAGGCCGAGGCGAGCGATCAGTGGAGCTTCTATCAAGCCAAGTCGATCAAGCGGCACCTGGTCAACAGCCAGATCGAGATGCTCCAGGCCTTGAGCAAGACGCGCCCCGAGGCCGCGCCCGAGCTGGCGAAGCTCGAGGAGAGCGATCGCGGGATGGTCAGGAAATACGAGACCGAGCTTGCCGCCGCCAAGGTCACCGCGGACGCCATGGTGGCGGACAAGGACAAGCACCAGAAGCAGGGCGACCGCTTCCAGCTCGCGTTCATCATCCTGCAGGCGGGAGTGGTGCTTTCGACCATCGCCGCGAGCGCCAAGCGCAAAGAGCTGTGGTTTCTCGCCATCGCCTGCGGGCTCTTGGGACTCGTGGTCGTGCTCGACGGCTACCTGCTCTGGAAGTAGCTAGCGGCAGAGCTCATCGCGCAGCCACGCGTGCAGCGGCGCATAGGCGCGCGCGGCGGCCTCGGACTTCTCCAGCGCCTCGCGCGTGAAGAGCCACTGGCCGGGCAAAAGCGTACTCGTGACGGTCAGGCCCTTGAGCTTCGAAAGCTCCGCGCGCGGGTGCTCCGACGAGAAGCCGCGCGGTGGCTTGGTCAGCTTCTCCTGCGCGTCGATCTTGAGGCCCGCCCTGGTCGCTTCGTCGAGCGCAGCGTCGAGGCGCGCCGTGGCCGCCTCGTTCTGCAGCCGCTTGCGATACCGGTCGAGGCGCGCCTCCTCGAACATCCACATGCCGCCGCCGAAGACGACCTCGTCGGGAGCGACGCTGAAATAGAAGCCGGGGCTGTCGTTCTTCCCCGCCACCGGGTCCCAGAGCAGCGCCGCAGTCGAGTTCCTGTACGGCCGTTTGTCCTTGCTGAACCGCAAGTCGCGGTTGAGGCGATAGAGCGACCCGCCGATGCGCGGCACGAACTGCAGGCCCGGAATGACGTCCTGCAGGTTCCGCGAAAGCTCGCCGAGCCAGGCCAGCATCGAAGGGACGATCTCCTCGTCCCAGACTTTGCGGTGTGCCTCGAACCACTCCTGGTCGTTGTGCCCGGCGAGCTCTTTGAAGAAGGAAACGCCGGTCTCGGGGAAGCCTGCGAAGTTCACACGCGCAGCCTCACCGAACGCGCCGCTCGCAGACAAGCGAAAACGGCGCGCATCGGTCATCCGCCGGGTCGGCGTCCGACCCTGAGCACGAACTCCGCGGAGCCTGCCAGCTCTAATCGGGAATGGTGACGGTGGAACCCGAGAAGATGATCTGGTCGGCGGCGGCAGGCGTAGCCGCGATGGGCGGAATCATCGACTGGTCGAGTGGCACCGAGCCGCTCCCGCGCGGCGTGGTGCGCACCACCTGGCTCGGCGGCAGCGCTGCATTGGACTTCAGGTGCGCATACATCAAGTCCATGCTTTGCACGAAGTAGCGGTGCAGCGGCACCAGGTTCGCAGCGTAGTCAGCAACGGGCAGGAAGGCGTCGAAGTGCTGCGCGTGCTGCACCTCGAAGAGCGAGACCTGGCTGCTCGCGCCCTCGATGACCTTGTTGGCCGCGTAATAGGCGCGCGAGGCGTGATTGATGGGCACCAGCGTGTCCGAGCGGCCCTGCACGAGGATGGTCGGCTTGCCGTGGAGGTTGCCGCTGCGCTGGACCGCCGCGATGCCCGCCTGGACCCGCTGCGACTGCGCCAATAGATCCCCGGTGAGAGCTGCGCCGGTCACGTCCTTGCCGGTCGCGAGCGATCGCAGGCAGAGCGCGCCGTCGAGGTCGTAGTCGGTCAGCGAGGTGCTCGGCGAGGTCGCAAGCGTGTAGCGGATGGCGCCGCCGTTGGTCGCGCCCTTGTTCGACATGATGGTGATGCCGGCGGTGTCGGGGATGCCGTTGCCGTTGGCGAAGATCTGCGCCTCTGCGTTGGCGCCCAAGGGCGTGGCCGCGAGCGGGCCGGGGGAACTGTTCAGCCCGGTGGGGGCCGCGAAGCTGTAGTTGCAAAGGTTGTCGGCGACGCTGAACTTGCCGTACGCGTTCGCGTACGTGAGCGCGACCTGGAGCGTGGCGGGGGCGAGGTAATGCGACCCCTGCAGCGGCGCCGAGTCGGGGTCCCATCCGGCCGCGACGAGCTTCGCGAGGGCTTCATTGGCTTGGTCCGGCTGCGTTTGGGCGGCGGCGGTGAGCAGACCCTTCTTGCTCAGCCCGTCGCAGCGATTCTGCAAATTCGTTTGCAGGGCCCCCGAATAGATCGCGAACTTGTATTGGCCGGGCGCGAGCGCCGCGCACGGCTGGTAGAGATTCGCAATGGTGCCGTAGTCGAAGAGCGACTTCCCGCTCGACGCCACCGCAGTGGCGCCGCGCTTGATGATGGCTGCATTGGGCGCGATCTGCGCCTGCGGTTCCCCGGCGACGATGCCGCCGATGAGGCCGGTCGTGTCCTGCTCGCCTGCTGCCAGCGCGGCGCCGGCGCCGTTCGACACGCTGGAGGCGATGACGATGGTGTTCTTCGGCGTGAAGGTGTTGAGGTGCCGCTTTCCGTCGCTCGCCAGGGTCCCGTACTTCTCATTGATCACGAAGTACGCGAGCTGCACGGCCTGCAGCGTGTTGGTGCCCCAGTCCTTCTCGGGGTTCTGCTGCGAGTGCGCGTGCTTGAAAGCAAAGCGATTAGGGAAGTTGGTGTTGAACGTCGCGCGATCGGCGTCCGTGAGCGTTGCGGTGAAGATGGAGTTCTTGCCCGCCGCCGCCGCGTCCTGACGCTCGCCGGTAATGATGTTGATGGTGTTGTTCGCGAGGTCGTGCGCGCCGTTGCCGCTGCCCTTGTCGGTATACGCGACGGCGCAGCCGTGCTTGAGGCCCCACTCGCCGGCAGTAGCGATGGCACCGTAAACGCCGCGCGAGCCCGAGGAGGTGCCGGTGACGATGCACGGGTTGTTCTTGTCGAAGCTCTGGGGGACCTGGACCATCATGCTGACGTTCAACTTGCCGGTGCCGTCGTCGGCGAAGGCGAGGGTCTCGTCGCCTGCGATCAAGCCCTCACTAGTGGTGACGTTTCCGTCCTTGTCGACGTTCGGGCCCCAGAAGGTGCCGTAGCCGCCGTTGGCGGAGGAGTCGACCAGCGCGCGGTAGTTTACGAAGATGACCCTGCTGCGCAGCTCGGCGGCGGTGGGATTGAGCGGGTCGGCGTAAGTGAAGACGTGGGCAGCTTTGCCGAGCTCGGTCTTGCCGAGGCCGCCGGTGAGCAGGTCGTTGGTGGTTCCGTCGTAGGTCTTGGTGACCATCGGTCCGGAAATAAAGGTGGGCTGCTTGTTGATGTCTTCGCCCTTGCTGCAGGCGGCGGCGGCGAGAGCGATGGCGAGACAGAGGCGTGCCTTCATTTCTGGAACCTCGGGGGTGGGGAGCGCGGCAACCTAGCCAATTCGGGGCTGATCAACAACAACTGGCTGAACATCCCGCCCTCCGACGGCTGCTTGTGCTTCAACGGTGCTTGCACGCGATCTGGCCTCGAAGAACAGGTGCCCTCGCGGGATTGACGGAGAGCCGATTGGAGGGAAGTATGCGACTGAGTGGACGGGTCCTCGTCCACTCGCCAATTCGAGGTCCCATGTTGATTCAACGCGCGTTTCCCCTGCTCACCGCTCTCCTCCTGCCGTTGGTGGCCGCAGCTGCCACAGACACTCGCGGACAGACGACCCAGGCCGTTCAGCAGTTCGCGAGCCGCGCCGAGCTCTCGCGGCATCTGCGAGCTCTTGGGTACAAGGTGCGCGGAGGCGTGGACAAGGCCGAAACCGACCGTGATGAAAAGCGCGGCGCGTCGTTTCCGCACTTCAGTTCTTCCTTCTCGGTCAATGGCGCGACCTATCCATTCACCATGGTGGGCCATCCCCCCGCCACTGGGCGCTCGTCGCAATTTCGCTCGGTGATCATTCCGCTACGGATGAACTTCGTCGGCTTCGGACCAAACCAGGACGTCAATCACTCGTTCGATCCCGCTCCCGCGGTCAAAAACATCGTCGGTTCGCCGCTCTATGAGGAGGCCCAATACCCCAACGGGTTTGGCCAGTTTGGCGACCAGATGCAGCGGGCGGCCTTCTGGAACCAGATGGGCGACGATCATTCGTGGCATGTGCGGATGGCCGGTCCGGTGGTAACGCGGACCATCGACATCGAGGTCACGCCCCAGACCGGTACCGCCCTCGCCCAACTCGGCACCTATTGGACCGGCGACGTGCTGATCGATTTCATGGACTCGCAGATCCGCACGATTCTGCAGTTTATCGACATCGGTCCCGACGAGCTCCCTGTTTTCGTCACCGGCGATGTTACCGCCCAGGCGCTTGGATACCACTCGGCGTTCGCGATTCCGGGCCAGGGAGTCACTACCGCACTTCAAACGTACGCGTACACGAGCTGGCTCGACCCGACGCAAGTGGATCCGCTGTTCGCCGACGTCAGCACGTTCAATCACGAGCTCCTCGAGTGGATGAACGACCCGTTCGTCAACAACGTGGTCCCCACGTGGAGCTACCCGCCGGCGAGCGACGCACAGAGCGGCTGCTCGGGAAACAACATGCTCGAGGTTGGCGATCCACAGGGCAACGGCCCCACCTTCCCAGACTTTCCGACGGTCCTCGTAACGATTGCCGGGGTCACCTACCATCTGCAGCAGCTCGTGCTCTGGCAGTGGTTCACCGACCTGCCCTCGAGCGCGTTCGGAGGCTGGTACACGTTCCCGGATCCGAGTTCCCTCAAGGCACCCGCAGTTTACTGCAAATAGCAAGAAGGTCCCTGAGGACGTGAAGCAGCCCACGAGGCCTTCTCATGGGCTGTCAGGCGTCGCTACGATGCGGGGGGGGCACCTCGCCTGAGTCCTCGATGGGGGCTGCGGGAGCGCAGTGCACTAGCAGCCGCGCACCTCTGGTGGAGGTGGCGGTAACGCCGCGAGCAGGGAAGGCCCCAAGCGCTGTCAACCGTATCGATATATTCGATAATCCCGGTGATTCAAGCGGCCAGGAATGTGCTGTGAAAGTGGCAGCGGGCAGGCGGTGTCAGACCCCGCTGGTAGAATGCCCTGCCGATCTCTTGAATGGATCCGGGCCGCACTGGGCGCGGGCGGGCTCATTTCCGTAAGGCTTGCACCTGAACGCATGTTTAGCTAGATTGCTCCCGTGCCGCTCCCCCTTCGCCGCTTCGAAAAAGACCCGCAGGCGCTCGAGGAATTGTTGCGCACGGGGCAGGTCCGCCGGGCGCTGTTGCCCGCACCGGCGCTGCTCTTGCCCACCGGGGTCGCGGCGCTCGACACAGCGCTCGGAGGGGGGCTGGTGCGCGGCCACCTGCACGAACTGGTCGCTCCCGCGGGCGCGGGGGGGACGGCGCTCCTGCGCGCGGCGCTGGGCTCGGCGACTCGCTCGGGCGAGCTGTGCGCCCTGATCGATCCGGCCGACTCCTTCGACCCCGCGCATGCCGGCATCGATCTGCGGCGCCTGCTCTGGGTGCGCCCGCGCGATCCGCTGCAGGCGCTGCGGGCCGCCGAGATCGCGCTCGAGGCGCGCTTCGCGCTGGTGGCGGTGGACCTGGGCGAGATCGCTTTCGCAAAGCGCAAGGCTCCGCCGGGGCAGGTGGGCCAGGTGCGGCTGGTTCGCTTCGAGGCGCGCAGGCAGAACTCCACGCCCGGAGGGTCGCCCTGGGCGCGGCTTGCGCGCAGGGCCGAGAAGCACGGCGGCGTGCTCCTGGTGCTGGTGCGCGAGTCGCAGGCGGGAGCGTTCGCCCTGGCTACCGTCGAGCTCGAGCGCGGCCCTGCGCTGTGGGAAGGCCGGCCGGGCGCGCCGGGCCGTTTCCTGCGCGGCGGTTCAGCGGTGGGCGCGGTGGCGCGCCACAAGCGCCTGGCGCCATCGGGACCCATCGCGCTCTCTTTGCCGGTCGCGTGACCATGCCGCGCCGCCGGTTCTTGCAGAGTTCGTCGGCCCGCCCCGGCGCTGGGTCCGGGACAAACACTGAGTCCCGGGCGGCTGCCGGGCGCGCGGTGGTGTTTGAATTCGCAGCAATGAATCAGTCCAGGACGGAGAGTGAGTCGTCCAGAATCACTGCCGGATGCAGGACAGCCACTGCTTTGAATTCAGCTGTCGATTTCGCGGTAGCGATTGGGTTTGCGTTTGCACCAGGGATTGACGGCAAGACGGAGCCTGCGTCGAAGGCCGCTGCCGATTTCATGGCAACCGTTGCGTCCCTGGCCGCTGTTGAGCCTGGGGGGATGATTGAATGCGGGGTCACGTCCGCGATCAAGTTCACGACGATTCCTGGGGCCAGGACAGGCGGTGAGTCAAGGCTGGCCGCTGATTCAGGTAGAGCTGTTGAGTCCGCAGTGGTGATCGGTTTTGCCGCAACGATTGAGTTCAAAGCAGATGCTGAGTTCAAAACAGATGCGCTGATTACTTTCGGTAAATTCATTTTAGCTATTGAGTTTACGCCAGCTATCGATTTGATATCAGCTATCGAGTTGATACCAGCCGTCGAGTTGATACCAGCCGTAGCGAGCAATCAAGTCACCGCAGTGTCGGCGCCCGTCGTGAGCTGAAGCCACCCATGCCGCGCATCGCCTGCCTTCATGTTCCGCAGCTGCCGCTCTTCGCCACGCTGCGCGCCGAGCCACAGCTGTGCGGGGTCCCGCTCGCGGTGGTGCAGGCTGGCAGCGATCTGGGTGGTCGCGCGCACGTGCTCGGCGCCACGCCGGTCGCCGTCGGTGTCGAGCCGGGGCAGACACTCACCGAGGCGCGCGCGCTTTGTCCTGGCCTGATCGCGCGCCAGGCTTCGCCCGAGCGCATGCGGGCCGCCGCGCAGGCCGCGGTCGAGGCGGCGGTGTCGCTCTCGCCGCGCTTCGAAGAGGCCGAACCGGGGCTCGTCTATCTCGACATCTCGGGCCTCGAAACGCTGGTCGGCGACGAGCGGGCGGTGGCGCGCGCGCTGGTGCTTGCCGCCGAGCACGTCGGCCTTTGCGCCGCGGTCGGGGTGGCCTCTGGCAAGGTGGCGGCACGGCTGGCTGCACGCGCAGCCGAGGGCGATCTGGTGCTCGAACCCACGCGCAGCGGCGTGGGCGGCGGCGCCTTCCGCGTCGTCGCGGCCGAGGACCAGCGCGAGTTTCTCGCCTCGCTGCCGCTGCTCGCGCTCGAGATCGGCGGCGATCTGCTGCAGGCGCTGCACCGCTTCGGCCTGCAGACACTGGGCGACATGGCTCGGCTGCCGCCCGGTCCGCTGGCCGCACGGCTCGGGCCGGAAGCGGCGCGGCTCCTGCGGCTCGCGCGCGGCGAGGACGCGGCTGCGCTTGCGCCGGTCAGGGCACCCGAGCGCTACGAAGAAGGCGAGGAGCTCGAGTGGGATGCAGGCACGCTCGAGCCGCTGCTCTTCGTCTGGAAGGCGCTCCTGGACCGGCTCTGCGCGCGGCTGTCGGCGCGGGGGCTGATGGCGCGCGAGCTCTCGTTGCAGCTGCGCCTCTCGGACGGATCGTGGGACGAACGCGCGCTCGACCTGGCCGGCCCCACGCGCGAGGTCTCGTCGCTGCTGCAGCTCCTGCGCCTGACCGTCGAGGGCGCGCCGCCTGCGAGCGGCGTCTGCGCGGTGCGGCTCGCGGCGCTCCCGGTGCGCGAGGTGCTCGAGCAGCTGCCGCTCTTCGGTGCCCGCTCGGCCAGTCCCACCCAGCTGACAACGGCGGTGGCGCGGCTCTCGGCGCTGGTGGGGCCGGGGCGCGTGGGACAGGCCCTGGCGCCCGATCGCTGGGCGCCGTTCGCCGCTTCCGTGGGGCGATTTGCGCCGCCGCCAGCCGCGCTCTTTCCCGAGCGACAGGCGGCGCAGGTCTCGCTGGCTGCGCGCGCGCTGCGCCCGCCGCGCGAGACCGAAGTGCGCTGCGACGAGGCGGGCAACCCGCTGCTGGTCATCGGCGAGGGCGCGCTGGGCGGCCGCGTGATCGCCAGCGCGGGACCGTGGCGCACCATGGCCGAGTGGTGGACGGACGCGCCGCTCGCGCTCGACTCGTTCGACCTGGAACTCGCCGGCGGGCTGTTGCTGCGCGCCTCGCGCGAGCTGCACAGCTCCGCGTGGTGGATCGAGGCTGTCTATGACTAGGACTGAAGCGACGCAGGCGACGAGCGTGCCCTGGACGAGCCCGCCAAGGCTGGTGGCCAGGGCCGCGGCCGAGCGCATTTTTCACCGCGGCCGTCCGCCGAACGAATCTCTCATCGCGGCCCGTCCATCCGGCCAGTGCGGCTGCGCTCACTTCGTCGAAGGCCTTCTTTGCCTGTCGGGCGCTCAAACTCCTGCGTTGCTGCGGAAGTTACCGGTGGCCGGGCAACAGAGATTCGCGGGTGGGATGCGTCATTGCCGCGCAAGGCGAATTGTCAGGCTCTTGGTCACGAATCTTGCTGGATCAGGGTTGCTGGATTGACTTGTCCAACATGTACGCTATAATCAAGTAATGCAAGCCGCGCTGGACTTTCACGCTTGGGGAGGAAAGCGCGCCGGCGCAGGCCGAAAGCGCTCCAAGGCCTCGGGCATGCCCCACCTGCGTCGCGCTGAGATCGCCTCGCGGCATCCGGTCCACGCCACGGTGCGAGTCGCAAAGGGGTGCTGGAACCTGCGCAGCCACCGCGCGCTGCGGGTGCTGGAGAGCGCTTTCCTCGCTGGCCGCGAGCGGTTCGGCTTCCGGCTCGTCCACTACTCGGTGCAGGGCAATCACCTGCACCTGCTCGTCGAGACCGAAGGAAAAGAGTCGCTCGCGCGCGGGATGAAGGGGCTCCAGGTGCGCCTCACCCGGGCGCTCAACCGGATGATGAGCCGCAAGGGCTGCGTCTTCGGCGACCGGTACCATGCGCACGTGCTGAAGACGCCGCGCGAGGCGGCGCGGGCCCTGCGCTACGTGCTGACCAACTTTGCCCACCATGCGCGGGCGTGGGGCGAGCAGGTCGCTTCGACCTTCATTGATCCATTCAGCTCCGTCCGGTTCCTCGCCGCTTCGCCGGGGCCGGGCGCGCCGGTTCTGGGGCCCAGGACCTGGCTGCTTCGCACCGGCTGGCTGGGGTCGAGTTGAGCCGGCATGCAGCCGCCACAGCCTGCCACAGCCAGCCGCTCAGCCTCGATGCTGCCACGCCGCCGGGGGACCAGCCGAGCGCGCTCGCGAAGTGAATCGCTGGGTCGCCGCAAGTCGCCCACGCGGAGCGTCTGGCTGGGACGGCAGCGCCACCGCGGGGCCTCGCACCGCACCGCGGGTGAAGGAGCGCCTGCTGCCGCGCCGGACAGCGGGGGCCGCCCGTGAACCGACGGACGCGTCGCGATCGAGGGGGAAGCGACCCACGCAAGCCGCACGACTCATGCCTCATCGAGGATGCCATCGGTACGCCGCTTGCGGCGCGTCTCGGCCCCTATGCCCAGGACGATCTGGTGCAGACGCCTGCGCCGCAGCGCTCGCTCGCACCGTTCGGGCTGGAGGACGAGAGCGGCCCTCGGCTGGGCCCCCTCTCCGCGCGAGAGCTGAGCGCCGCGCGGGATGCGAAGGCGCTGGAGCGCGAGCCTGCACCGGCCGCGGCGCGGGAGCTGAGCGCCGCGCGGGATGCGAAAACGCTGGAGCGCGAGCCCGCGCTGGTGGCCGCGGCGAAGAGCAGCAATACGGCCCGGCGCGGCAATCAAGACGCGGGACCGGCGAGCGGAGAAGTGGCGCCCGGACACGTCAAGGGAGTGGTGATTCCGCTGCGCGACCTGCGGCGGCCAGCGCGGTCCGAACTGCCTGCGCGCGCGCGGCCCCTGGCACCGGCTGCGTGCGACTATGTCGAGCTCAATGCGCGCAGCGCTTTCTCTTTTCTGCGCGCCTCGTCGCTGCCCGAAGATCTGGCCTCGGCCGCCGCCAGCGCGGGCCACGCCACTTTCGGCGTCGCGGATGTGGGCGGGCTTTACGGCGCGCCGCGCTTCCACCTGGCAGCGAAGCGCGCGGGGATTCGGCCCATCGTCGGCGCCGAGATCGATGTCGTGGGTGCGGGCTCTGTCGTGCTGCTGTGCGAACACCGCGAGGGCTATCGGAACCTTTGCCGTCTGCTGACGCTCGGCCACCAGGACCGCGAGCAGGCTGGATCCGCGAAGAGCAGCGAAAATTCCAGGCGCGGACGGAGCAGCAAGAAGCGCGACGGCAGCGAGAAGCGCGACGGCAGCGAGAACCGCGACGGCCCCGCGCAAGGAAAGACCCGCTGCCAGGTCACCCCCGCGCAGCTGTTCGACCTGCGCCAGGGCCTCATCGCCCTCAGCAACGGCACGCCCGCGCAGCTGGTGGCGCTCGCCGGAACGCTCGGCACGCGGCAGCTCTTCGCCGAGGTGCAGCGCCACCTCGACCCGCGCGAGGAGCGCGACAACCGCCGCCGCATCGACGCTGCTCAAGCGCGAGGTGTGCGCCTGGTGGCTGGCGGCGGCATCCGCCACGCCTCGGCCAGCGGCAAGCCGCTGTACGACGCGCTCACCTGCATCCGCGAAGGCGTCACGCTCGATGGCGCGGGCCGCCTGCTGTCCCGCAACGCCGAACGCCACGTCCGTCCGCCGCGCGCGCTCGCGCACGACTTCCGCGACCTCCCCGACGCCATCGCCAATACCAGGCTCATTGCTGAGCGCTGCGCCTATACGCTCGGCGATCTCGACTATCGATTCCCCGAGCCGCGCCTGCAGTTCGCCACCACCCTCGACGGCGAGCTGTGGCACCGCACCGTCGAGGGCGCGAAGCGCCGCTACGGCGGTATGCACTCCCCGCGCTGGCCCAAAGCCATCGCGCAGATCGAGCGCGAGCTGCAGCTCATCGGCAAGCTCGGCCTCGCCGGCTACTTCCTCATCGTCCATGACCTGGTGCTCTTCTGCGCCGAGGAGAAGATCCTCGCGCAGGGCCGCGGCTCGGCTGCCAACAGCGCGGTCTGCTATTCGCTCGGCATTACCGCGGTGGATCCGGTCGGCATGGGTCTCCTCTTCGAGCGCTTCCTGAGTGAAGAGCGCAGCGATATGAACGGGCAAAAGTCGTGGCCCGATATCGATCTCGATCTGCCGAGTGGCGACCAGCGCGAGAAGGTGATTCAGCACGTCTATCAGCGCTTCGGCGCGCGCGGCGCGGCCATGACGGCGAACGTGATTACTTATCGCGCGCGCTCGGCCTCCCGCGAGATCGGCAAGGTGCTGGGCCTCCCGCAGCAGGAGCTGGAGCGGCTCGCCGGTCTATTGCCTCATTTCGAGTTCACCACGGACCTGGATACGCTCGAGCACCGCGCGCGAGAGGCGGGCCTGAGCACCGACGACCGCCGGGTCACGCTCTACCTGCAGCTCTGCCAGCAGATCGCTGGATTGCCGCGGCACCTGGGCCAGCACTCAGGCGGAATGATCATCGCGCAGGGCCGGCTCGACGAGATTGTCCCGCTCGAGCCCGCCTCGATGCCCGGCCGCACGGTCGTGCAATGGGACAAAGACGACTGTGCCGACTTGGGCATCATCAAAGTGGATCTGCTCGGTCTGGGAATGATGTCGGTGCTGGAGCAGGCGCTGCCGCTCATCCGCGCGCACGAAGGCGTCGAGGTCGATCTCGCGCAGCTGCCCGCGGGCGACCCCGGCGTCTATGACCTGTTGCAGAAGGCCGATACCGTGGGCGTGTTCCAGGTGGAGTCGCGCGCGCAGATGGCTACGCTCCCGCGCATGCGGCCCACCTGCTTCTACGACATCGTGGTCGAGGTCGCGATCATCCGGCCAGGGCCGATCGTCGGCCAGATGGTCAATCCTTATCTGGAGCGGCGCGCGGGCCGGCAGAAGATCACCGTGCCGCATCCAGCGCTGTGGCCGGTGCTGGAGCGAACCCTTGGTATCCCGCTGTTTCAGGAGCAATTGATGCGAATTGCCATGGTGGCGGGTAACTTTACCGGCGGGGAAGCCGACGAGCTGCGCCGCGCCATGGGCAGCAAGCGCTCGGTGGAGCGAATGAAAGTCATTGAATCCCGACTGCGCGCGGGGATGACCTCGAATGGAATCGCGGCGCCGGCGCAGGACGAGATCGTGCGCGGTATCACCGCCTTTGCCTTATATGGATTCCCCGAGAGCCACGCGGCGTCGTTCGCCTTGCTCGTCTATGCCAGCGCCTATCTTAAAGTTCATCATCCGCTCGCGTTCTATGCCGCGATGCTCAATTGCTGGCCGATGGGTTTCTATAGCCCCGCGACGCTGGTCAAGGATGCGCAGCGCCGCGGGGTGCGGGTGAAGGCGGTCGACGCCGCGCGGTCTGACTGGCTCTGCACGCTGGAGCGCGCTGGCCCCGAGGAGGAGCTTTGCCTTCGAATGGGCCTGCGCTACGTGCGCGGGCTGCGGGAGCAGGCGGGCCTGCGCGTGGTGGCCGCTCGCGCCGACGGGGCGTTCGCGAGCATCTCCGATTTCGCCGCCCGTGCGGGATTGCGGCGCGACGAGCTCACCGCCCTGGCGGAGATCGGTGCCTTGGCCAGCCTCCCCGCGCGGCCGGGCGAGCCTCCCGCCACCCGTCGCGCGGCACTCTGGCAAGCCGAGGCTGCCTCGCGCCGCGGCGCTGGATTGTTCGCGCGCGTGGAGCCGCGGGAGGAAGCGGTTTCGCCATTGCCCGAGATGGATCTGCGCCAGCGCGTCGCCGCGGATCTGCGCGGCACCGGCCTCACCGTCGGCCCGCACCCGGTGGCGCTGGAGCGCGCCCGGTTGACGAAGCTCGGAGTTCATGCCGCCGGCGCATTGCCGAAATTACCGGCGGGCCGCCGCGTGCGCACGGGTGGTCTCTGCATCGTGCGGCAGCGGCCCGGCACCGCCAAGGGGTTCGTCTTTCTCTCGCTGGAAGACGAGAGCGGCATCGCTAATATCGTCATCGACCCGCAGACCTTCGAAGCCAATCGCACGACGGTGCTGGCCTCCGCGCTGCTCATCGTCGAAGGCCGCCTCGAGCATTATGACGGCGTCACCAGCCTGAAGGCCGATCGCTTCTGGACCATGCACGACGCTCTCGGCAAAGAGCTGCGCTCACGCGACTTCCACTAATATGGGGACACCATACTGATTCTTTTCGTCGAGTAGGCGACGGTTGGCAGGAAATCAGTATGGTGTCCCCATATTAGGCGAGGAGTTCGTAGGAGCGGCAGCGCGCTGCGTGATCGTGAGTGATGGTGACGACCATGATTTCTTCGGCGCCGTATTCAGCGGCGAGGGATTCCAGGCCGGCGCGCACTTTTCCCGGCGAGCCGACGAAGGAGCGTCGGGAAGGACCGGTCGGATTTGCGGCCAGGAACTCGAGAGCGCGCGCGACCGGCGGCACTGGAATCAGCCGGCCCGCGCGGAAGAGCTGAAAGAGCATCCGGCTGGAGGATGCAAGTCGCTCCGCCTCAGCATCAGTGTCGGCCGCGAGCGCCCAGGCCGCGACGATCACGCGCGGTACCAGGAGCGTTGCCGATGGTTTGAATTGCTCGCGATACATCTCCGCATAGGCCGCGCCCTCGGGATTGATGAAATCAGCAAAGGCGTAGGGCAGGCCCAGCTGTGCGGCCCAGATCGCGCTCTGCGGAGAGCTGCCCAGAAGCCAGGGCTCAGGCTTCAAGAGCTGCGCAATCACCTCGCCCTGCCGCGCAAAGGGATGCTGCGCGGGAATTGAACAGGATAGATAGGCAAGCAGCTCGGCGAGTTGCTGCGGGAAATCATCAGGAGCCTGCTCCGTGCGGTCGCGCTGCAGCGCAAGCGAGGTGCGCGGGTCGGTGCCGGAAGCGCGGCCCAGGCCCAGATCGATCCGCCCCGGATACAAGCTGCTCAATAGACAGAACGTCTCTGCGACCTTGAATGGCGAGTAATGCGGCAACATCACGCCGCCGCTGCCGACGCGGATGCGCGAGGTCAACGCGGCAATCGGGCCAATGAGCGCCTCGGGGCTGGTGCAGGCCAGCGCCGGCGTCCCGTGGTGTTCGGCCACCCAATAGCGGTGATAGCCGAGCGCATCGCACCGGCGCGAAAGGTCGACGCTGTTCCGCAGGGCATCTCCCGGGCTGAAGCCCTCGGAGATGGGCGCTTGATCGAGAACGCTCAATTTCATGCGCCATAGATAACGGCGCGCCAACTCCGGTGCGCACGCCGGGGTAGCAGCAGAGCCGGGTAGTAGAAGAGCCGGGTAGTAGCAGAGCCGGGTAGTAGCAGAGCCGGGAGAGCGTGCGCCGGACCGCGCGCAGCAGGCGCCGCGGGAATGCGCTGATAAGATACGCCGATGAAAGCAGTCATCTGGGACCTGGACGGCACGCTCATCGACACTCCGCGCGTCATCGTGGAGACCGCGGCGCAGGTGCTGCGCGAGCTGGGGCGCGCCAACATTGATGCGGAAGCCATCCGCGCCGGAATCGGGTTGCCGCTCCCGGTGGCCCTCGGTGAGCTGCTCGACCTGCCTCCCGACCACGCACTCGTCGCCGAAGCGGTCGAGCGATATCGCGTGCGCTGGCGTGCGGTCGTCAATCCGCAGATCCAGATGCTCGTCTTTCCCGGCGTGATTGAGGGCGTGCAGGCGCTCCAGGCACGCGGCGTGCGCCAGGCCGTCGCGACCGGTAAAGCCCAGTCGGGTGCCGACACCAACGTCGACATGGCAGGCCTGCGCCCCTATATGGAAGTGGTCGCCGGATATGACCGCGTCCTTCGTCCCAAGCCCGCGCCCGATCTCGCGCTGCTGGTCCTTGGCGAGCTGGGCCTCAAGCCGGACGACGCGGTCGTGGTCGGCGACACCACGCATGATCTATGGATGGCACGCGGGGCCGGCGTTCGCTGCATCAGCGTGACCTATGGTGCGATGGAGGAGGCAACCTTGCGCTCGGCCGGTCCGACCTGGATCGCCCGCTCCTTCGCGGAGGTAATGCGAATCCTGCTAGACCTCGCTAACCTCGAGGGACCATGAATATCGCGAGTACGAATCCTTACACTGGCGAAATAGTCCGGACCTTCGACGCGCAGACGGCAGCCCAGGTGGAGGTTCGGCTGGCGAAGGCCGACAAGGTTTTCCGCGACTGGCGCAAGCGCAGCTTTGCCGAGCGCGCCGCGCTGCTCCACAAGGCCGCCGACGTGCTCGACCAGCGCAAGGAAGAGCTGTCAAAGCTCATGACGCTCGAGATGGGCAAGCTGCACAAGGCCGGAATCGGCGAGGTTGAAAAGTGCGCCAGTGCGTGCCGCTATTACGCCGACCACGCGCAGGAGCACCTCGCCGACAGGAGCATCGCCACCGACGCTGCGCGCTCGCTGGTGCGCCACCAGCCGCTCGGGCCGGTGCTGGCGGTGATGCCGTGGAACTTTCCCTTCTGGCAGGTCTTCCGCTTCGCCGCGCCCGCTCTGATGGCGGGCAACGTCGGCCTGCTCAAGCATGCATCGAACGTTCCGCAGACCGCGCTCGCCATTGAGTCCATCTTTCTCCAGGCGGGCCTGCCTGATGGCTGCTTCCAGACGCTGCTCATCGAAAGCAAGCGCGTGGCGCAGATCATCGGCGACCCGCGCGTGAAGGCGGGCACGCTGACCGGGAGCGAGGGTGCGGGCAGGAGCCTCGCGCAGGCCGCGGGCGAGCACCTGAAGAAGGTCGTGCTGGAGCTGGGCGGGAGCGACCCCTTCGTGGTGATGCCGAGCGCAGATCTCGAGAAAGCGGTCGACACCGCGGTAAAGGCGCGCGTGCAGAACGCCGGACAGAGCTGCATCGCGGCCAAGCGGTTCATCGTCCACGAACGCATCGCGGAAAGGTTTGAAGAGGCGTTTGTGGCGAAGATGGCAGCGCTGAGAGTCGGCGACCCCGCGGACGACCAGACTGAGCTGGGCCCGGTCGCGTCGAAGCAGGGTCTCGACGACGTAGACGACCAGGTGAAGCGCAGCCTTTCGCAGGGAGCGAAGGCGCTCACTGGCGGGCACAAGCTCGACCGGCGCGGCTTCTTTTACGCGCCCACCGTGCTCGCGCTCACGCCCGGAGACGTGACCGCCTGGCGCGAGGAGATCTTCGGTCCCGTGGCGACCCTGGTGCGCGCGCGCGATCTGGACCACGCGATCGAGCTGGCCAACGACACACCGTTCGGGCTTGGCTCGGCGGCCTTCACGCGCGACGAGCAGGAGCAGGAGCGGCTCTGCAACGAGCTCGACGCTGGCCAAGTCTTCATCAATGGCATGGTCAAGTCCGACCCGCGCCTGCCGTTTGGCGGCGTCAAGTCCAGCGGGTACGGCCGCGAGCTGTCGGGCGAAGGCATCCGCGAATTTACCAACGCCAAGACTCTCTGGATCGCGTGAGCGCCGCCTCCGCTCGCGGGTCCCGTGAATGGACAGGAGCTTGCTTGAACAGACTCGTGCTGATCGCGGTGACCTTGCTCTCGTTGCGCGCCGCGGCCCAGGAGGCCGACGACCCACGCGCGCGCATCCAGGCTGCGCGCGCGCTGCGCGAAGGCGAACCCACCGCGAATGAGTTGCTGCGGCAGCTCACCGTCGCCCGCGGGGAACGCGACCGCGCGGTGTGGCGGCCGCAGGCGACTTCGCGG
>JANYKT010000187.1 GCA_025358085.1 Deltaproteobacteria bacterium | reverse complement strand
CCGGACCAAGGCTCGCTGGAGGCGGGCGAGGCGTTGCTGGCGGCGGCCCGCGCGGCGGACCGGCCGGCTCTCATCCTGATCAGCGGTGGCGGCTCTTCGCTGGCGGAGGTGCCGATCGACGGCGTCACGCTGCAGCGCCTGAGGGAAATCAATACGGCGCTGGTGCGATCGGGCGCGCCCATCGAGGAGATGAATGTCGTCCGCAAGCACCTCTCGCGGCTGAAGGGCGGCGGGCTCGCGCGGGCGCTGCATGCAGCAGGCATCCGGACCGCGCGGGCGCTGGTCGCGGTCGATGTGCCGCTCGGTGGCTTCCCGGCGGTGGCGAGCGGACCTTCGGCGGCCGACCCGTCCACGCGCGAGCAGGCCGTCGAGATCGCGCGCCGGCTCGGCCTGCCGGACCTTCCTTTCGTCGAGACGCTCAAGCCGGGCGACCCCGCGGATTTCGTCGAGCACGTCGCCATTTGCGACATGCGCTCGGCCGCGCTGGTGGCGGAGCAGCGGGGCGCGCGCATCCTCATGGCGCCGGTGCACGGACCCCTCGAGGCGCTGGCGCGGAAGTTCGCCCAGGCCCGCGGCTTCGTGGTCGCATCGGGTGAACCGGACATACGCATCCCTTTGTCCGCACCGCCGGGCGGCCGCTCGCAGCACCTCGCCCTCCTGCTGGCGCGCGAACTTCGCGGCGAGCCTTCAGCGGTCTTCCTCGCCGCCGGCACCGACGGGCGCGATGGCGCGACCAATGCCGCAGGCGCGGTCGTGACCGGCGCCACCTGGGACGAGGCCGTGACGCGCGGACTCGAGCCCGAGCGCGCGCTGGCAGACTTTGCTTCCACCCGCGTTCTCGAAGCGCTGGGGGCCACGCTGCCCGCCCGCCACACCGGCGCCCACGCAGGCGATGTCTTCCTGCTGCATCGCCCGTGAAAGGAAACCGGGGACACCCTACGCATTTCGAGCCGGCCAGCCGCGGACAACAAATGCGTAGGGTGTCCCCAGATTGTTTTATCCTGCGGCGTATGAATCGACTTGCGATTGCGCTGCTGCTTGCTTCGGCCCCCGCTTTTGCGGACAGGCTTGGCTCCCGCCCTTATGAAGAGACGGACTCGCACCCACCGCTCCAGGGCGTGTACGCCGCGCTCGGCGGCGGCGGCGCGCTGCTCCTCAGCGACTATGGCAACGGCTTCGGGTACGACGGCGAGGCGCGGCTGGGCTACAGCTTCAATCCCGGGATTCAAGTCTATCTGTCGGGCGCTTATGACGGCGCCACCGTCAACGGCCGCGCGCTCCACGACCTGCAGATTTCAGTCGATGTCCAGTACCACCTCTATGTCTCGAACTCGGTCGGCGTCTACGGCCGGGGCGGCATCGGTCTCGGCATCGGACCGGTCCCGTTCGACGGCGGCGATTTGAATGGTCTTGGCCTCGCCGGGAATGGCGGACTCGGTATCGAGTTCAAGCTCTCTCCCGGTCTCTATCTCGGGCCTGAGCTTTTCTATCGTCATGCCAGCCTGTCGGGCAACGTCGCTGGCGGTGGCAGCGCGACTCTCAATATCGAGACCATCGGCCTGCAGCTCAACCTCATCTATTACTGATTTCGCGAGAGCTGGTTCATGTGCTTTGCCAGCCCCGCCTGCGAGCGCGCGTCGAGCGCCACATGCCGGATCTTGCCGTCCTCGATCAGCGCCACTGAGACGGGGTAATCGAAGCGCCGCGGGCCTGCGCTGGCCGGATTCAGGTAGCGAATTGCATTGCAGGTCTCGTCGTGCGGCAAATGGCTGTGCCCGAAGACGACCACATCGGCCGGCGCGCGCCGCAAGTCCTCCAGCACCTCGCGGCGCGGCTGGTGCGGCCGGTCGAGGATGTGCGTCAGGAAAAAGCGCACGCCCCCGAGCGTCACCCGCGCTGTCTCGCCCGCGTCGCCGCAGACAAAGCCGTCGATGTTGCCCGCCACGGCGGTGACGGGCGCGATGGCGCGCAGCTCGTCCAGAACCTCGGTCGACCCGATGTCGCCAGCGTGAAGGATATGGTCTACGCCGGCGAAGGCTGCATAGACCTCGGGCCGCAAGAGGCCATGCGTGTCTGATAGAACGCCGATTCGCATGACCGTCAGTATTGCTCCGCCAGGCGTTGCGTGCTAGCCGCACTGGCCCAAGTGACGCTCCTCTGCCCGACTTCGCCCGAATGGATTCGCCAGGCACTCGAGCGCTTCGACGAAGTGCTCATCGACCACGCGCACTGCGAAAAGAAGGCAGCGGCGCACGCGCTTTCAATGCTGGCGGCGTTTCCCGACGTGCCGGGGCTGGCGCGCGCCATGGCGCGGCTCGCGCGCGAGGAGGCGACGCACCTGACCCAGGTGCTGGCAATTCTCGAGAAGCGTGGACTGACCCTGGGCCGCGACCGGGGCGACCCCTACGCGCAGGGGCTGCAGGCGCAGGTCCGCCAGCCGCAGCGCGAGCGGCTCCTGGACCGGCTGCTGGTCTCGGCGCTGATCGAGCTGCGCAGCGAGGAGCGCCTGCGACTGCTTTCCGTGAACCTGCCCGACCCGGAGCTGCGCGACTTCTACGCCCGGCTCGCCGACAGCGAGGACGGCCATGGCGCGCTCTTCCTCCGCTACGCCCGCAAGTACGCCCCGCAGGAAGTCGACGCGCGGCTCGCGATGCTGGCGCGGGTGGAAGCCGGGCTTATCGAATCGTTGCCAATTCGCGCCGGAATTCATTAACCGAATCTTATCGAAAATGCGAAGGGCCGCACCCGCGCGCTGGCGGATGCGGCCCTGGCGTAGTTCATCGCGGACTATTGGACGTTGACGTCGTCGTAATCGGTGTAGGTCGGGTCGCCCGAGTAGTTATCGTCGTGATTGTTCAGCGTCAGCGTCACACTGTGGCCGCGCATCGAGGTCACGCTGGTGGAAGCCTGCACCCAGGTGTTGGTGTTGGTGCAGGTGTTGCCGAGAACGGTGACGGTGGTCCCGGTGACGTTGTCCTTCAGCGTCGCCGAAGCCCAGTCGTAGGTGACGCTGTCTGGACAGGTGATCTTGTACCAGAAGCTCAGTGTGTTGGCGGCGGCCGGCATGGTCACCGTCTGGCTGATCGAGCTGTCGGTCGTCGGGGTCGAGGCCCCCAGGGCCGCCGAGTAGCTGCCGGTGTGCGGGTACGGGCGCGCGGCCACGGTGCCGGAGGTCGTCCAGCTCGCGAGGCTGCCGGTTTCAAAGCCAGGGTTCGCGAAGGGATTCACCACCGTCGTCGAGTTGCTGACGGTGACCGAGACCGCGGCGCTGGTGCCGACGTTGCCGGCGGCGTCGTACGCCTTCGAGGTGATCGAGTGCGTGCCATTCGCCGCGCTGGTCGTGTTCCACGAGGCGCTGGTCGGGCTGGTGGTGCCGCTGCCGAGCAGCGCGCCGTCGACATAGAGTTCGATCTTGGTGACGCCGACGTTGTCGGTGGCGGTGGCGGTCACCGTGACGGCGCCCGAGACTGTGGCGCCCGAGGCCGGCGCGGTCACGCTGGTGGTCGGCGGCGTCGTGTCGCCGCCTCCGCTGGTGGCAATGGCGACCGAGTCATAGAGCGTGTAAGTCGGGTCGCCCGAGGCATTGTCGTCGTGATTGGAGAGGGTCAATGTGAGGCTATGACCGCCGATCACGTTCGCGCTCGCTTGCACCCAGGCTCCGCTGTTGCTGCAGGTATTGGCGAGCATCGTTGTCGTGGTGCCTGAAGTGTTGTCCCTGAGCGTGGCCGATGCCCAGTCGTAAGTGATCGTGTCCGGGCAATGGACCTGGTACCAGAAAGAGAGCGAGGTCGCGTTGGCCGGCAAAGTAAAGGTCTGCGCGAGCGAGCTGTCGGTTCCGGGGACGGTGCTGCCGACCATCGCCGAGTGCGTGCCGGTGTGCGCGGTGGTGCTCGAGCTGGTGGTTCCGGCCGAGGTCCAGCCGGTCAGGCCGCTCTCGAAGTCTCCATTGGTGAGCGCGCCGCCGCCTCCGCTCCCCGCGATGGTCCAGGAGACGCTGGTCGAGTGCGAGCGCGATCCGCTCGTTCCCGTGACGGTGATTGAGTACGTGTTGGCGGCCGCCGTGCCCGGAGTGAGGGTCAGTGTCGAGCTGCCGCTGCTGGAGACCGCGGTGGGGTTGAGGGTGGCCGATGCGCCGGCCGGAACTCCGCTCGTGCTGAGGCTGACGGTGCCGCTGAAGCCGTTCGCCGGCGTGACCGAGATGGTGGACGAGCCGCTGCCCGAGACGCTGGCGGGGCTGGCCCCGAGCGAGAAGTCAGGCGTCGCGCCGCCGGCACAGTTGGTTCCGAAGCAGATGCTCAGCACTGCGTGGATCTCGATGCCGTTCGGGGCCACGCCGGTCTGGCCGTGGAGGATGTCGAAGAAGCCCGCGCCGGTGATGGTAACCGGCACGTTCGCGGTCTGAAAGCTGGTCGAGGCGGTGTAGCTCGCGTCGAAGGCGGAACGCGAGGCGATGATTGCGTTGGCGAACACGCCGCCGGAGACGCAGGCCGGATCCGGTATCTCAGCGATCATGGTGTTGGAGCCGTCGGTAACAATCATATGGTAGTCGCTGTCGTTTTCGAGCTTGTACTGGGTGAAGGTCACGTTGGTGAGCCGGAAAACCTGCATTTCCGGTGAGCCTGCGTAGGTGAAGCGTGGGCTGTTCTGGCCCAGCGACGCAGGCGCCGCGATCGCGTCGAGCGCAGCGATGGTGGTGTCCTGCGGCGTCAGGTTGACCTGGCCCGCGGACGAGTCGGTGCCGACCTTGATGGCCCACCGCTCGACGCCGCAGGAGCCTGAGCTCACGTTGCTGCGGACCGTGGACTCTTCCTCTTCTTCGCTGGCGTTTTTGCCGGAACAGCCGGCGAGAAAAGCAACTGCAAGGACGACACTGGAGATTCTCAGCATGGGTGCTCCCGGGGGGGTGGAGACCACTGCGGCTGCCCACGGAGATGAACTCGCCCGTGTCAATACGCAATAGAGTGGGGCGTTGTAAGCAAGCGTGTGCAGAAGAATCGATTCGAAAGATGCAAATGAAATCAATTGCTTGGACATGGGTAAGAAGAGATAGGGAAAACCCCCATCCCCCACTCTCCCGATGCCGCGCGCCCCCGCGAGGGCTGGAAATTACTTTAGCGGCGCGGCGCGGGCGGGGTCGCGTTGGCGCCGTCTTCGGGCCACGGATGGCGCGGATACTTACGCATCAGCTCGCGTCGCACCGCCGGATAGTGGCGCTCCCAGAAGCCCGCGAGATCCTGCGTGACCTGCTGGGCGCGGCCATTCGGCGCGAGCAGGTGAAGCACCAGAGGCACCCGGCCATTTGCGACCGCGGGCCCGCGTGCGAGGCCAAAAAAGTCCTGCAGCCGCGAGCGCGCCGCGGGCGGCTGGCCGGCGATGTATTCGACCTGCAGCTTGCGGCCGCCGGGCAGCGCGACCTGTTCCGGCGCCAGCGTCGCCAACGCGCGAGCGGCCAGGGGACCGAGTCGATCAAGCAGTGCTCCTTCGAGGTCCGCGTCGCGCAGTTCTGCCAATGAGGCGCGGCCCAGGCAGAGTGCGCGCTGGGCTTCGGCCACGTCCTCGTCGGTCAGCGCGCGGACAAAGGCCTCGGGACAGTGAGTCGCGACCAGCGCGCTGCGGATCCGGAGTTGCGCGATCACGTCCGCGTCGAAGGTGGCGTGCAAGAGCAAGAGCGCGGCCGAGCGCGCGTCGCCCGCACCGGGCCTGCCGCGGCTCTCCTCCAGCACCAGCGCGTCATAGAGCAGCCGGCTCACCTGTTCGACACGCTCGCGCGACGGCTCCCAGACGAGCTCGGTCTGTTCCCGCAGCGAATCGGCGTAGAGGTCGAGTAGCCACTCCGGCTCGATGGCGCTGGCGAGGCGCACCAGCACGCGGCCCCGGCCCTGCGCGCCGCGCTCCTCGGCATCGACCGCGACCAGGAGCGGCGCGGCCCGGACCGACGAGCTCGACGACAGCTGCGCGGTGCCGCCGCCCGCGAGCAGGATCTCGTCGCTGCCCGGAGAGCGGCGCCGCGCCACCCGATCGGGGAAGCCGGTCAGCACCGAGATACAGAGCGCCTCATCGCGCTCTTTGCTGTTGAGATTTCGCTTGCGAGCGGCTTCGTCTGCGCCGGGGCGGTGCGCGCCTTTGCTGCGACTCCCGCTTCGGCCAGCATCGCTATTGGCCGTGGAAAGCGCGCGCTCGATCTGCTCCCGCGCGCGGCCCGGGTCGGGGAGGTCGAGCAGGTCCGATGGGCCGGTCGAGGGTGAGAGCCGGACTTCGCCCTCGCTCAGCGCCGCTGCGATGATGGCGCCGTCCCTCCCGCATCCACGCGCCGCTGCCTCGACCGCGATTCGCGCCAGCCGCGGATGCACCGGCAGCCTTGCGCATGCGCTTCCCGTCGCGGTGATCCGGCCCTCGCGATCGACCGCGCCGAGCTTGCGCAACAGCTGCTCAGCCGCTGCCAGCGCGGCCGGCGGGGGTTCATCAAGCCACGGCAGCGCCGCCGGATCGAGACCTGCCGCGCGAAGCTCCAGCACGGTTGCGGCCAGGTCTGCGCGGAGGATTTCGGGCGGGTGGTGATCGGCCCGCTGCTCGAAGTCGAGCCGGGTATAGAGCCGCAGCGCGCGGCCGGGCGCGGTCCGGCCCGCCCGGCCGGCGCGTTGGATGGCCGAGGCGCGGCTGATGTTCGTCACTCGCAGCGTCGACAGACCCGACCATTGCGAGTGCGAGGCTACACGCGCGAGGCCCGAGTCGACCACTGCGGTGACGCCTTCAATGGTGACGCTGGTCTCGGCTACGTTGGTGGCGAGGATGACCTTGCGTCTGCCGGCGCGCGCGATCGCCCGGTCCTGTTCGTCGGGCGGCAAGTCTCCGTGCAGCGGTGTGAGCAGAAGGCCGCGGTGCCGCGCGAGCTCTTCGCAGGCCTGCTGTGCATGGCGGATCTCGGCGGCGCCGGGCAGGAAGACGAGCACGTCTCCCGGGCTCGCTGAGTCAGCGCCCGGCGCGGTCAGCTTGCGCACCGCCGCCGCCACCTGATCGCCCAGACGCCGCTCGTCGGGCTTCTCGAGGTGCTCGATGGCGACCGGAAAGCGGCGGCCCTCGCTGCGGACGATGGGCGCGCGAAGGAACTGCGCCAGCGGAGCCGCGTCGAGCGTTGCGGACATGACGATGAGCTTGAGATCCCGGCGCCTCTCCGAGAGCCGCAGCAGCAACGCCAGCGCCAGATCGCCCTGTAAATGTCTCTCGTGGAATTCGTCGAGCACCACCGCCGAGACGCCCCGCAGATCCGGGTCTGCCAGCAGCCGGCGCGTGAGGATGCCCTCCGTGACGTAGCGCAGCCGCGTCTTTGCCGAGGAGACTTCGTCGAAGCGCACCTGGTACCCGGCCGTCTCGCCGACCCGCTCGCCCAGCTCGTGAGCGACGCGCTTTGCCGCCGTCCGCGCGGCCAGCCGGCGCGGCTCGAGCACCACGATATCTCCCGGCCAAAGCGCGAGCAGCGCCGGCGGAACGCGCGTGGTCTTACCCGCGCCGGGCGGAGCCTCGAGCACGAGCGCGCTGCCTTTCTGCAAGGCTGCCAGGATCTGCGGCAGCACGTCATCGATGGGGAGCGCGTCTCGCACGGGGTTATAAGACTCGCATGGACATCGTCAGCCTGCAGGACAAGTACGCTCCTCACAATCGCTGCTTCGGTTGCGGCCCCGCCAACGAGAAGGGCCTGCGCATCAAGAGCCGGCCCGAGGGCGATGAGTGCGTAGCCGAGTTCACCCCGGAGCCGCACCACGAGGCGTTCCCGGGCGTGCTCAATGGCGGCATCATCGGCACGCTGCTGGATTGCCACTCCAACTGGACCGCGGCCTGGTCGCTCCTGCGCGCGAGCAACGCGGATACCCCGCCGTGCACGGTCACCGCCGATTTTCATATCGTCTTGAAGCGGCCCACGCCGATGGACGCGCTCCTCACGCTCAACGCGCACGCCGTCGAGCAGACGGCCGATCGCGCGATTATCGAAGCGACACTGACAGCAAACGGAAAGATCTGCGCCACCTGCCGCGGGACTTTCGTGGCCGTGAAAGAAGGCCACCCGGCGTTTCACCGCTGGTAAACTGGTTTCGCGTACCTGGCGCGAATGCGTCTAGAATTCAGAGTGGGTAAGCTTGACTCACGGACGCCGCTTCACCGAAGGACCCATAAGTCGTGTTCCGTTCACTCGGCTCTCCCTGACTTCGCTGGACCGAGCGCAGGAGACCAGCCCGCGGCCGTGCCAGGCGCCGGCCGCGCAGGGTATCCTGCTCCAAAGCCCGAGGCGCCCCGGAAGAGAAGGGAATCAATCGAGTGATTACGATGACGCGGACGTGTACTTGCCGATCGAGACCTTCCAGACCAGGCGGGCGGCGAGCGTGAAGACCGCGGTGCCCGCGAGCGCGCCCAGCGCGGTCTGCATCGAAAGCCGGCCCAGCAGTGCCAGCGCGGGATAGGTGGTCATCAGCGCCAGCGGCAAGACCCAGGTGAAGACGATAGCAAGGGTGCCGCGGAATACGCTCGACGGCCAACGCGCGACATCAAAGATGGATTGAAACAGGTAAAGCAGGTTGTCCACGCGCACCGCGAAGAAAGCGATCGCGACCACCAGGATGGCGATGGAGTAAAGCACTGCCAGCGCCGCCAGCAGCAGGACTCCCGCGAGCAATACCTGCCCCAGGCTCGGTGAATGGCCGATCTGCCGAAAAGCATAGACGAAGATGGCCCCCGCGCCCAGCAGGTCAATGACCTTCCAGGGTTCAATCTTCGAGAGCGAAATCAACAGCTGCGCATCGACCGGCTTGAGCAGCACGAAATCGAGCGTTCCTTTGCGCACGTGCTCAATGACGTTCGTCAATGATGGCGCGATGGTTCCCTCGAGGAAGCCTTTCAATGCGATGAACCAGCCAATCACCAGCAGGGTCTCGGGAAAGGTCCAGCCGGCGACGGAAGGGCGGGTCCCGAAGACCACGTAGACCGGAACCAGGGTCACGCCCATCCAGAGCAGCGCGAGCAGGCCCTCCACCACGAAGTCGAGCCGGTACTGCGCGGCCAGCGAGATGGAGGCGCGCAATTGCGCACGCAACACGGCGAGCGCGCGCCTCATCCGCCGTACGCCGCGTAGCGCTTGAGTCCCGCGCGCCAGGTGAGCGCGGTACCGGCCAGAGCCAGCCCGACATAGCCGTACTGCGCACCGAGCAGCTCCAGTGCGTGCGCGCGCGAGAGCCGGCCGAGCAATAGCTCGACCGGAAAAGAGAGCAGGAAGCGGAACGGCAATACCAGCGCCACTCGCTGGACGGCAGCGGGAAAGAGGTCGATTGGAATCAGAGACCCGGACAACACGGAGGAGACGCCGAGCCAGGCCTCGAACAGCGAAGTCGCGCTCTCGAAGAAGAGACCCAGAGTGCCAATGATGGCCATGACCAGAAACGTCAGGAGCCAGGCGCCGAAGAGTGCCAGTGGCAAGAGCGCCCAGAGCAGCGGATCGGAGGTCAACTCGGCGCGGCCCAGCCAGAGCAGGATGGCCATGATCGGCAGCGCGACCAGCCCGCGCATCGGAATGGCGGCGAGATTCTCGGCGCTATACGCGAGCAGCGGATTCAATGGCCGCAGAAGCCGCAGCGCCAGCGTGCCGGCGCGGATCTCCATGGTCATCTCCCAGACCACCCAGGAGCCGGTGAGCAGCCGCACCAGAAGAGTGACGATGTAATACGCGGTAAAGCCTCGCTCCGAATAGCCCGCGACCGGCCCGCTGCGCGCCACCGCGGCC
>JANYKT010000122.1 GCA_025358085.1 Deltaproteobacteria bacterium | reverse complement strand
ACGAGATGCACAAGCTGATGGCGAAGAAGGGTATCTTCCGCGCCGGCACCGAGACGCCGCTGTCCTTGACCGGGCACCAGAGCGAAGAGGGCTACAAGCACGACGTGGCCAGCCTGAAGAATGCGTGGGAGAACAAGGTGTCGATCACCTATTCGACCGACGCCGACTACTACGTTCCCGGCAAGACGCGCGGCGAAGTAGCCATTGAGTTCATCGAGACCTGGAAGGCGGCAGGTATCCCCAACGCCGATATCTTGAAGGCAATGACCATCACCGGCTATCGGTGTGCCCAGACCGAAGAGACGCGCGGTCCGATCAAGGTGGGCCTCGCTGCCGATCTGATCGCGGTCTCCGGCAATCCGCTCGAGAAGATCGATGCGCTGCGCGACGTTCAATTCGTGCTGAAGGATGGAGTGGTCTTCAAGCAGAAGGGTGTCATGACTCCCGACAGATTTTTCCACGGCGGCCCGGTCAACGGTTCTCGCATCCGCTAGTCGCGCCCGATGGAGATCCACGCACTCGGGGTAAGCTGCTTTCCGTGTCGGTGCTTGGGCTCCGCTTGTTTGTACCAGCAGCGCGCATCGCGTCGGCGGCGCTGCTTGCGGTCGCGGCGGCCGGTTGTCCGCGGCCGGGCGGCGGCGGGCCGCCGGACTCTGCTGTTGACTCCGGCCCTGTCGACGCGGGCACCAGCGACGCGGGCACCAACGATGCGGGCACCACCGACGCGGGCACCAGCGATGCGGGCACCAGCGACGCGGGCACCACCGACGCGGGACCTGCCGCGCACCGCATCGGCGTCCGCGCCGGGAGCAGCGGCGCGGGTGAGTTCTTCGATCGGACGCTCGGCACCCGCTTCGTGCCGCGCGGCAACAACTATATCCGGCTCGCGCCCGAGCCTGCGACCTGCGGCGGGTCCGGCCAGTCTTCCCATTCGACCTTCAGTCCCGGGCAATACGACGCTCCCCGCGCCGAAGCAGCCCTCACGGCGATGGCCGCACGGGGATACAATACGGTGCGCGTCTTCTTCGATATGAATTGCTTGGGCAGCCGCACCGCGCCCGTGCTCGAGGGCGGCGTGATCGCGAGCTTTGCCGACTTCCTCGGCCGCGCCAAGTCGCACGGACTCTATGTCATGCCGACCTTGGACTTCGTGCCCGACGGCTATCTGGCCGGGCGATCTTTTCCCCCGGCCTTCCAAGACGAAAACATCAACTTCCTCACCACCAGCGGCGTGCATGCCTGGACTCAGCTCTGGCAGGATGTGGCGAGTGCGCTGGTGCAGGCAGGCGCGGCGACCGACGCAATCCTCGCTTACGAGATCCGCAATGAAACCTATTTCCTGAACGACCAGTCTCCGCTCAGCCTGACCTCCGGAAGCGTGACCGCCGCCAATGGCTCGAGCTACGAAATGGGCTCTCAGGCGGACAAGCAGCGGATGATGGATGAGGGCATGATCCATGCGGTCAATCAAATCCGCGCCGGCATTCGCAGCGTCGATCCGACAGCGCTGGTCACCATCGGCTTCTTCGCTCCGCTGGGACCGAACCGGTGGCGCGACGGCGATCAGCGCATCGACCGCCCGGGCCCACTGATGAACGACTCTGCGTGCGAGCTCGACTTCATCGATCTACATGCTTATCCGGGGCCGCTGACACTGCCTCAATATGCGGGGAATTTCGAGCTCACGCCATCGACGGCGAAGCCCATCTTGATGGGCGAGATGGGAACCTTGCAGCAGACTTACAGTACCAGCTCCGCGGCTGCCGGTGTGCTGCAACAGTGGCAGGTCGATTCATGCTCGTCGGGCTACGCGGGCTGGTTGCTCTGGACGTGGGACAGTGAAGAGCAAGCCGGCTTCTGGAACGATCTATCGGAGGGAGGCGTGCTCGATCGCGCACTCGCGCCCGCCGCGCGGCCCGACGCGTGCGCTGCCGCGCCGTTTGCCGGAGAGGATCTCGCGCTCGGCCGGCCAGCCAGCGCCAGTGCGCAGGCGCAAGGCGCGCCGGGCCTGGCGTTCGACGGCCGCGCCGACACGTTCTGGGGCGCGGGCGCACCGGCGCCGCAATGGATCGAGATCGATCTCGGTAGTGCGAAGTCGCTGAAGAGCATTCGCATGCTGGTCCGGCAATCTCCCTCTGGCCAGACCACACATCGCATCTGGGGTCGCGTCTACGGGGGCATGGAGCAGCTCCTTGCCACGGTGAGCGGCAACACCTCCGACGGCCTGGTCCTGACCCAATCGCTGAGCGGCTCCTATCGCTATCTGCGGGTCGAAACCACCTCCAGCCCGTCCTGGGTGGCCTGGAGCGAGCTCGAGGTGCTCGCGGGGCCCTGACGGAGCGTTTATCTTTTCTGCCGGTCACGGGTCGCGAATCATATGCGCACTCTTTTCGCGTCGCTCGCCGCCCTGTCCATCGGCCTCGCGAGCGGCTGCAGGCGCGGTGTAGCCGTCTCGGCCGACGCCGGGTCGTCCGATTCAGGGACCGACGGCGGGCAAGACGCCGGTCCCGCCAGCGGCTTCGGAAAGATCAAACACATCGTCGTAATCATGCAGGAGAACCGCTCGTTCGATCACTACTTCGGCACCTTCCTGGGCGCCGACGGGCTCCCCGCGGGGGTCTGCGCTCCCGATACCGATGGCGGCTGCGTGGCGCCCTTTCGCGATATCAACGATGTGAACGCCGGCGGGACGCATGGATCAGGTTCGGCGATCGCCGACATCAACGGCGGCAAGATGGACGGCTTCGTCCTGCAGCAAGCCAATGCGAAAGAGAGCTGCGTCGATCCCAACAACCCCATGTGCGCGGGCAGCGACCGCCCTGCGCGGCGGGCCGTTTCGAGTAGGCTACCACCCGGATGGCAGGCGCGAGTGGACAGAACGATTCCTATCGGACCCTGCTCCGCAGCTTGAAGTTCCTATGGTCTCCCTCACTTGTTGAGCATTACTACGAGCACGGTGGACATGAGATGACGGATGCAGAGCGCCGCGTCTATGCTGGCAGCGAGGAGGCATTCGAGGGAACTCGCTGTCTGACTTGCCAGAGAAGGCAAGGAGCCGAGTTGTCGAGGAAGTCGACGGGGTACGCCAAGAAATACGGGCTGTCCGAGACGACCATAGAGAAACAGTTTTCAAGGCAACAGCCTGTTGAACAACTGCCACCCGAGCAGGGACCTGCGATGCCAAATGACGAGTGAAACCAGCCGCTGCCTTGAGGCACACATCGCATCCTTCTGGCCCGGGCGAGGCACTGACGATCTTACTTGGAACTTGGGCCCGATTCGCGCATCGCTGCCTAATTTCCGGGTTCGGGGGCTCGCACCCCGCGAAGAAGGCGATTACTGGGCCTACGTGACGATCGGAGCGTCTGAGACAACCGAAAGTCTTGGTGCGGGAAAAGAGTTCCTGTTGCTTTCCCCTTCTGAAACGCCACGCCACATCGAAACCTTGGCGATGCTTGCTCACTTCAACTCGTTACCGCAGCATCGCCTTGATTTTGGCGAGGTGATCAAGATAGGTCGCCCGTGGCTGGAGGGCTCTGGATGCGACTGGCTGTACATGAGCGTGCCCTATACGGTCCCTCGGGAGTTTCAGTATTGCACGACGCCTGACGGCGGGGGCGCTCGTTTCCTGTGGGCTGTTCCGGTCTATGCGTCTGAGGCTGCGTACATGCGATCCTCGACTGCAGAAGCTTTCGAGAGATACTTGGAGCAATCAAACGTCGACGTCTTAGACCCGAATCGTCCGGTGGTCGGTCCGGTCCAATAAGGAATGGTGCTATCGGTAACGGCATGGACCAATGCGGAGTCCGCAGAGCAGCAAACTCAGGGCGGCGGCGTAGTCCCGGAAATTGTTGAAAGTTGACTGGCGACTCCAATCGCCCCGATCAGATGATCGGGATTCCTGTTGGAAGGAGCCGCCGATGAAGAAGACTGACAAAAAGAGGGTTGGGATTCAAGAGGCAAGAGCGCTGGCGCGGATCGCGGGAGTGGCAGCGACGGTGCGCGAAGGGCTGCACGAGTTGGTGGTGCGGTCTGGGCTGGGAGTGGTCGCCGCGATGTTGGAGGCGGGCCGGGAAACGTTGTGCGGACGGCGCTACGAGCACAGCGAACACGAAGCGCACCGAGCCGGGCACGTGGCTGGAGAGCTCGCGATGGGCGGGCGCCGGGTGCAGATGGAACGGCCGCGAGTACGCAGCGTGAGCGGGCGAGAGCTGCAGCTACCGACTTGGGAGGAATTCGCGACCAACCCGATTGAGAACCTCAACTCACTCACTCGCCGCACCTGCGGCTGCGTGAAGCGCTGGCGCAACGGCGAGATGATCTTGCGCTGGATGACCGCCGCGACGAGCGAGGCGACCAACGGATTCCGGAGACTGAAGGGACACGCCGGAATGCCGCTCTTGATTGCCTGGCTCAGGCGACATGACGCTGCGATCGATGGAACATCAAAGGTGAATGTCGCAGCATAGTGATAGGGTGCTTCATATCAACGAGCCGCCACTCAATTTCAACATGGCTCGGGACAACGCCCCACCCAGATCCCTGTTTCTGGCCTCGCACAGATCCGTCCGCAAGGAACGGGAATCGCGCTCTCGCCGGGGGCCTTGACAACTTCTGCCGTCCAGCCGGTCCTGCTCTTTTCCCTGAACAACTTCCAGAACGGCGCCGGAGCCGATGGGAGCATTCTCCCCTCATTGGGCATTACCGTCGGCCTGGACTCGAATCTGCAGCCGGTGCCGATCTCGGTACCGCTGGAATTCTGTCTTCAAACGCTGAGGGGCCTGGCGACCGTCACCGTTGCGGGCTCCGACGGTACCGTCTATGCGCGAACGGATGTCCAGAACAGCGCCAACGGGTTTCAGCTTTCAAATGGATCGAGCCTGACCACCGCGGGCGCCATCAAGCTGGCTACGCTTACCTCTCTCTCATTGAAAGTGCCGCCCAGCAGTCCACTGCGCTGACCGATGTCACCCGCTTCTCGTACGATCAGCCTTACAACAATCAGGCGGCGAGGTATGGGACCAACACAGCAGGGCTGCTGACCTCGATCACAACCCAGACAACGACCATCGCGTTGGGGTACGACGTCAACCAGGTCGGGCAGCTTCGAGACGAGTGGCTTCCCGGTCCACCACGGCCTGGCCCAGGCCCGTGTCGAAGCCCGCGCGGCTACGCTCTCCGGCGCTTTTCGGGACCACCCAGAGCGCTTCACGCGCGGCTTCCCGCGGCCGCCCGCGCTGCCCACCGAAGCGTGGATCAACAAGCCCAAGTTGCTGCCGCCTCCATCCTCTTCCCCCCTGGAAAGCGGCCTCTCCCTGGAAGAGACCGCCGCGATTGGAGGCGCTAACAAATCAGCCGTTGCTCACTGATTTACTTAAGTCAGGTGTCTCATTATTGTGTCTCATTATTGTTGACAGGTCTCGCTCTCTGGACAACCGCGAAGGGTCTGTAGTCGCCGTGGAGCCCCAACCAGAAGCGACGCACTGTACCCATAGTTGTAGCAACCCTCGTCGATCCGGCCGGACCGATCGGACCACCGCGCCCCAGCCAACCGCGCGAATTGTCGAGGCGTGGAGTGCCCGGGGCCGGATTCGAACCAGCGACACGGGGATTTTCAAACGGCCCCGCTCGACCCCGTCTTCAGAGGAGAAACCGCGTTCGGAAGCACCCCACTGTTGCACATTTGTTGCAGACCGGAGGGAAAATGCCGCTGCATTTGCTCATCCCGACAGTCAAGCCGCGGCTGAAGCCGCCACGGCACCAGCCGGTGGTCCCTGCGTCCTTGATCGGCCCGCTCCTCCCGACCCGACCTCGCACGGTCGCCCGCTCCTGAGCAACGTTTTTTCTCCGCAAAGCCTTCGTTAAACCCTCTCCGCCTCGATCTGTTGACATGCGGGTCCATCGTTCGAACTTGGGTCGGGGAGCCACTCTTGGCGCGCGAGAACGCCGCTACTTGATTCGTTGGGCGTAGCTCGCGAGCTTGCTCAGTAAGAACTGGGACCCGCGGGCGAATGCCTGGTCGCCGACGACGATCGTGCGTGCACGCGCTCGAGTCAGCGCTACGTTGAGCAGGTTCGGGTTGGCTGCGAAGCAGACCAGGCCAGAGGGCGCGCCCTGCGCAACCGTGGGGGAAAAGATCATCACATCGCGTTCGTCGCCCTGGAAGCCGTGAGCGGTATCGATTGTAATCTCGGCGTATCGATCGCCCTTGAGTTCTCGAAGCAGATCGCGTTGCGCAGCGAACGGCGTGACGATACCGACCGTCTTTTCGGTTCCGGCCAACTCCTCCAGAATCACGCCAAGCAGCTCCATCACCGCTTCGGCCTCGGGGAAGTTCTTGGCCGAGCGGCCGCCCGGCCCCGGTCGATACTGGCCGGGCACATCACGCCACTGGAAGGCCGGCCCCGGAAGGAACCCATCGGTGTTGGTCTCGACCTCGAGGCGACCGCCGTAGAACTCCTCGTTCGAGAAACCGATGACGTCGGGGTGGGAGCGGAAGTGACGATTGAGGAAGATTGGCTCGGCACCAGAGCGCGATGCAGCGAGAGCGTAGAGCGAGTTGTCCCGGTATGAGTACCGGCTGTGGTCAACGTCGCTGAGGCCGTGCTTCTCGGCCAGGTGCTTATCGGCGCCGGCGCCCAAGCTCGTGATGTGGGTCAGCTGATTCGGGTCTCCAACAACCATTGCCCGTTTCGCGCGATAGAGCAGGGGGAGCGCCGAGGCGATGTCGCTCTGCGACGCCTCATCGATGATGACGAGGTCGAAGAGCCCGGCAGTGAGCGGAAACCACCCACCCGCCGCCAGGCTTGTTACCGCCCATACCGGGAAAAACTCGAGGACTCCGGGTAGCTGGTCCCGGAGCGGTCCGATGCCTGACCCGCTCTCGGCGCGAGCGGCCAGGCCGGCTTGGTACTGGCGGGCATTGGCCCGGCTTGGTGCCCGTGGCCGGAGCCGTTCGCGCCAGGTTGCGCCGAAGAGTTTGCTGGCCGCGGGCTGTCGGGTTGCGAACGACGCGCTGATCGCCTGATCGGCCTCACGCAGATCAGGCAGCAGCGACAGGGCTGTCTCGAGGCGGTGTAGGTTATTGCGTCGGGTGAGGAGCTCCACGACTTTGGTCGCCAGCGTCAGTACCGCCTCGGGCCCGTCGGTCCTCGCGCGACGGGTCGCCTCTTGGGCGCCGTCGCCCATCAGCAGCGACACTGTCAACACTGCCTCATCGAGTTCTCGTTCTGCGGCGCGCTTCCGCCGCTTTTGCCAGAACCACCGACTGGGCAGCCGTTCGTGCTCTCGGAAGCGCCGTCGCGCCGCTCCGATGCTGGTAGCGAGCAAGTCGACATCGACAAGTTTGGGATCGACGGTAACGTCGTCGGGCATACCTTGGCGACTGAGCTCGACCGCGGTGCGAGCGGACTCGACCTGAATTTCGAGCTGAGTCCGCTCGGCAATCTCTTGGTACGGCCGCTCGACCAAGCTGCGAATACGATGCCATTCCTGGATCGCGACAGTGACACCGGACGGATCGGGTCGATCCTTCGAGAGTGCGACTCCCATAGCGCGGGCGGTCTCAGCCCGTAATGCCCGTTTGCCAGCACGGATAGGTACGGAGTCCTCGTGCATGCGTGCGACCCGGTCGTAGACCACATCGATGGCGTGGTTGTTCTTGGACGCGAGCAGAACTGACTGACCGGCGGCAAGCGCGGCGGCGACTGTGTTCGCCAACACCTGAGACTTGCCGGTCCCGGGCGGGCCCGTCACCACCGTGAGATTTGAGCTCATGGCCGAGCAGATGGCCCGTTCCTGTTCGAGCGTCGTGGCCACGACTGCCGGCGTAGGGTGCAGAGAACCCTCTAGCGTTCGATTCTGGCCAAGCAATACGCCCAAGGGACCAACCATGAGCTCCGAGACGGATTTCTTGCGGAGTGCGTCAAGATCGTCGACGAGTAAACGGGTGAACGGCGACTGGTCTGCATCGCTGGCCCAAACTATCGCAGTGTTGCTCATGATCGTTGTTTGATCGAGAACGCCGAGGGCGTCCGGATTGCAGTCGTCACCGATGAGGCCGACGCGGCGAAGGAACTGGAAGGCTTGAGCCAAGGCGCGTTCGGACCCCGGACGAATTTCCGCGGCATAGTCGCGGAGCAGTTGTTCGATGTCGTCTGCCGTGCATCCGAGTAATTTGAGGGCTGCAGCGTCCAGGTCGATGCTTCTCGATGTGGGCGCCACCCGGAATGCGCCGGCGTCGGTCCTGGTCAGGGCGACCTCGGTGAATAGGAGGGCAGCGGCGACCTCAGAGTTCTTGCCATTCTCGCGGCTTCGACCCCGAACCAGAGGCCACCCAGCAAATATCACCTGCCCGCTGCCGGCGCTTTCCCGCGCTTTCGCCCAGTTCTGGGCGCGAGCAGTCATGGGTAGCGTGATCGAGACATCGTCGAACGGTACCGAGCCAGATTCGAGCGGGAGGACCGCCTTCGAATCGAGAATCCGATACTCGCTCGCGGCGTGCTCGGCCTCGATGCACCCTCGCAGATAGTCGAGGGTGCGATGACTCGCAGTTGCGCTGGTCATCGTTGAGCGAGGCTGAGGAAGATGTTCAGGAAGTGGTTCAGGGGAACCTCTAGCTCCAAGAGCAAGCCACGGCAACGCCAAGGATCGCAACCATTGCCTCAGGGAACAGCGCTTTGTTTCTTGCCGCCCCTGGGAGCCCAGCGCTTGATTTGTCTCGGCTTCAAGGAGAATTCCACAATGGGGTCGCCCTCGGCGGTCCAGTCGATACGGCAGTCTATTTCAACAGGCTCCACAATTCCCTCGCTCAATTCTGCAAACCGATTTCGAGCACCGGATGCAACTCCGCACCGTTGGGTGCTCCGCCTGTTTGGCCATGGTAGCGGTCGAAAAACAGGACCCCGCGCACACGTATCGACAGCGGTCGGCCGGCTCGTGCGGCCTGGCTATTCAGGATCTCGATGAGCTGTTGCCGGGCAGCACCAATCTCTTGTCGAGCGGACGCGTTGCCAACGCAGTCGGGGTGAGGAAACTCAGCGACCATGGAGCGATAGTGACCGTCGGCGATGACGACATGCAGGTCGCCATCCGACTCCGTCTTCGCATCGGTGATCTGACCTTCGATGACGTACTGCTGACGCTCCTCTGGTGCCCGTTCGCGCGCGGTGCCAAAGGGACGCATGCTTGTGGAAAGCTGCTCAATGGTCGCCTCGCGCGGACCAGCATTGAGGAGGTCCTCGGCGCGGTCGTCGGACAGCGTTTTGATGGCCCAGCGTTCCACGCCGCAAGCAGCTAACCCTGAGAAAGGCTGGTCGAACCCGCTCTGTGCCAAGGCGGGCCCGGTGAATCGCCGGCGCAGCTGATGCAGCTTCGGGCGCAGATGCCACGCTAGCCCCGCCAAAAGCAAGGTCAGCATCACGAGCGAGCGCAGGTTGCTTCTCTGCTTCCCGATGCTCACGGCAACCTGAGCTTACTCCCGTTCGTCTCTGAGGAGGTTTAGAGGGTTGACCTGCTCTCGAAATTTCGGACCATGGAACCTGTCAACGTGGATGAGACAGCTTTTCGGAGGTTTTAACTGCACGGCCGCCTTTGCCTTGGCGTTAGCGTTGTTGATCCGGACTTCGTGGGCTTTGGGTGGTCCGCGCATCCAAAGACCCGGATTGATCGGCGGTTGGAGGCTTCCGGGCAGGCACGGCGGCTGGATCGGTCCCGCTCCAATCAGTGCGATCCACGAGAAACCTGCATGACTGTGACCTACCCTGTCACACGTCTCGGGAACACTGTATTGGAAGGATGCGAATCGTCACCAGGTTTGGGGGGTTGCATGAGTGCAGCAGGGGAGACGTCTGGACCTCAGTTCAGTCAGTGGTTCGAGGCCGTCTCCGGCCACCAGCCTCATCGATGGCAATCGGAGCTGGCCTCTGCCTCTGAGTGCCACAGCCGCGTCATCCGCATCCCCACGGGCTTCGGCAAGACCGAGGGCGCGCTGCTCTCCTGGCTCTGGCACCGCGTCGTCCTCAATGACCGTGCGTGGCCGAGGAGGCTGGTTTGGTGCCTGCCGATGCGGGTCTTGGTCGAGCAGACCATTGCCGTCGCCCGTGCGCTCCTGAGCGGGCAGGGACTCCTCTGGGATGGCGTCGGCGCACACGATGGGAAGGTCGGTGCGCACCTGCTCATGGGCGGTGTCGTCAGCGAGGAGTGGCATCTCCACCCAGAGCAGACAGCCATTCTGATTGGCACCCAGGACATGCTCCTGTCGCGCTCCCTGAACCGCGGCTATGCGGCGCCGCGGGCGCGCTGGCCCATGGAGTTTGGCCTGCTCAACCAGGACGCGCTCTGGGTCTTCGACGAGGTCCAACTCATGGACACAGGCCTCGCCACCAGCGCGCAGCTGCAGGCCTTTCGCGATCTCGATTCGCGCTCTTCGGTCCGCCCGTGCCGCTCGTGGTGGATGAGCGCCACGCTGCAAAAGCGATGGCTGCGCAGCATCGACACGGCCGCGCTCATCGATTCCGTGCCGACCACCGCCATCCCTGCGCGGCGGGCCGTTTCGAGTAGGCTACCACCCGGATGGCAGGCGCGAGTGGACAGAACGATTCCTATCGGACCCTGCTCCGCGGCTTGAAGTTCCTATGGTCCCTCGAGCGGGCGCAGAATCGTCCGGCCAATGGGAACGTCTGGCAGCGGTCGCACGACGACAAACCCTAGATAGTCATGGCTGAGACTTCGTTCGACGTCCTCTTTCGCATCCGGCGACTCGAATGCCTTGACCAACTCACCATCAAGCTCTTCGTCGGTGAACCGCCGCGAGAAAAAGTGGATTCGTCGGCACGAGTTCGTGGGAAGGGAAAGGCGGCGCGAGTAGTAGAGCCCGAACTCATCGACGAAGTGCCTGTCGACGTAGTGATCTTCGACTACGAAGGTCAGGGCGCCGAGCCTCGCAACATATCTGGCAAGGTATCGCACCTGGTCGTTCGGCTCATCTTCTGACGATGCCCGCGAAGCAGAGGATGATAGCCCGTTCAAGGGCCGGTCCGCCACGTCGCAGCCTCGTTCCGCGAGCCCTTGCCACAGAGATCCAACCTCTGTGGGGCGTACTTCACCCCGCACCAGACGCGCGCAAGGACCCACGGATTATCAGTCCGGGCTCGCGATTGGGCATTGCCTCGAAAGGACGACCGAAATCGCTCGCGGAGGAAGTGACTGACAAGCCCGTGGCACAGGTTGGCGGCCTCGACCTTGATTCCGGGTCGTAGTACGCCGCGCCGGCAGCCATCGCCCTCAGGAACCGGAGGAAGTCGGTACCCTCGCCAAGCCGCACAGTACTGCCGTACCAGTAGGCAGCCGGTAACTCCCGCTTCAGGGAAGGGATGTATGCGGCGTACGCGTGTTTCTCCTGCCAGTGGGAGAGCAGCTTCGCGAAGGACCACGACGCTGCGACCTGCCCCTTCCCTAAGACCAGCAGGACGCCCCCCCGGCACGGGTGATCTTGCTGGTGCTCGAATCGAACCCGAAGAGCTCGAGCCGCAGGCCGGTCAACGTGTTGGTCTTGCCGCAATCGTACCTGCCGCCAAAATTAAGGCGATCGGCGCGACCGCGCTTGTCCGCGTCGCCAAAACGTCGGACGAAAGATTCCACTCCGTCACCGTGATAGACGACGCCCGTCGGGCTCGGGCGTCATCAGTGTGATCGCACGGGTCTGAGGCCTTGACAGCGATGACCGAAATCGTGCACACCGCCATCCAATCAAAAGACGGGAGATCGACATGGCGCCTCGCGCAGCGTTGTCTTGGTTCATTGCTTTCTGCATCCTCGGACCTTTCGGGAGCGCCAGCGCCGAGTCGCGCGATGGCCCCGAACACGGCGAGGCTGCTTGCAGTGATCTTGGCATCAATTTTGGCTCGCACAAGTGCACGGTGCGCCTGGGCACCGGGATCACGATGGCGTACCTCGAGGTGGGACCCGAGAACGGCCCCGCCGTGATCTTGATCCACGGGCTGACTGACAGCATCCGCTCCTGGATTCTGTCGATGAGGGCACTTCATGCCAAAAATCCCTCGCTGCACATTCTCGCCATCGATCAGAGAGGGCACGGCGCTACCAGCATGCCAGCAGGGTCCCAGTGCCCGGGCGCGCCCGAGAAATGCTTCGCAATGAAAGATTTCGCGGCCGACCTGGTCGACTTCATGCACCATAAAGAAATCAGGCGTGCGACTCTTGTCGGTCACTCGCTCGGAACGCTCGTCGTGCAGGAGGTGGCGCTGTCTCACCCGGAGATGGTGGAGAACGCCATCCTCCTCGCCACTTCCACCAGCGTGGTAGGCAACCCGGTGCTCCGGGACTTCGTCCTCGCCGAGCCAGTCGAGGGAACCTGGAAGTCAAATCTCGTCGCCCAAGGGTTCGCCTTTCCCGCCGACATCTATTCCCTCACGCCCATCAACGCCGACCCGTATGGCTCACCTCTGTACATGCGGGATGTGTGGGTCGCCGATCCGGTCGCGGACCCGGCGTTTCTGGCGCCGTACATTCCCGAGACGGCACAAGTCCGGCTGGGCACATGGATCGGCGCTTCCCGCGCCCTCCTCCAGACGGACAACACCATCCGGCTCCTGAAGCTGGATGTGCCGACGATGGTCATCTGGGCTACCCAGGATTCGATCTTTCTGGAGAATCCAGACCAGCAAGCGATTCGGGCTACCCTCGCCGCGGCTGCGGCGGCGCATCACCGGACTTACTACTGGAAGCAGTACGGGCTCACTCCCCTCCCGGCATCCGGAAACCAGGAGTCAGACATCGGCCACAACGTGCAGTGGGGCGCGCCCGACTCAGTGGCATCGGACATCAACCACTTCATCCGCTACGGCGTTCCCGATCCGGACCTCACTCACAGCGACGCAGCGCCGAACATCCGGCACATCATCGTTGAACCGGGCAGGGCTATCATTGTGAAGCTCGGCTCTTCCCATTAGCCTTCTCCTTTGCCCGCTGGCATCGAGGCTCAAGCCCGCTTCAGCCGGATCTCCACGAGCGCCTTCTCCTTTCGCAGCTTCGCGATCTCGCGATCGCGTTCATCTGGCACCTTCGCCTTGGGCCCACGTTTCCTGGCGGCCAATGCGGATAGTTCGCCCGCTTCGCGCAGCCGTCTCCAGGCCGCGAGGTGCGACGAGTACAACCCTTCCCGGCGCAGTATCGCGCCAACCTCGCCCGAGCCGCCCGCCGCGACCGCCTCGTCAATCTGATTCAAAATGCGCTGCTTGTACTCGGCCGTGAACCTGCGACGCTTCGCCTTCGCCAAAACTTCCGTCTCCTTGACCGCAGCTTCTTCCGCTACCCGATTCATCGTCCCTGCCTGGTCGCCCTCGACATTAAACTTCTTCGTCAGGACTGTCTCATTCACGTTGGCAGAGAGGGTAGGTTGGAGAATAGCACTCAGGTTGGATAACGGCGTTCGGCGGTCCATCCCCGCGGTTCATGCTTCGCGTTCGCTCGCGCGCTTGGTCGGGAAAGAGGAGCCTGGTGCAGTTCGAAGAGCGCAAAACAGGGCACCGATATCGGACGAGCCATCTCGTTCTGGACGGGCGTGAGCAGGCCGTCACTCTGAGCGCGCGGCGGCACGGCGCTCGCAACACGTCGCGCCGTGCACTCGTCCCTTCACAGCGCCGCCATTGCCGGCGCCTCCTCGCGGCTGGTCGACGTGCAGGTCGATCTCTCGCTCGGCATTCCGGGCTTCTACCTGGTCGGCCTGCCGGACCACGCCTGCGGGGACGCGCGCGTGCGCTGCCTCACCGCCATCCGCAACAGCGGCTACGCGCTGCCGTCGAAGAAGATCACCGTGAATCTCGCGCCCGGCGATCTGCGCAAGGAGGGCGCCGCCTTCGACCTGCCCATCGCGCTGGGCGTGCTCTGCTCGGCCGGCCTGTTGCCCTGTCCCGACCGGCCCCCGCTGGTGGTGGGCGAACTGTCGCTCTCGGGGGACGTGCTGCCGGTGCGCGGCGTGCTGCCCATCGCGCTCGAAGCGCGGCGGCTGGGCTTCGAGACGCTGCTGGTCCCCGAGGCCAACGCCAACGAAGGCGCACTGGTGCAGGGGCTGCGTGTCTACGGCGTGCGCAGCCTGACCGAGGCCGCGGAGATCTTTGCTGGTCATTCGACACGCGCCCCGGCAGCACCGGTTGCGGAAGGGCTCGCCTCTGCCAGCGTCGACCTCTCGGACGTTCGCGGCCAGGGCACCTGCAAGGCGGCGCTGGTGGTGGCTGCGGCCGGGGGGCACAACGCGCTTTTGATCGGGCCGCCGGGCTCGGGCAAGACCATGCTGGCGCGGCGACTGCCCACACTCCTGCCCTTGCTGGGTTTCGAAGAGGCGGTCGAGACCACTTCGATCTGGTCCGTCGCCGGCCGGCTGCGGCCCGGACAGGGCCTGCTCACCGAGCGCCCCTTCCGGGCGCCGCACCACACCATCTCTGTCGCGGGCTTGGTCGGCGGCGGCTCGCCTCCGCGGCCCGGAGAGATCTCGCTCGCGCACAACGGCGTGCTGTTCATGGACGAGCTGCCCGAGTTTGGCCGCGCCGCGCTCGAGGCTCTTCGCCAGCCGATTGAAGACGGCGAAGTCTCGGTGGTGCGCTCGAGCGGGGCCGTCTGCCTGCCCGCGCGCTTCATGCTGCTGGCGGCGATGAATCCCTGCCCCTGCGGGCACGAGGGCGACAAGGATCCGCGTCGCTGCCAATGCTCGCTGCTAGCCAAGGAGAGCTATCGGCGCCGCATCTCCGGGCCCATCCTGGATCGCTTCGATCTGCACATCGAGGCGCCGGCGCTCAACGCCGCTGAGCTGATCGGCGCGCCCGATGGCGAGAGCTCTTCCAAGGTGCGCGAGAAGGTCGAACGCGCGCGAGCCCGCCAGCGCGCACGCTTCGCGCATCACCCCGGTCTCTACGCGAATGCGCAGCTGCGGGGCCGCCTTTTGCGCGAGCTGTGCGACGCCACACTGCAGGCCCGCCAGCTGGTCGGTGAAATCATCGAGCGCTACCGGCTCTCCGCGCGCGCGCACGACCGCATCCTCAAACTCGCGCGCACCATCGCCGACCTCGACGGGAGCGCGCTCGTTCACGCCCATCACGTGCACGAAGCCTCCTCGCTGCGCTGCCTCGACAAGCCCGTGGAGGGACCGGCGGGGCCTGCCCTGCCGGCGCTACCGGCCGCGCTGGCCAACGCTTTCAAGAACAAGCCCCCGGGCAATCCGCCCGGCCCCACGGAGGAAGCACCATGAGCAGATTGTCGGAGAAGCTGAAGGCCGTCGGCGCCGCCATTGGCGCCATCGAGAAGCAGTTCGGCAAGGGCGCAATCATGCGCCTCGGCGAAGGCGACAAGAGCCTCCAGCCGGTCGCTGTCATTCCCACCGGCTCGCTGGGCCTGGACATCGCGCTTGGCTGCGGCGGCTATCCGCGCGGCCGCGTGGTCGAAATCTACGGGCCCGAGAGCAGCGGCAAGACCACGCTCACGCTGCACGCAATCGCGCAGGTGCAGGCCCAGGGCGGCACCGCGGCGTTCATCGATGCCGAGCACGCGCTCGACGTGACCTACGCGCGCAAGCTCGGCGTCAAGGTCGAGGACCTGCTCATCTCGCAGCCCGACACCGGAGAACAGGCCCTGGAGATCGCCGAGACGCTGGTGCGCTCGGGAGCCATCGACCTGGTGGTGATCGACTCGGTGGCGGCGCTGGTGCCCAAGGCCGAGATCGAGGGCGAGATGGGAGATCAGCACATGGGCCTGCAGGCGCGGCTCATGTCGCAAGCGCTGCGCAAGCTCACCGCGGTGGTCAGCCGCAATGGGACCACGGTCATCTTCATCAACCAGATTCGCATGAAGATCGGCGTGGTCTTCGGCAACCCCGAGGTCACCTCCGGCGGCAACGCGCTGAAATTCTATTGCTCGGTTCGCCTGGATATCCGCCGCATCGGCGCGGTCAAGGACGGCGAGGTGATGGTCGGCAACCGCACCCGCGTCAAGGTGGTGAAGAACAAGATGGCGCCTCCCTTTCGCGAGGCCGAGTTCGATATCCTTTACGGCGATGGCATCTCGCGCGTCCATGAGCTGCTCGACCTCGCGTCCGACAAGGGAATCATCGAAAAGAGCGGCGCCTGGTACAACATCGCAGGCGAGCGCATCGGGCCGGGGCGCGACAAGGCCGCCGAGATGCTGCGCGGCAACGGCCCGCTCTGCGCGGACCTGGAGCAGCGCATCCGCGATGCCTTGACCTTGGCGCCGCCCATGCCGGTGTTGCCGACGCAGGCCGAGGCTGCGGCGTGATCGTCCCCATCGCGAGCATGACCAGCCTGGCGCATGTCGCCGTGCAGGAGACGCGGCGAGGCCGGCGCAGCGGGCGCGGGTTCACTTTGGTGCGCATCGCACCGGTGGGCTGGGCGATCCAGGAGCCGGAGCTCACCGTGCTGGAGCGCTTCGCCGAAGCGCAGCTGCGGCGCACGGACTTCGTCCAGCGCTCGCTGCCGCACCGGGAGGTCGGCCTCGTGCTGGTCGAGACGCTGGAGCCGGCGGCGCGGGTGCCCATCGAGCGGCTGCGCGCGGCGCTCGGCGCACAGTTCCCGGCGCTGCAGCTTGGCATCGGCTGGTGCAGCGTGGGCCCGGGCCACAGGCGGGGCTGGGAGGAAGCGTGGCGGTGGGCGGGGACCATGCTGGTCGCGGACGCGGCGGTCCCGGCGGCAGCGTGAATTTAAGCGGCGTGGTGAGTTCAATCACCGCGCCGAGTTTAATCATCGCGCCGAGTTTAATCATCGCGCGAGTTCGATAGCGGCGCGCGTTCGATAACGGCGCGGTGCAGTGACGGCGTGGGCGGGGCGACTTTCAGCGGGGGCGGGAATGGGGGACGGCAAGGGCTGGAGCGAAGGCGGGCGGGTCTTGCCTCTGCTCCACCTTTTACCGGGAGGCGGTGCGGCCGCGGCGTCGGTGCCGCGGCGTGCCCGGCGGCAAGTTTTTCGGGAGAGCGTCATGCTGCTGCGTTTTGAAGACCGCTTCGCGCACGGCCAGGCGACGCTGTCGCCGTTGCACAGGCGATCCATATCAATAGAAGCGATTGAAGACGGCGGCGCCCCACGCATTCACGGCCACGCCGGAAAGCGCCGCGGCCCACCAGGCGCGGGTGCGCGCGCGGTGGCCGAGCACCAGGAGCAAAAAAAGGTACGGCGTGTAATCGAGGGAGAAACGGAAGCCGAACTGGAACCAGCCGCTGTTTTGATAGAAGAAGCCCGGCACCGCGACAAGGGCGGTGGTGAGCCAGAGCGGCAGGTGCAGGCGCGGCTTGTCGCGCGGCCAGAGCAGATAGAAGAAGAGCGGCGTGGTGACGAACAGACTCAACCCCTCGCCATCGAAACCGAGTTTGAAAGGTTTCAAAGAGACCTGCGGCAGCCGCGTGAAGGCTGCATGCAGGTTGCGTTCGAGAAAAGCGTAATGGAACAGGCCGAACTCCTGGACCTGTTTATTGACGCGATTTGCAAAGAGATGGGAGTGGCCGAATTCAATGAAGCTGCCAAAGCGCGCGTAGTTCATCGCCGCCATCGGCAGGGCCACTACGACGACGGCCGCCGCGAACAGTGCGAGACGGCGAAAGCGGTGGTCGCGGCGCCAGGCTTCGAAGACAAAGAAGATGAACGAGAAAGCCAGAGGCGTCCGGGTGATGGCGGCGCAGCCGACGGCAAGCCCCGCGGCCAGCGGATGCTTCGCCTCGTGCGCGGCGAGCAGGTAGAGCAAGGTCAGGGTGACGCCGACGGTCTCGGCCGTGAACCACACCTCGCCGCGGATGGCGCAGGTCCACGCGAGCGTACCGAAGCCGAACAGCAGCGCGTGCAGCGCGTGGTCCCACTCGGGGCGATCGCCATCGACAGTGCGCGCGAGCCGATAGAAGAGCGCCACGTTCAAAGCCGCGAAGACGATGGTGAAAGCTACGTCGTTAAAAGCGAGGCCGAAGATTGCGACCAGCGGCATCATCAGCACTGCAGGGAACGGCGGGAAAGACACGTACCAGCGGTCGTTCTCGAAGACCCAATCGTTCAGGTTGGGCGGGCTCACGGTCAGGGAAAGGCGGCCGTGAAGGAAGGCGTCGGCCTGGTAGACGAAGTGCGGCGCGAGCGACTGGTGGGCGCAGAGACCCGCGCTGGAGAGCAGGTACGCGACGAGCGCGACGGCGAAGAGGATCAGCTCGACGCGGTTTTTCTGCGCCCAGAGCCGCCAGTCCATGTTCAGACGGCTTTGCCGGAATGAAGCGCTTCGCGCAACAGCTGCAGCGACGCGAAGGCCGACTGCATCCGCACCATCCCGCGATCGCCGCGCAGCTGCAGACGCTTGCTGCCGGTGCCGGCAGGCCCGCACAAGCCCAGCCAGACGGTGCCGACCGGCTTCTCGTCGGTGCCGCCGCCGGGGCCGGCGATGCCGGTGATGGACAGCGCCCAGGTAGCGCCCGACTTCTCGCGAGCGCCTTCAGCCATGGCGCGCGCGACCTCTTCGCTGACGGCGCCGTGCGCCTCGAGCAGCGCTCGCGGCACGCCGAGCGTGCTCTGCTTGAGCTCGTTCGAGTAGGTGATGTATGCGCCTTTGGTCCAGCGCGAGCTGCCGCCCACCTCGGTGAGGAGCTGCGTCAGCAAGCCGCCGGTGCAGCTCTCGGCGCAGGCGACGGTCTCTCCTCGCGCGGCCAGCGCTTCGCCGACCGACTGCGCGAAGGTCACCCCGTCCTGGCCATAAACGAAGCTGCCCAGCACCGCGCGGCACTTTTCCTCGACGCGCGCGAGGTTCGCCTCGGCGGTGGCGACGTCTTGCGCCAGCGAGATCAGCGAGAGGTGGTTCTCGGGGAACTTGGTCCGGAATCCGAATCGAACTTCGGGATGCGCCTCGCGAATGGGCTGGACCAGCTCGTCGAGGCGGCTCTCGGCGACGCCGTAGCACTGCAGGAAGCGCGTGCGCAGGACCGCGTGGCCGGTGGCGGCGACGAGCCTCGGCAGCACCAACTCCTGCATGATGCGGTGGTATTCGCGCGGGACGCCAGGGAGGAAGAAGAAGGTGCAGCGATCGATCTTGAGCGCGAAAGCGGGCGCGCTGCCGTCGGGGTTGCCGAGGATCTCGGCGCCTTCGGGCACGTCGGCCTGGCGCTCGTTGTTGATCGGCATCGCGTCGGTGCGGCGAAGGACTTTGGTCCAGCGATTGCGCAGCGACTCTATCCACTGGGCATCGCGGTGCAGCGGCACGCCGGCGGCCTGCGCGGCGCAGGCGGCGGTGAGATCGTCGGAGGTGGGGCCGAGCCCCCCCGAGACAATGCAGAAGTCGGCGCGCGCCGAGGTCTCGAGCAGCGCGCGACGGATGTCCTCGTTGCGGTCGCCCACGACCGTGGTGCGGCGGAGTTGGAGCCCGAGCGGGTAGAGGCGCGACGCGGTGAGCGCGGTGTTGGTGTCGGCGATGGTGCCGCGCATCACTTCGTCGCCGGTGACAATGAACTCGACGATAGGAGGAATCATAGGAAGCGGTGTGCCACGAGAACGGTCAGCCAGGTAGCCACGCAGGCCCAGACGGCCGCGAAGATGTCGTCCAGCACGACGCCGGCGCCGTTCTTCCAGCGCGGGTCGACATCGAAGAAGCGCGCCGGCCACGGCTTGAGCACATCGAAGAGGCGGAACCAGAAAAACCCGGCGATGGCGGGCAGCGCTTCCCGCGGGAGGAACGCCATGGTCACGAGATAGCCAGCGACCTCGTCGATGACGATGTGGCCCGAGTCGGCGACGCCATAGTATTTGCCCGCGCGGTCGGCGGCGGCGATACCGGTCAACGTGACCGCGAGCGCGGCCGCGAAGTAGGCCCAGAGCGGGACTTGCGGAGCGCGCAGCAGCCACCAGAGAGGGATTGCGGCGGCGGTGCCCGCGGTGCCTGGCGCCATCGGGAAGTAGCCGGAGCCGAAGAAGCTGGACCAGGTGAGCGCCAGCATCGGCGCTGGCCCCCGGTCGCCAGGCACGCGACGCGGCTTGATGAGGACGCGGACCGGCGGCTTCTCAGCGACGTTCGGCGGCGACGCGACGGCGCTCGGTGGGTTTGCGGCTGCGTCCGGCGAGGGCGCCGCGAGACGAACGTCCTCAGGCCTGGTCAAGCGTCGGACTCGCTTTCGTCAGCGGCGGCGACGGCTGCGGCGGGGGCACCATCGGGGAGATCGTCTTCCTCGGCGGGCAGCAAAGGCTCTTCGATCTCGGGCGAGGCCTGCGCTGCGGCCGCCGCGCGGGTGGCGGCCCGGCGGCCACGGCCGTAGAGGAGCTCCTCGAAGAGGCCGAGCATGATGTACGAGGTAAAATAGACCAACAACACCAGCGACGGCCGGCCCCGGTACGCGACGAATACGCCGACGCCGACCACCAGTACGAAGATCATCAGCGTCCGGGCGCTGAGACCCGCTTCCTTGAAAGTGCGGTAGCGGATGGTCGAGACCATCAGAAACGAAAGCACCAGCACCAGCGTGGCGATGGGCCAGGTCCCGACCAGATCGGCCACAGGCGCGCGCAGATACTGGAGCGCGACGACCAGCGAGACCAGCATGCCGGCCGCGAGCGGAATCGGCAGGCCGACAAAGTACCGGCTGGAGCCCACCGGGTCGCGCTGTGCGAGCACGTTGAAACGCGCCAGCCGGATGGCCCCACAGGCAGCGTAGATGGAGCAGATGACGATACCGGGCATCCCCATGCCGGACAACGCCCACTTGTAGACCATGATGGCGGGTGCGACGCCGAAGCTGATCACGTCGGCGAGGCTGTCGAGCTCCACGCCGAAGTCGCTCTGGGTCTGGGTCATCCGCGCGACGCGGCCGTCGAAGGCATCGAAAAAGCTGCCGAAGAAGATAGCGACCGCGGCGCGGTAGAAGTTGTCGCCGGTCTGGTCGCCGGCCGAGAGGGTGATGGAGTAGACGCCGCAGAAGATGCTGCTGACCGTGAAGAGGTTGGGCAGCACGAACATCAACTTGCGCAGGTTGGGCCGCGGACGGCGCTTGCGCAGCGGTGGCGGCGGGAGAGCGTTCATCCGGCGGCGCACGCTAGCACGCAGCCAAATGACCTGCCATGTCCGGATGCCGCGAAGATCACGGCGAGCAGACGACCTCGAGTTCGACGCCGGGCCGCAGCCGCAAAGGCAGCCGGAACACCGCTTGCCGCAGCTCGCGGTGGAGGATCAGGTCGCCAGCAGCGAAACGCGCGCCGCGCAGCTCACTTTCTTGCGGGGGGAGATCGCGCACGAGCGGCGGCAGCCATGGAAAGCGCAAGGTCTGGCGCAGGTGGCAGCGGTCCACTTCGCGGACCTCCAGTGCACCCGGGGCAGTCGCGCGCAGATCCAGTTCGGGGCCGCGGGGACCTTTGCGCACTCCCCAACGCGTGTCGCGATCGAGCCGCAGCGACATTCTTCTCTCAGGCTTGGATGGTGCCGGTGCGCGCGCATCGAAGAGCAGGGCACGGCGCCATCGAGGCTCGCGTAGCAGGCGCACAGCATGGAGTCGCTTTGAGGCGCGCAGCTCGTCCGGACAGCGCGGTCGTCAGCGCCAGCACCCGGCGAGGCCGCGTCAGATCGAGCGCGGCATCGAGAGACCCAGGCGGCGCCAGACAAGCGCGAGAGTCCAGAGGTTGAAGAGTCGGTCGCCGCCCCAGCCGAAGACAGCGTCGGGCGGGGGCCAGAAATTGACCAGGGCGAAAACAAACCGAAAAGCGCGGTCGGCAGGAAGACCAGGGTTGCCGCTCGTCCGAGGCCGCGTCTGTTCAGGCCTTCAGCGAGCCTGGCAGCCAGGAGGCGATCAGGGGCAGACGTGCTCGCGCGCGAATGGGCCCGCGAAGGTGTTGCCGCCCTCGATGCTGACCGCTCCGCCGCCGCCAGCGCCGCACACCACGTCGATGTCAAATTGCGGATTCGTCCCGAAGCGATTCCTGGCCAGCGAGGCGTGCGAGGTTTCGGCGATCTGTACGCCGGCCGCGGCATTGCGCGCGAAGAGGTTGCCCCGCGCCACCGCCGTTGAGCGATTCAGCAGCAACAGTCCGGCGCGTCCATTGTCGAGGAGGCCGTTGCCAGTGAGCCGGAGTTTGGAGCTCAAGGTCAAGATCCCATTGCCGGCGTTGCCGCGCAGCATGTTCTGGTCGATCTCTACATCTGAGTTGATGGCGAAGATGGCGTCGCCGAGATCCTGCTGCCAGTCGAGCCGCGCGCCGGTGATGGTGTTGCCGCGCGCACGGACGCTGGACTCGGTGATGTGCAGCCCCATCGGGCCCGGCTCCTGGATGCGATTGTCGACCAGCGAAATGGGCGCGCTGCCGTTCGTGATCGCGATCCCACCCTCGCTGCCACCGTGCCGGATGTGGCAGCGCTGCACGGTCCCGCGCGACCCGACCAGCGCCACCGCCGCGACCAAGTGATCGAGCAGCTCAGAGTCGAGCACCTCGACTTCGGCGCCGCGAAATCCAATCACGCCGTATTCGTTTCCGGCGATGGTGGCGCCCTCGATCGACAGCCGCGCCCCGCCGGCATAGAGGGCCGCGCCGCCCATGTGCTCGAAGACGCCGCGCACGACGCGGACGTCGGCGCCGTCCACCGCCTGCACTGCCGAGACCATTGAACCGGCCACGTCGACGTCTGCGAGCAGCGCTCGCGTGCCGCGCAGGATGAAGGCGCGCCGGCCCGCGCCGCGCATCGTGACCGAGAGCGCGTCGAGGGTGCCCCCGGTCAGCTCGATGCCACGCGCTTCCCGCGAGGGACCGATGTCCAGCACCTCGGTCCCGCGCAGGACGAGCTGCGCTCCCTGTCCGACAATGGCCGCCTCGGAGAACTGCCGCAGCCCGACGTCATGCAGCCTCACCCCCGCGCCAGCGTGAAGCAGCAGTCCAATTCTGCCTCTCTCGAGCGCCAGCCCGCGCAGTTCGACGTGGTCGGCCGCCCGGACCTCGACCAGCGGCGCCTGCGCGCCTTGTCCTGGGCCGCCAACGATGCGTGTGCGTCCCGGGCCTCTGCCCAGAAGCACCACAGCCCGCGTGATCAGGAGCCGCTCGCGGTAGACGCCCTCGTCCAGCAGGATCAACGCGCCACTCGGCGCGGCCCGCAGCGCGTCGGCGATGGTGTGGAACGGGCGCTGCCGCGAGCCATCGGCGAGGGCCTCCGCCGCCGCGGGCAGCGGCGCGCGCACGAAGAGCGAGGCGGGAATGAGCTCGCGGGGACTGGCGACGCGCGGTCCGCAGCCGAGAACGGCCGTCAGCAACAGTGCGAGCGTGCGCATTGATCAAGTATGGGGCCGAACCCTTGCGCGGCCATCCCCTTCCTCGTGCAGCCGGGCCGATCCACTAGCCGTGGTGGGTGTAACGATTCGATCATGCGACAAATAGTGGATCGCGGTTGACAGCGCGGAACGGCTCTGGTAGCGGTCTGGGCGCATTCCGTGTGCTCCGGGTGAAGCCTGGAGCGGTCCGGCGCGATCGCCGTGCAGCGGAACCTAAAGGAGAGCGACAATGACGAAGGCAGACCTGATCCAGACCGTGGCGAAGCAGGGCGAGGGAATGACCAAGAAGGCCGCCGCCGAGATGGTGGACGCGCTCTTCACGACCGTGGGCAAGGTCATCAAAAAGGAAGGCCGGTTCTCGTACCCGGGCTTCGGCACCTGGACCGTGCGCTCGCGCAAGGCGCGCAAGGGCCGCAACCCGCAGACGGGCGCCGAGATCAAGATCAAGGCGTCGAAGACCGTCGGCTTCAAGCCGGCGAAGGAACTGAAGTCCGGCCTGTAGTCTCAAGACCCGCTGCACGACGCGAGCGCCCCGCGAGCAACATCCGAGCCCGCAAGCTCGGGCGAGCTCCGGGGCGTTTGTGTTTTGGAAGTCGTGACCCGGCCGATTTGGCTGCGCGATCAACTGGAGTTGTTGGCCCGAGCGGCCTGGCGGGGCCGGTCAGACTTTTCGCCCGGTGTGTGGCAGATCAATCCCCTCGCGCGGAAGGTCGATATTGCTTCAGGGCCGCTTTACGCCTCCAGCTTGACGAGCCGCGCGCTCTCCGCCCAGAGACGGTCGGCGAGCGCATCGTCCTGCCCGAGCTTCGCCGCCTCTTTGGGTCGATTCTTGTCGAAGTAAAGTCCGGTTACTTTCTCCACCGCAGGGCTCGTCGCCAGATAAACGATGGTTTCCGCGCCCTGCGCCGGTGTCAGCATGAAGAACCGCTTTGCCAGTGCCAGAAGGGGCTTCGCCCAGCCCGGCGCGCCGCTCCAGATGTTGGTTGCGACTCCGCCCGGGTGGAGCGCATTGACCGTGACGCTTTTCTCTTTCAGATCCCGCGCTAGCCGGCGGGTGAAGAGCACGTTTCCGAGCTTGGAGCGCGAATAGGCCTTCATGATTGAATAGCCGCGTTGAAAGCCCAGATCGTCAAAGTCAAGAGTGCCGCTGTAATGGCCTTGGGATGCGACATTGACGATGCGTGAAGGCGCGCTCTTGACCAGCAGATTGAGCAGGAGCCGTGTCAATAAGTAATAGCCAAGGTGATTGACCGCAAAGGTGCTCTCGATGCCATCTTCGGTCAGCCTGCGCTCCACGTTCACGGCGCCCGCGTTGTTGATCAGGATATCAAGTCGCTGGTGGCTCGCGCTGAAGTCCGCAGCCAGCTTGCGAATGGACGCCTGCGAAGAAAAATCACAGAGCAATGAATCGACCCTGCTGGAACCTCCCGCGCGCTCCTTCACCTGCGCGACGGCGGCCGCGGTCCGGGCCGGATCGCGCCCGATCATCGTTAATCGAGCTCCTGCCCGCGCGAGCACCACCGAGGCCTCCAGACCAATGCCGCTGGTCGCGCCAGTGATGAGGATCGTCTTGCTCGAAAGAACGGGAAGTTCGAGGGTGGATTGCACCGTCATAGGGAAAGCCTGAAGCAGCTGGATTGACGAAATTACCGGCCGGCGCTGAGCGAGGCCGGGGCGGCGGGCGCGCCGGGGGGAGGCTGCAAGTCCGCCACGGTGACCGCGCCTTCTTCGACCAGCGTGGCGGCGGCGTTGAAGCTGAAGCCGCGCCCCTTCAGCTCGATCGAGAGAGGAAGGCCTTGCCAGATGCAGCGCGAGAGCGTGACCCCAAGGGGCAGCGTCTCGTTGATCACTTTGCAGGGGTGGCCGGCGACGCGATCGGTGTTGGCGCTGGTAAGCGAGGGCGTAGTGGCGAAAGCAGCCTTGAGCCCGGCCTCGAGCGTGCGCTTGCGCGGCTCGGTCACCTTGCCGTCCAGGAGGCGCAGCGGCTCGGCGCCAGGGCCGTCGACCCACAACTCGCCCGACTTGGGTTCATTGCGGACGAGCGCGCGCAGTCGCGAACCTTCGGCCCAGACGTCGATCTCGGCGATCCGCGCTTCGTGATCCGATGCGGCTTCCGAGCGCGCCATCATCGAGACGTGCGCCTTGGCGAAGGGCTCTCGCGGGACTGCTGTCAAATCCGCGGCAGCGGCGGCTAGCGCGGCCCAAAGGACCAGGGAGCCGATGGCGAGCGCTGTAAGCTTTCGCATGAGAAAACCTCTTCTACGTCACGAGTGTAAGCGGGCAATGGAGCGGGTCAAAGTTCGTCTCACGAGCACCGGCGGCGAGTTCACTGCGGAGGACCTCCGCCCGGGACGTCGGGGCCAGTCAGCAGGAGAGGCGTTGCCCGCTGCGCGGTGCGCGATTCGCCGGTGCCGTGCTGCTCGGCCAGATCAAGCGGATGCACGCCCAGCGCCTGCGAGGCCTGCTGGATCAGGTCGCGCGCCAAAACGAATCGCAGCGTGTCGCCGTCGAAGGCAGCCACCACCACGTCGCCGCAGCGGGGAAGGTGCGCTCCGATGGATTCGAGATGATAGACCAGCCGGGGCAGCGTTTCGTGCTCGAACGCATCCCAGCTCGACAGAACCAGCTCGTACGAGCGCGCGAGCGGCGCGTCGGGATCGGCCGGATCGCCGCCACCCTGCTCGCGGCGGACGCGGCCGATGGCCTCGTTGGCATTGACCGCGAGGGCGGTGCCGAGCGACGGCTGCAGTAGCTTGTGAAGACGATCTTCCATCGGGGGGACGACGGTACTCCATCTGACCGAAGTGCGCTCGCTCCCCGGCGCAGGGTCTCTTGGTCTTCTGCAATTGCGAGCTTGCACCGGGCAGTCTGCACGGTTGGCCTTCTGTCCGGGTACCGGCACCGGACACGACCCAGTTTGTCAACAACGACGCACTCTGTACCGGGCGCCGGGCAAAATTTTTGGCTTGGCCGGGCGTATGCGATATGGGTCCGCACTCACCGGGGGCATGGGATGAGACGGCTGGTCATCGAAATTTCGCTGTTTGTCGGGATCCTGGTGATGGGCCTCGAAGCGGTCCACTACCGCAATGCGGTACTCGACTCCAACCTCGACCGCAATCGTGCCTGGAACACGGTCATCGAGCTCCGGCACAAGCTCGAGAAGTGCACCGGAGAGCCCACCGAGCCCGCCGCGCCCGCCTCAGCCGCGCCGGTTCCCGGGGAGAAGCCGATCAACCCTTAAGCGCGGTGGTTGACGCGCTCAAGGGTTGTCAATCGAAGGCTCAGGTTTCGAGCGAAGCGCGCAGGAACCAGGCGTGCTTCTCGAAGTCGGTGATGATGGTGGACAGGAGGTCTGAGGTGTCGCTGTCGTTCTGCCCCTCGACCGCCTCGCGGGCAGCCTTGGAACCATCGAGATACTTCTCGATGCGTTCAGCCAGCAGCTTCACATGCTCGAGGTCGCGCGTCGTGTCCTGGGGGTACTCAGGCAGCTTCGAATTCTGGGCGGCATGGCGCACGGTGCCGTAGGCCCGGCCGCCCAGCGTCACGGCGCGCTCGGCGATGGAGTCGTTGAAATCAGCCAGCGCGATGGCGAAGGTCTCGAAGAGCGGGTGGAGCGCCGCGAACTGCGGGCCCTTGCAGTTCCAGTGGGCAACCTTGATCTGGCTGTGCAGGTCGAGGCCCTCGGAAAGGCGGGCGTTCAGGGTGTCGGAGATGGACTTGCGGGCGGCTTCCGGAAGATGGCTCGGGCTCTTGTACATACCACCCCTGATGTCGTGAGAGGCGGCTCGATTCGAGGATTTTTCTTCCTCATCATCGCGGCGGCCGCCTGCCGGAAATTCGTCTGGTGTCCCCGGATCAAGTGCCGCGGCGCAGATCGGTCAGGATCAGGCGCGCGATGGCCTTGAGTGTTTCGTAGACGCCGTTGCCCTTGGGCGCGATGGCCTCGAAGTGCGGGACGCTCTTGGGATTGAGCAGGTTCTGCAGCTCTTCCATGGGCGCGGCGTTGGGCAGGTCGCGCTTGTTGTACTGGATGACGTAGGGGACCTTGTCGAGATCGTACCCCTGCTCCTGCAGGTTGATGCGCAGGTTTTCGACCGACTCGATGTTGGCCTCCATGCGCTCGATCTGCGAGTCGGCCACGAAGACCACGCCGTCGACGCCCTTGAGGATGAGCTTGCGGGAGGCGTCGTAAAAGACTTGCCCCGGCACGGTGTACAGGTGGAAGCGCGTCTTGAAGCCGCGAATCTCACCGAGCGAAAGCGGCAGGAAGTCGAAGAAAAGCGTGCGCTCGGTCTCGGTGGCGAGGGAGATCATCTTCCCTTTGGCCGATTGATTCGTGTTCGCGTAGATATACTGGAGATTCGTCGTCTTCCCGCAGAGGCCGGGTCCATAATAGACGATCTTGCAGTTGATCTCGCGCGAGCTGTAATTGATGAAACTCATCTAAGGCGGCCTCTTTCTACTCGCTGAAGAGGTTGTCGATGTCGTCGTCGGTGATCTCTGCGAAGGGCGAGCCGGTCCCGGGAACAAGGACCTTCTTCATCAGACCTTCGAAGATGCGATTGAGTTCGTCCGACGCCTTCTTGACCCGGAGGCGGACCAGGCCAAGCGACGAGCGAGAGTCGAAGATGACCACCAGGATGACGCGTCCGCCGATGATGCTGATGTGCAGGTTGTCCTTCTCGCCCTCGTGAAAGAGGATCGAGAATTCTTTCTCGCCGATGAGCTTGGCGAGGCCGCCGGTGGCCGCGATGTTGCCCGCGGTGAGCGAGGCGAGCGAGGTGGTGTCGAGATTTTCGGTGGCACCCACCGACGCGATGAGCTGGCCGTTCTTGTCGACCAGGAAGACGACCTTGGCGTTCGCCTCGCGGCTGAGGCGCTCGCAGACCGTGCTGATCTGCTGGAACTCCTCGTCGTACATCACCATCTGCGGCTGCATCGGCTAGACCTCTTCCTGTTTTGAGTCGGGGGGACGCTAACAGAGGCTCGAAAGACAGTCTACAATTCGCGGCGCCCCGAAATTGCGCGTGAAAGCGTGATCTGATCGGCGTATTCCAGATCGGCGCCGGAGGGAAGCCCCTGCGCGATGCGGGTCACGCGGATGCCGTGCGGCTTGACCAGCCGCGTGATGTACAGCGCGGTCGCCTCTCCCTCGACGGTGGGGTCGGTGGCAATGATGACCTCCTGAACACTCTCGTCGGGGCCCGTGCCGTGCAGACGCGCGAGCAATTCCTTGAGCTTGATCTGATCGGGGCCGATGCCGTCGAGCGGCGAAAGGGCGCCGTGCAGCACGTGATAGCGGCCGCGGAACTCGCGGGTGCGCTCGACCGCGAGCAGGTCAGGCACTGATTCGACCACGCAGATCATCCGCGCGTCGCGCAGCGGATCCTTGCAGATGGCACACGGGTCCTGCGCGGTCAGGTTGCAGCATTGCGAGCAGAGCCGGACTTCCTGCCGCAGCAAAAGCAGCGCCTGCGCGAGGTCGCTCGCATACTCTGCGGGCGACTTGAGCACGTAGAACGCGAGCCGCTGCGCCGTCTTCTCCCCAACCCCGGGGAGCCTGGCGAACAGCAGCGTGAGCCGGGCGATGGGATCGACGGTCATCGCCAACCGCTGGCGTGCAGCGCAAAAGCGGCAATCACTTCATCATTCCGGGAATCATATTCTGCAGCTGGGCCATCGGACCTGCCTCTGCGGCAGCCGCTTCCTGCGCCGCCCGCAGCGCCGCATTGATGGCCGCCAGCACCAGGTCCTCCAGCATGGGAACGTCGCGCGCATCGACCGCCTGCTTGTCGATCTGCACCTTGAGGATCTCGCCCCGGCCATTCGCGGTGACGATGACGAGCCCGCCTCCCGCGGTGCCCGTGACCTCCTTGCGGCCAAGGTTTTCCTGCGCCTTCTTCATCTGCTCCTGCAGCGCCTGCGCCTGCTGGAACAACGCGTTCATGTCGAAGCCTGCCATCCGCTACTCCTCTCCGAGGTCCTTGACGTCTTCGATCTCTCCGCCCAGCAACTCCATTGCCGCTTTCACCGCAGGATGCTCGCGCCCGAGCGCGATGCGCTGGCCCGACCGCTCGGACCGCGCCGTCTGCTTCTGTTGCGCGAGACTTTGCTTGGGCTCTTCGGACAGCGCGGTCAGCTCAGCAAGCTCCTCGATCAAGAGCGGTGCGCGATAGCCGAGCACCTTCTCGAAGGCGAGCTCGATCGCTGTGCGGGTGTCCTTGTCCTGCAAGATGAGCACGCGGCCGTCGCCTTTGCGGAACCCGATGGCGATAGCCTTTGCATCGATGGCGCGCGGCACGGCGTGCTCCAGCGCGGAGGCGGCGCCCGCCTTGCGCGCGGCGCGCACCGACTCCACCAGGATGCGCCAGCGCTGGACGAGCGGCACCGCGGGATCGGCAGCGCGATTGAGCCCCGACACCATCGGCATCTCTGGGACCGGAGTGCTCGCGGCAGCCCCAGCGACGCGGTCGGGCACGGGAAGTGGCGCCCGTCGCTCCTCGGGAAGATGCGGCGCGTCGGGAGCCGGCTCCCGCTCGCTCACGCGCAGCGCCGCACCATCGTTGCGGGGCCACGGCGCGCCCTTCACCACCGGCTTCGCCACCGCGCCACCGCCGCCCGACAACTTCTCCAGCCGCGCGACCAGGTCCGGCAGCGAGCCCGATGGCGAGAGGTGCACCGCCCGCAGCAGCGCGACCTCGAGCGCGTGGCGCGGACTGGCCGCCTCGGCCACCTCGTTCTGCGCCAGCTGCAAAAGCTCGAACACGCGCGCGAGCTGGGCGCCGTCGTGCCCTTTCGCCTCCAGCGCGAGCGCCCGCAACTCGTGATCGGGCAGGTCCTGCTTGACCCCGTGCAGCGAAGCCAGCACCAGGTTGCGCGCCTGCGAGGCGAGCTCCTCCGCGAGCCGCTTGAAATCCGCGCCCTGCTCGTACGCACGCACCACGCCATTGAGCGCGGCGGCCGCATCGCGCCTGAGCACTGCCGCGACCGTCTCGCTCACCACCGCGCGATCGAGCGCGCCCAGCGTGGCTGCGGCCTCTGTCTCGCTGATCTCGTCGTTTGAAGCCTGCGCCGGATCGTGCGCCGAGAACAGCTGATCCAGAAGTGAAAGCGCGTCGCGCATCGACCCCTGTGCCTGCCGCGCGGTGAGTGCCAGCGCGCCGTCGGACACGGCCACCTGCTCGGCCAGGGCGATTTCGCGGAGCCGCGTGACGATCTTCCCCAGCGGAACCAGCTGGATGTTGTGACGCTGCACGCGCGACAGGATGGTGGCGGGCAACTTCTGCGGGTCGGTGGTGGCGAGGAGGAACTTGATGTGACCGGGCGGCTCCTCCAGGGTCTTGAGCAGCGCATTGAAGGCCGCGCCCGAGAGCATGTGCACTTCATCGACGATGTAGATCTTGTAGCGGTCGCGCGCCGGCAGGTACCTCGCGGCCTCACGCAGCGCGCGCACGTCATCCACGCCATTGTTGGAAGCGGCGTCGATCTCCTGCACGTCCACATCGGTGCCGGCCGCGATGTCGAGACAAGGCGGGCAGACGCCGCACGGTTCCGGATTCGGGCCCTCGAGCGCCTGGCAGTTGAGAGCACGCGCGAGGATGCGAGCCAGAGTGGTCTTGCCGCAGCCGCGCGGGCCGGTAAAGAGGAACGCATGAGCGACCCGCCCGCCCTTGAGAGCGTTGACGAGCGTGCGGACAACATGCTCCTGCCCGGTGAGGTCGGAAAACTTCTGGGGCCGATATTTGCGCGCCAGGACGAGGTACGGAGTTGTCGCCATCGGGCCTTGCAAACTCCAGGCTGCCGAGCAGCCCACGGCGGCGGCCCGCGCGGGGCACTAAGCCGTGCTAGGGGAACCCGCGCCCGGCTTGAGGTCAGCCGCGGGGAAAATCAGGTCCCTCGAAAGCGCTCGACCGGAGACCGGGCACACGGTTGAAGTCGCTACCGTTGCTCCCTTCCGGGCCTGGCGGATTCACAACCCGCCGTCGCCCGATCCCCGGTCCAGCGCTCCTTGGAAGGACCGTCTGCCACGAACTCACACAGCCCCCATGGCGAGGGGGGGCACTTCCTACCAGCCACTGTCTTCGGGCGCAAGCCGCGATAGAGTCCGCGTCCTATGCGACGAATCTTGACGCTGTTCGTGGCTGGGTCGGCCGCCTGTGGTCAGGGGAACCTTACCGCTGCCGAGTTCCCCACCGCCTACGCGCAAGCCTACAGCGCGCCCGTCAGCCGGTGCCGGCACGAGGCCAGCTACCTCGCGCAACAGGACCTTGCCGATACGCGCGACATCTTCGCGATTGACTTGCCAAAGGCAATCAAGCTGGGCCGCGCCGCCTTCGACCCCGTCCAGGCGCAGGCATGTCTCAACGCGCTCAACGGGCGGGGCTGTGGCCGCGTCACCGAGTCGCCGACCGCCTGCGTGAACGCAGTTCGCGGCCTGGTCGCCGACGGCGCGGCCTGCTCCTGGTTTCTCGAATGCGCGCACGGCTATTGCAGCGGCGACTCCGGCTGCCCGGCCACCTGCGGGGCCGCGCTCGGGACAGGCGCGCAATGTCCCGGCACCAACAACGCACAATGCGATGCGCGGCTCGGGCTCGAATGCATCGCGAGCGTCTGCAGCCCCCCGCTCACCGCCGGGCTCACCTGTGACGAGACCAGCCGCTGCGCGGGAGGGCTTTTCTGCAACAGCTTCGATTCCAGATGCGCTCCGCAGTCCAACGAGCAGGCGGTCTGCGGCGCGGACGACCAGTGTGCGACCGGTCTCTATTGCCAGTTCGCCAGCGGCGGCGGGCTGTGCCGCAAGAAAGTTTCTTTGGGCAAGCCTTGCGGCGAGGACCAGGACCATGCGCAATCCGCCGAGAACGAGTGCCAGGACGGCCTCGTCTGCGCCGGCTTCGCGCGCAAGCCCCTGCATCCGGGCGTTTGCAGCGCGCCGGGTGAGGTGAGCGCCGGGTGCACGCCTGGCAGCGATTTAAATGGGTGCGCGCATGGCCTGAATTGCAGCAACGGGACTTGCGTCATGCCCCCGGGCCCCGGCCAGAGCTGTTTCAACGGGGCTTGCCTCGACGGCGCATATTGCGACGGGGCCGGTCATTGCCAGGCGTTGCTTGCCGACGGCGGCGGGTGCACGCAAAATGAACAGTGTCTGGGACGGAATTGCGACGCGGCGGGCACCGGAAAGTGCGTCACCCCTGAAGGCCTGCACGCCTGCCACGAGCCCTGAGCAACGGACCGCTACTGTCGGCATCTGAGTGGGTCCCATTGGAGGTCTCGCAATGAAGCTCTTCTATTCGCCCGGCGCCTGTTCTCTTTCTCCGCACATCGCCTTGAAGGAAGCGGGCCTGCCGTTCGAGGCCGTGAAGGTCGATACCAAAGCGGGCAAGACCGCGGCTGGCGCGGACTACAAGGCCGTCAACTCGAAGGGCGCGGTCCCGGCGCTGCAACTCGACGACGGCCAGGTGCTCACTGAAGGTGCGGCGATCGTGCAGTACATCGCCGACCAGAAGCCTGAGTCCGGGCTCGCTCCCAAGGCGGGAACAATCGAACGCTATCGATTGATGGAAGCGCTCAACTACGTGGGGACGGAACTGCATAAGACTTATTCGATCCTCTTCAATCCGCGGAATCCGGACGAGGTCAAGGTAGCCACGCGCGAGGCGCTGCTGAAGAAGTACGAATGGGTTCAACAGCAGCTCAAAGGCAGGGACTTTCTGCTCGGCGACCACTTCACCGTGGTGGACGGCTACCTCTTCACCGTCTCGCGTTGGGCGAAGCACGCGGGCCTGGACCTGGGCGGTCTTCCCGCGCTCCAGGCGTACCTGGAGCGCATCGCGAGCCGGCCAGCTGTAAGAGCGGCACTGCAGGCGGAAGGCATCTCGCAGAAGTAACCATCAATCTTGCTGGTCGTCCTGCAAGTTTGATGTGGCGGAGAGCGAGGGATTCGAACCCCCGAACGCTTGCGCGTCTCCTGATTTCGAATCAGGTGCCTTCAGCCGCTCGGCCAGCTCTCCCAACAGTCGTACGGTGAAACTTGCTGCGCTTCCTCCCTGATCCGCACCGCGCAGTCAAGGGATGTATTGGCGGAGAGGGTGGGATTCGAACCCACGATACGTTTCCGTATACACGCTTTCCAAGCGTGCGCCTTCGGCCGCTCGGCCACCTCTCCAAAATCTACTTCCGCCGCGCACGAAAAAACGACGTGAGCAGCGTTCCGCACTCGACCGCGAGGACGCCGCTCGCCACCTCCAGCCGGTGGTTCAGCCGCGCATCGCGAACGATGTCGAACAAAGTCCCGGCCGCGCCCGCTTTCGGGTCGGCCACCGCGAACACCAGCCGCGCGAGCCGCGCATTCACCAGCGCGCCCGCACACATCGGGCAGGGCTCGAGGGTCGCGAAGAGCTCGGCACCAGTCAGGCGCCAGCGGCCCAGGGTCCGCGCCGCGTCCTGCAGCGCCAACACCTCGGCGTGCGCGGTCGGGTCTCGCAGCCGCTCGCGGGCGTTGCGACCCCGGCCCACCACGCGGCCGTCCGCGACGACCACCGCGCCGATGGGCACCTCGCCGTCCTCGCCAGCCTTGCGGGCCTCGGCGAGGGCTTCGGTCATCCAGGTCGCATCGTCGGGCTGATTCAAAGGCACTCAAAAGCATTCAAAGGCATTCAAAGAGCGGCGGGCGATCTAGCACGCGCGACCCGCGCCCGCAACGGGAGGCTTTGAACACGAAGGCCCTGGCCGCGTGAAAGGCGCGCTCCGGGCCGCCCCGCGGACTCACCGTCGCGTGTGGCGAGATGACAATTCCCTGGCTCCCGTCGCGCTGGTCCGCAGCGTACTCGCAACCGAGGTTTTCGAAACCGAAGACCTGCACGCCGTCTTCCAGGCGTACGCTGCGACCGGCTGAAAGACCCGCGGGCTCGCGCCCCGCGCGCGGGTCCGCAGGCAAGGCTAAACGACTGTGCCGCGGCGGCCCGTGACGAAGTGCAGGATCAGCAGGATCACACCGACGACGAGCGCGATGTGGATGAGACCCCCGGTCACGTGGAAGGCGGTCATACCGAGAAGCCAGGCGATCAAGACAATGGCACCGATGATTGCGAGCATTTTTGATACCTCCAGTGAGATGAAGATGGTGGCCCGGTCGAGACGGTGCCTGCCTGCTTGCTTGATTTTCTCCATGCTGGTCGATTGGTCCGGTTCGTTGCATCCCCGCGCCCTTCGATTACGCTGGGTCCCATGAAGCCTGCCCAGGCCGCGCCCGAACAGTGCAAGCGGTGACGAAGGAAGAGCTGCGGCTCGCTCAATCGCGCGATCGCTCCGCCCATTGGAAGCGTTGGGGACCCTATTTGAGCGAGCGCGCCTGGGGCACCGTGCGCGAGGATTACAGCGCCAAAGGCGACGCCTGGGAGGATCTTCCGCACGACCACGCCCGGTCGCGCGCTTATCGCTGGAACGAGGACGGGTTGGCCGGCATCAGCGATCGGCACCAGCACCTCTGCTTCTCGCTCGCGCTCTGGAATGGCAAGGACGCAATCCTCAAGGAGCGTCTCTTCGGCTTGACCGGGAACCAGGGCAATCACGGCGAGGACGTCAAAGAGCTCTATTACTATCTCGACTCCACCCCGACGCATTCGTACATGAAGTATCTTTATAAGTATCCGCAGGCGGCCTATCCCTATGCCCGGCTGATCGAGGAGAACCGCCGCCGTGGCCGCGCCGGGCAAGAGTACGAGTTGATCGATGCCGGAGTTTTCGAGGGCGACCGTTACTTCGACGTCTTCGTCGAATATGCCAAGGCAGGCCCCGAGGACCTGGCCATCCGCATCGAGGCGGTCAATCGCGGGCCGGAGGCAGCGGCGCTGCAGCTGTTGCCCACGCTCTGGTTTCGCAATACCTGGATGTGGGGCCACGATCGCAAGCGGCCCTCGCTGCGCGCCACCGCGGACGGTACGGTGGTGGCCGAGCATCACCACGACGGACGCCACGTGTTGCAGTGCGATGGCGCGCCCGATCTACTGTTCACCGACAACGATACCAATCGTGCGCGGCTCTATGGCCAGCCGCACCAGGGATATGCCAAGGACGGGATCAACGACTACGTCGTCAGTGGTGTCGCCGCCGCGGTGAATCCGGATCAGACGGGCACCAAGTGTTCGGCGCGCTATCTCTTCGAGATCCCGCCGGGAGGCAGCGCGGTGGTGCAGCTGCGTCTCTCGCGCGAGCAAGCCAGTGTCCAGGAAGTGAAAAGCATCATCGCGCTGCGCAAGGCTGAGGCCGACGAATTCTATGCCAGTGTGACTCCCCCGGATCTATCGGCCGACGCCGCCAATGTCCTGCGCCAGTCGCTCTCGGGAATGCTCTGGTCCAAGCAATACTATCATTACGTGGTTCGCGATTGGCTGAAGGGAGACGAAGGCCAGCCCCCGCCGCCGGCGGAACGCCTGCAGGGCCGCAATGCGGACTGGACTCACCTGCACGCCTCGGACGTCCTCTCGATGCCGGACAAATGGGAATATCCCTGGTTCGCCGCCTGGGACCTGGCTTTTCATTGCATTCCATTGGCCATGGTGGACAGCGACTTCGCCAAGGAGCAGCTGCTGCTCCTGCTGCGCGAATGGTACATGCACCCGAATGGCCAGATCCCCGCTTATGAATGGGCATTGGGAGACGTCAATCCGCCGGTGTTCGCCTGGGCCGCGTTGCGCGTCTATAAAATGGAGCAGAAACGACACGGCCAGGGAGACCGCAAGTTCCTCCGCCGCGTGTTCCACAAGTTGTTGCTCAATTTCACCTGGTGGGTGAATCGGAAGGACACGGACGGACGCAATGTCTTCGAAGGCGGCTTTCTCGGACTCGATAACATCGGGGTCTTCGACCGCAGCAAGCCGCTGCCTGGCGGTGGCCACCTGGAGCAGTCCGACGGTACCAGCTGGATGGCGATGTATTGCCTCAATCTATTGGCCATCGCGCTGGAGCTCGCCTCCGAGGACGAGACCTACGCCGACGTCGCCAGCAAGTTCTGGGAGCATTTCGTCAATATCGCTCACGCGATGAATACGCTCGGTCTCTGGGACGAGGAGGACGGCTTCTATTACGACCTGCTCCACCGTGGCGACCGCGACGACGCGCTCAAGTTGCGCATCCGCTCGATGGTGGGGCTGATTCCGCTCTTCGCGGTCGAGACCTTCCCGGAGGAACTGCTGGAGCGCTTCCCCGACTTCACCCGACGGCTGGAATGGTTCATTGCCAACCGGCCCGACCTGACGGACGGTGTCGCCAGCATGAGCAAGCCGGGCGTAGCGCGCCGCCGGCTCTTCTCCGTCGTCGACCCCGAGAAGCTGCGCCGGGTGCTGGCGCGGATGCTGGACGAGCGCGAGTTCCTCTCACCGCACGGCATCCGCGCGCTCTCGCAGCGTCACCAGGGGAAGCCCTATCAACTAGAGATCGACAGTCGATTGATGGAGGTTAAATATGAGCCGGCCGAATCCTCGAGCGGTCTCTTTGGCGGCAATTCCAATTGGCGTGGTCCGGTCTGGTTCCCGGTCAACTATCTGTTGATTGAATCGCTGCAGAAATTTCATCATTACCTGGGCGATAAGTTCAAGGTGGAGTTCCCCACCGGTTCGGGCCGTTGGCTGCACCTGGCGGAGGTGGCGGCCGAGCTTTCCCGGCGGCTCTCGTCACTCTTCCTGCGCAACTCCGATGGCAAGCGGCCCTCGCTGGGCGACGACGTGAAACAACAGACGGATCCCCACTTTGCCGAGCACCTGCTCTTCCACGAATACTTCGACGGCGATACCGGCAAAGGCCTGGGCGCGATTCACCAGACCGGCTGGACGGGGCTGGTGGCGAAGCTCTTGCAGCAAAGCGGAGAGCCAGAGCCGGACAGCGATTAGAGTTTTTGCGCTGGGCCTCAGACAATGAGTTTGAGCGCAATCGCCTTCTCGGGGCACGCGGTGACGCACTTGCCGCAAGCGCGGCAATCCGGCGCGCGCGGCCTGGACGCGGTCAGCCGAGGAGGAAGTGAGATCCAAACTTCCCGGTGCTCTTCTTTTGAATTGGTGGGCCCAGCTGGATTCGAACCAGCGGCCTTCGGATTCGTAGTCCGACGCTCTATCCAACTGAGCTATGGGCCCATCCCGAAACGGCTACGAACGGCAATGGCGGAGAGGGAGGGATTCGAACCCTCGATACAGCTTTGGGCCGTATACTGGTTTAGCAAACCAGCGCCTTCAGCCTCTCGGCCACCTCTCCAAAATTGTACAAGCTCCACTTCTCCCCATGGCAAAGTCCTCCGCAGGGAGCGAGCCTTCTAGATCGAGGCTGGGAGGCCGTCAAGGACTACCGGCGCGCTGCTTTCCAGAAGGTGCGCGCAACCGAGCCGCCTCTGCGATAAGCTCTTCCCACGCGCCTGTAGCTCAGCTGGACAGAGCAGCGGCCTTCGAAGCCGCGGGCCAGAGGTTCGACTCCTCTCAGGCGCGCCAACTGAACTACGCGGGAATCAGGGCCTTCTTGAAGCTGCCCCCGAGCCGGATCGAGGGGCTCGGAAGGCGCTTGCAGCACTAATGCAGCAAAAGTTTCGAGCTTCGGCAGGCGATCGATCTGCGCATGCAGGTAGCCGGGCACGAGGTGCGCGTAGGTCTCGAAGGTGATCTTGGGGTCCGAGTGCCGGAGGATTCGGGCGACCGCGTAGAGGTCGACGCCGGCAGCGAGGAGCAGCGTGGCCGTGGTGTGCCGCGTGTCGTGCAGGCGGAAGCGCTTCGGGAGCGCCTTGGCCCAGAGGAGCATGTTGCACTTCGGGCAGTGGCGGCGCTCGCAGTCGGAGTGCTTCTCCTCGTGCGGCGTGCCGTTGCGCTTGCAGCGACGGCAGAGGTGCAGGTAGCCCTCGACGAGGCCCGCGCGGCTGAGAGCGCTGCGCAAGCGCTTGCCGAGCTTGTCGGCCTCGGTGCGCATCTTGCCGTCAGCGCGCGGGAAGAGCAGCGTGCCTTTCGACGCGTCGAGCGCCGCTTCGAGGTACGGCGCCAGCGCGGCGGCGACCGGCACGGCCTCTTCGCGACCGCCTTTGGTGGTGTCGTTGTCGTAGGAGCGGCGGACCGTGAGCAGTCGCCGCTTCAGGTCGACGTCGCGTTTCTGCAGGCCGAACAGCTCGCCCTTGCGCAGGCCCGCGTAGAGCGCAGTGGCGACGACCGGCCGATCTTCACCGCTGAGCTCGGCGAGCAGCCGCGGAACTTCGTGCGGCTCGAGGAACGCGGGCGCGCGCTTCGGCACCTTGCGCGGCTTCGTGTCCGACGCGGGATTCTGGCCGTGAACCAAGTCCGCACGGCGTGCGCGGTTGAACGCGGTGCGCACCATCGCACGCAGCTTGTTAACCGACGCTGGCGCGAGTCCCTTCTGCGACCAGTGCTGCAGGAACAACTCGAGCCGCCCGGCCGTGAGCGCGACGAGCGGCAGCCTGACGAGGTCGGTGCTCTCGAAGTACAGCCGGAAGCGGTCCTCTTCCCTGCCCGCCCAGGTCTTGCCGGCAACGTATGTATTGAGCCACCAACGAAGCAGCGCGCCGACGGTGAACGCGCGGTCGGTCGGCATCGGCTCGAGGCCGTCGCGCTGCCGCCGAGAGCGCAGCGCGAGCGCATCTTGCAGCTCGCGCGCTTGGGCCTTTGTGCGCGCCTCTCCCAAGAGGACGTTGCGCCATAGGCCGGCCGCATTCTTCACGCGCCCGTACCACTTTCCGTCTCGCTGAAACGGCTCGGCCATCACGTTCTCCGCGAAAGATCGATTTGTACCGCGAGCCACCGACGAAGCGCCGAGGGCAGGAACCGAATGCGTGAGCCGAGGCGGAGCGACGGCAGTTTCCCGTTCGCTGCCCATTCGTACACGGTGTTGCGGCCAAGCCGCAGGAACGCAGCCGCTTCGCGGACCGTCCACAAAGCTTCGTTGGCGTTGATCTCGGAACTTCTCATTTGTGCCCCTTCGCCTTCTTCTCGAATCCGGGCCCGCCTTGGTCGCGGATCTCGTTGTAGCGGCGGGCGAGAAGGTGGCCGATGTACTCGTACTGATCGAGTCCCATCCCCTTGCGGTCCGCTTCCAGCACCTCGGCGATCATTTTGGGGAGCGCCCACCAGTCGCGCATGCCATCCAGGACGCGCGCAACGTACTCGTTCATCGACCAGTTCCGTTCGGCCGCGGCGTGTCTCAACCAGGCCATGACGGAATAGGAAAGCCGGAAGGAAACGACGGGCTTCCCTTCAAGGTTTGGAGTCTTCGGCATGTCTTGTCTTGTAGACTATTATGTAGTACAGGTCAATTGCATGCTGGCTACAAGCTCATCGCTCGAAAACAGGCTCTCAACGAGGCTCGATCGGTGGATGGATCGAGCGGTTTCGAGTCAGTTGCGTGATGCAGCTTGCGAGGTCAGTTTCGAGGCGGCTGCCGGTTCCGCCTCGCCGAATCGAGCACTTGGCGCTCTGCTCTTCGCGCGTCGGGATCGTCGTGCGGCAGCCTGCGCCCCTTCCCGGCCACCCACTCCCAACCACTGGATTGGGTGGCCGGGAAGTGGCTTTTTCTGTGAGGAGAGTTAGCAGTGTTCAAGGAGGCGGGGCGGAACCGGCAGTTGACGGAGAGGGATCGAGAGTTGTGTGGGTTCTTGGCAGTGTGTCGGTATCTGACGAGGGAGCAAGTTGAGAGGTTGATATTTCCAGGGAGAAGCAAAGCAAGATCATCTACGAGGTTGAGGCAGTTGGCGGCGAAGGTCAGTGGGCAGGCGGCGGTGTTGCGCGGGGACCTGGGATTTGGAAGCGCGGACGGATGGACGACGGTCTGGGCGCTGACGGCGGAGGGGTTCGAGATCGGATCGCAGCGCGTGGAGCTGAAGATCGACCGTGTCCCGAAGCATGACGTGGGGCAAGCGTTCTTGAAGCACGAAGTGATGGTCAACGAGGTGTTCCTGGGCCTCGTGCTGCAGGACGGCAAGACGCCGGCGAAGGTGCCGCAGCACTTTCGCTGGATCCTCGGCGAGTACCTCAACCTTCCGTTCGAGGAATTCGACCGCACCGCGCTCCGCATGGAGAAGCGCAGGCTGCAGCCAGACGCGATGCTCGAAGACCCCGCGCACCAGCGGCGCTACTTCATCGAGTACGAGACCGGCTCCGCGACGATCAACGACGCCAAGAAATCCACCTCGACCCGCGCCAAGCTCGGCCGCTATGCAGCTTTCTTCAGAGGGAACTACCGCGCGCACTTCAGAGATGGCTGGCGACCGCGGCTGCTCTTCGTCACCCGGAGCGAGGCACGTCGCAGCTCAATCGAAGAGCTGCTCGAGAAAGAGGGCTTCCCCGCGAGCGGTGAATACGCCGGCCGCTCGCTGACGCTCTACAGCGCGAAGCAGTATCTGAGCCGCAAGCTGTCCACGGCAGCATCTTCGCCGGCGAGTGAAAGACTAGCGCTGCAGGCCCGGCCGGCCCCGCCGGCACCTGCAGTGCGGCCTACGGCGATTCCAGCTGCCGTCAACTGGGTCGAAGCAGCGCCGTATCGCCCGCCACCGCCGCCGCGGCCAGGACTCGATACCGGCCCCGCACTCTGCGAAGCTGAGGAGCAGCTCCGACGCGGCCGCGTGTCCGTCCGCGGCGAGCAACTCATTCGACTGGAAACTGCGATGGAGGCTGTGCTGTGGGCATTGCACGAAGCGCAAGAAGCTCTGGCCAAGCACGTCCGACGCGACTCGATTCCGAAGCTGCCGCCGGACGCAGTGCCCATTCTGAGCGTCTTTTCCGCGTACGCCCGTCGTGCCGCAGAGGCCCTCGCCCGACATGGCCTCAAAGCGGCTGACTGAGATGGTTGTCTCAGTCGAGTAGGCCCACCTCGCGGAGTGCGGCAGAGGCCGCGTCGCGCACGATCCTGGGACGATCGCGGGTGACAGCCCCGTTCTCTCGGGCGGCGCCGTCTCACCTCGGCGCGGTCTTCTCCACCAAGAACGCGAGCCAGCGGTCCCGCAGAGATTCGAGGCTGGCAAGCAGATCGGCTTCGCTCGGGATTGCTCCGGCCGCTTCGGGCTTTAGCGTGAGGCGCAGGATGGTGCCGAGCATGACCGCCATCTCCGGGTGGATAGGAATCGTCTCCAGCTTTGGCGCGAGGCCGTGCCGCTTCATCTCCTCGTTCACCGACCGCTGCAGATCCCAGATGATCGCGGCGCGGTGGTCGCGGTACTGGCGCTTGGTGTCGAAGAACTGCTGCATCTTCCGGTTGCTCCACCTGATCGTGACTGGATGGCTCAGGGCGTGTCGGTGGAATTTCAGGTCCAGGACGCGCCGCAGCTCGGGCGAGATGGTGAAGATGCCATTCTCGTTCTTCAGTACTTCCGAGCTTCCGAGATGTGGACTGTGGCGCGTTCCTCGATCGCCGCGAGCCCCTGGTACGTGATCGTGTTCGCTGGGTTGTTGTGGAAATCATCACGCCGCGAGTGGAACAGCATGTCGGCCGCAGCGCGGACGAGAGACGACTGTACGGCCCGGAACACGTCCATAGTGATGAACGAAGCGAGCGTTTCGACGCTCTTCGGTCCCTCCAGCGGCTTGCCCTTGCCCACGGCCACCACGGCATTGTAGCGCGGCGATCAAGGGCCGCCGGACCTTGTGCATCACGGGGAGGCCGAGCGATACACCACCGTCTCGCACGTCTCGAAGGCCGGGAACGCGACCTTCTGGAACCACTCGCCGTCGAACCCGGGTAGGCGCGCCTCGAAGGCGCCGACGAGCTCATCAAACTGAGGGTGCTCCTCGTTCACCAGGAACCCCGCGCCTTCCGCCCTGGACTCCACGGCGAAGCAGATCAAGTCATAGGCGTAGCAGTCCAACTTGAACGAGCGGACCGCGCGAATGTCCTCCCACCGCATCCAAGCCTTCATCGACGCGCCCTTGCGCAGCGTCACGCCGTCGCCACCCACCTCGATCGTGAAGGGCGGCGCCGACGGAGCCATGATCGCCTTCTTCTGGCGCGACCGCATCCACAGGTAGCCGACCAAGAGGGCCGCGAAGAGCGGGATGAACAGCATCGTCTACACCTCCAAGCGTTCGCCCTGGCGCAGCGGCTGCACTGCGGCGTCGAGTTCGAAGCCGTCGGGCAGGTGCGTGACGCGCATGCGCGCGCGCAGCTCTCGCGGCAGCGCGGCCAGCGACTCGTAGGGCGTGTGAGCGGGGCCGAGGTTGGACTCGTGGATGATCATGTCGCACGTCGCAAGCCACGTGATGAGGTCCTGGTCGAACGCCGTGTCGCCGCTCACTCCGATCAGCCTGCCCGCCGCGCGGACTCTGAAGGCGTAGGTCGGGATGTGATGCAACGTCGGGCGCACCTCGATTGCGAACGGACCGAACGCGAACACCTCGCCCTCGGCAATCGGGCAAGGATCGAAGAATGACTCGAAGGTGTGCTGGTGGGGGCCGTTCGCGTCGCGCAGCACGCGCATCCCGGCGGCGAGGTGGCCGTCCCAGGCCTGTGCCAGCACCTCCGGTCCGGCGAGCAACGGCGTCCGTCTACCCAACGCGAAATGCGAGTAGTACGCGAACCCCTCCAGCCCCGAGGCATGGTCCGCGTGAAGGTGCGTGACGGCCACGCCGCGCACGTCTTGCACGTCTACGCGGCCTTCGGTGCCCTCGCGGAGCATCTTCCGGATGGGGTGGGGGCAGTCCACCAGCAACGCGACGCCCGACGCCTCGAGCAGGAGGCACGACGTGTAGTGCATGGCGCTGAAGGCATCCCCGACGCCGAGGGCTGTCACTGTGAAGCTCATGCGCGTGCTCCTGGAAGGAGGCCGTCTGCCAGCGCGCGGGCAGAAGGTGCCGCCGAGCCGGACGGGATCGAATCTGGCGCCACCGCCGCCTGAACGAAGCAGCCCTGCACGAACGCGACGAGCGCCGCTGCAGCCTTCGCCGCAACACGCCGATCCTTGGCTAGGGGCATGCAGAGCTGCTCCGACTCGCGCTGCCAAGACGCGAGCACCGCCCGGACTGCGCGGGCCACCTTCGGTTCCCGAATCGCTTCGGCCGTGACGACCACCCAGGCGGTCACGGCCTGCGGGTCGGCTCCCGCTCCCACCTGGAGCATCCCGTCCAGGAAGGCGTGCAAGTGCTCGCGGTCGTTCTTCGCCCGGCGGCGGTGCTTCTCGATACGCTCCCGCGCGCGTCGCGCCAGCAGCTCGACCAGGGCGAGGAGGACCTCCTGCTTCGAGGCGAAGTGGTAGTGGATGAGCCCCGGTGTGAGCCCGGCAGCGTGGGCGATCCGCTGTGTCGAGGCGCCGTCGTATCCGTGCTCTGCGAGTGTCCGCAGCATGCCCAGGACGATCTCTTCGCGGCGGTGGTCGGTGTTTGAGGGTCGTGGCATAGGTTGGTTGACCAACCTAATAACAAAAACGCTTGGGCTCGTCAATTCCGGCATCTTTAGTGTCTGTCCGCCGATGCCCGCCGCGCCGAAGTCGACTCTCGGGGTTGACGCACTCCGAGCAGCAGTCTAGTGGAGATTCGATCCGCAGGTGGTTGCTATGTTGTGGCGATGGCGAGACGTTCACTGCCAACGAAGTTCCCGAGTCCGGCGCATCGGCGCGTCTGGGAACGCCTGACTCGCCTCCTCGGTGATGAAGGGGCTGCTGACTTCTTCGCGGACGCGTGCGAGATCGGGCAGCTCGACCCGGCTTTCCGCACGTCTACGCATTTGATCGGGCACCTGATGCGCGAAGTTCAGAGCATGGTGACCGATTTGCTTCTGGGACTGTCGGCGGTACGAGAGGCGCTCGACGCCATGGCGCCCGAACCTTCCGGCGACCACACTCAAAGCCAAGAGATTCGCGCGATCCTCGCAGCGTTGGGACTCGAGAAAGACGAAGTTGCGAAGCGCTGGCTTGTCGTTCGGAAGTGGCACAAACCGGCGCATCACGACGAATTCGCGCCGCCTCGGCCGTTTGACTCCGAGTTCGCCGAATACTGGTTGGAGTTTGTTAGGATCCTCGACCGAGTGCTCGATAGAGCCGAAGCCGTGTACGCGGCTTATCTCCGCAAGCTTGATCTTGTGAAGTTTGAGGGCCATGAGCGCGGCGAGGCCTTCATCCGAAAGCATCTCGCCCCGGGAGCAACGGCGGCTGTAGATCATTTCCTGAACGGATTGTCCGACGAGTGGCTGCCTGGGTTGCGACGCGGCCGCTTTTTCGCATTCCCGCGCGCGCCGATCGTGGACGAGGCACAGCGGAGGAGATCGTTCCCTCCCTGGCCCCAGTCAGCCTACCTCGCGCGGATCGCCCAGCGCCGGCCGCGCGAAGTTGCTGACGTCATTCTAGAGGTGCCCGAAGCGGAGAACCTGTCCATACATGTTGATTTTCTGCGCGCAGCGTTAGCGATGCCTCCTGATGAGGCTGACCAAATCGCACAGAGGGAAGTCCAATGGGTCACGGGGCGCCCAGACCGCACCTACCTGTTCCCGGAACTCGGAGCGGAGCTCGCCGCAAAGCTGGCGAATGGAGGCAAGCTTGAGTCAGCGACTGTGCTCTTGAAGAGTCTGGTAGGGTTCCGCAGCGCCAACGCAAACACGATCCGCGAACGCGACCCAATCGTTCAGGAGTGGCAATACGAACCGATTATTGCCACAGGCGTCCGAGCCATCGAGGCGGCTGATAGCGGACGCGCGCTGACGCTGCTTGCCGAGCTCCTCGTCGAAGGCCAGGGCAACGAATCGTCGGGCTGGCGCGCGACCATCGAGGATCATGAGCAAAACGGGCCCGATGGACCGCTCGACGCCATACTGCGCGAGCTTCGAAACCTGTGCCTGCGTCTCGCTGCGGACCGCGCCGCCCTCACGGCAACGGTTGAAACACTGGAAGCACGCGATCCTCCCATTTTTCGCCGCGTGGCCCTCTACTTGCTCGCAGAACGAGGAGGACTCGCTCCGAGCTTGGTCGTTGAGCGCGCGACGCAGTCCCAAGCTTTCGGCGACCTCGAGACTTTCCACGAACGCGCGGCCATGCTGCGTACTCACTTCGCATCGTTCTCGGATGAAGACAAGACGGCGATCGTGAACGCCATCAGGCGGTACGCATTCGAGGACCAACCAGCACGGCGCGGCCGGCGAGACGAGTCAGACTCGCGTTATACCTTCTGGCGGTGGCTGACGATCATCGGCGAGAAGCTCCACACAGAAGCGCTTAGGGCCGAGTTCGCAGCGCTAGTGCGGGAATTCGGTGCCGAAAAGCATCCGACATTCTTGAGTTGGAGAACAGCCAGTTGGGGACCACGGACGCCACGAGAGTCGGCAGATCTGCTTGCGCTCAGTGACGACGCCCTGATCGCTTTTCTGGCACAGTGGCAACCCGCTCCACGAGAGCATTTCGCCCCCTCACATGAGGGACTCGCGTTGGAGTTGAAGTCCGCGGCAACCAGAGAACCTCTGCGGCTGTCTCGGCTCGCTCGCGAGATTGCTCGCACGAACCCGCAGTACGTTGCCGGTTTGTTGTGGGGCTTGCACGAAGTTGCCCAAAACACGCGCGACCAAGATATCGCGGCGGCAGCCGTCGATTGGGATGCACTCCTCGATTTGGCAGACTTCACGAGCAAGCAGGAGACGACGGATCGAGCCGAAGATAGTCCGGGCAACTGGACTTGGGCTCGGCAGACGGCAGTCGACATACTCCGAGATGCCGTGCGAGTCTTTGCTCCCAAAGACGAGCAACGAACGACGCGAATTTGGTCCACGTTGAAGAGGTTGCTCTCCGATACCGATCCCACTCCCGAGCGCGAGCACGAGAGTTCTTGGGACGCCGAGACCTTCCTTCTGAACACCGTGCGCGGGCGGGCCCTAGAAGCCGGCTTCATCCTGCTGGGAAACCTTGTGGACAACTCATCGGCAGCGCATGGGCAACTGAAAGCGGAAGTCTTTGCGACACTGCAGTCGCGCATCTCGTTGTCGAATGAGCCGTCGGCGCTTCTGCGTTCGAGCGTAGGGCATTTCTTCAACACGTTGTTGGCCGCAGGACCGGAAGAGGCGACAGCAATGGCCGAGAGACTGTTCCCAATGGATGACGCGACCTGGTCCGAGCGCGTCGAGGCTTGGTGGCTATACCTCAAGTGGAATAGACCGTGGGCGAGAGCGTTCCCTGTTCTGATCAATCAGTATCAACTGACCGCCCGAAAGATCCCAGAGGTCGATCCGAAGCTTCTTGAGGATTACGCGAAGCACATTGCTTGGCTTGCGGTTTGGGGAACGATCTCGCCAACGAGCGAAGATGGCCTTTTGGAGCGGTTCGTTTCGGCATCTCAGCCGGTAACACGGAAACATGCACTGGCCGATGTGGGGCGCACGCTACAGCAAGACAAGACACCTGTACCGCCCGCGGTGGTCGATCGCCTGCGTACGATGTGGCGGTGGTGGCGGATAGCAGCGGCGGCCACCTCGGATGCTGCGGATCTCGCCGCGTTTGGATGGTGGTTCACAAGCGGTGTCTTCGATGACCAATGGGCAACCGACGAGCTACTAGAGGTTCTGACTCTCACGGACGGCCGCGTTGAGTGGGATCACGAGGTGATCAAGAAACTCGCGCAAGGAGCAGCAACGCGACCAACCAAGGTAGCTGCATGCCTGGAGAAGCTGGTGGACAGTCATCACGATCAATGGCTCGTCGGCCGCAACATACCCGCATTTGAGGAAGCACTCAGAGCGCTGGCCTCGGCTCCGGAGGGTGCTGGACTAGCGCGCGAACTTGTCTCAAGGCTGCTCACCCGTGGCTACAGAAACTTCGCCGACACGGTTCCCGAACCGTCAGGATAGGATCACGCCTCATGAGGTTCGGTTCCCGCTCGAAGGCGATCGAGGTAGGCGGCGTAGCTGAACGTGCGGTCGCGGCGGCGGCCGGTCGTCTCCTGCAGGACTCCGAGTTGTTCGAGCACGCCCACGGCTTTGGTAGCGGTCGGCTTCGTCGTCTCAAGGAGCTTGACGACCGTGGGGATGGTGACCATCGGGTGGCGGGGTAGCTCGTCGAGGAGGCGCACGACCATCACCGATGCGTTCGGCGCCGTGAGGACGCGGGCGCGGTCCTTGTTGACCAGGACAAACAGATCGCGGGCCGTGTCGGCGGCTTCGTCGGCGATGGTCGAGACGCCCTCGAGGAAAAACGAGACCCAGGAATCCCAGTCGCCTTCGAGGCGCACCGCGTTCAGCAAGCGGTAGTACTCGTCGCGGTGTTGTTTGAAGAAGAGGCTCAAGTACAGGAGCGGCTCGGGAAGCAGCTTCCAGTGTTCGAGCAGGAGGGTGATGAGCAGGCGGCCGATGCGGCCGTTGCCGTCGAGATAAGGGTGGATGGTCTCGAATTGCACGTGCACGAGGGCGGCGCGGACGAGAGAAGGGAGGTCGTCGTCTCGATGGATATACCTCTCAAGATCGCTCAGGAGACGGCCCACCTCCTGCGGCGGAGGCGGAACGTAGGCGGCATTGCCGGCACGTGTGCCTCCGATCCAGTTCTGGGCGCGGCGCAGCTCGCCTGGCTGCTTCGTCGAGCCGCGGACGCCCTTCATCAGCCGGCGGTGCGCTTCGTTCAGGAGGCGCGTGGACAGCGGGAGGCCCTTCTCGCTGCGCAGCTGCTGGCGCGCATACGCGAGCGCAGCGAGGTAGTTCGAGACCTCCTCCACCTCGTCGGTTGATACATCCTTGCCCGCGGGTGCGCCGGCCTCGTACGCGAGCAAGTCGACGAGGCTCGCTTGCATTCCTTCGATCTGCGAAGAGACCACGGCCTCCTTGCGGACGAACGCGTAGATGAACCATTCGAGCGACGGCACCATCTCGCCCGCAAGCTCGAGGCGGCTCAGCTTTTGCTCAGCGAGGCGGACCTTCTCCTGCAGCCCTACGGTGAGCTTGAGCGGTGGCGGCAGCGGATCCGGCACGAACGCCGACACCGCCTCGCCGGCGACCGTGCTCTTCTCATAGCGTCCTGGCTGACGGTGGGTAGCCATCCAAGGAAAGGATCCTTGCCTAGCGTGTGCCGAAAGTAAAGGACCGCTTACTAGCGCTCGGTGCAAGGCAAGGAATCTTTACGAGCGGGCTAGGTAAGCGGCGAGGTCGATGCGAAGAGCGGAGCCGATGCGGACGAACGGCAGCTCGCCGCGGGCGCAGAGGCGGTAAATGGTCTCTCGGTTCACGCCAAGCAGCTCCGCTGCCCGGCGCGGGGACACGAATTTCCCCGAAAAGCCTTGCGGCACTAATGCAGCAAACTGGCCGTGATTGTCCGGGTGCGTCGGGACGTTCGGGGAAGTCGGCAAAGCCGTAACCCCTCGTAGAGTGACGGATCGGGACGCAGCGGGCAGCCCGGTAAGCTCCCCCGCACGAACTTCGAAGCCGCGGGCCACAGGTTCGAATCCTGTCGGGCGCGCCTTTGCAACATTGCGGGAATCAGGGCGTTCTAAAGTTGCCCGCGCCGGATGCAGAGCACCTCGTCGATCGCGTCCTGCCCCACGCGCCAAAACGCCAATGGGTCCTCTACCGACCGCGCTGGGCGCGCTTGCTTCTCGCGCGCGACGCCGGGTTGACTCTTGCGCCGTCTCGCGACCCTCGTCCCGCCGCCTCGCCAGCATTTGGTCCGGCACCAGGGCGTGTTCGGTCCCGCCTCGCGCTGGCGGAGCGAGAGCGTTCCCGCGCCGCCCGAGCCGAGTCGCCCGTGCGCGCCGGCTCGCAACGACATCTCGCAACCCGCCCCGCCTACGCCTCGCGCACCCGCTGGAGCGAGCTGCTCCTGCGCGTTTTCCGCGAAGACGTGCTGAGCTGCCCCCGCGGAGGCCGCCCGCGTGGTGCTCTCCTTCATCACCGAGAAGAAAGTGCTCCACCGCCGCATTCTCGAGCATCTGGGCCTTCCCACGACCGGCCACCCATCGCGCCCACCCGCTCGACACCGGAAATCGCCGGCTGGCACGACGACGTTCCCGAGTTGCAAGCAGTCCTGCCGTTGACCCGGCCGGGTTGCTCTCGCCCAATGACTTTAATTCTGCATGCGCCGCGATGCGAGAGCACGCCGCGCCCGGGGTCTGCTTAGCCTGGGGTCTGCTTACCTGACCGGCGCCGCTGGGGCGGCGCTGCTCCTGTGGAAGTTCGAGCGGTGAACGATCAAGCCCTTGAACTAATTCGTCTATTTTCACTTACGCTGACGGAGAGTCGTGGACAGGATGCCATTTACAAGCCATCGCGGAAGGCGGCTCTGCGCAACAGGTGTGGAGCGAGGCGCCAAGGGCGGCACAGTGGGTAGACCCAAGCCCGGGCGACCGGGCGGGTTTCCGGAGGAGAGTTCGAATGACAGAAGCGCTTCTTGGTGGAACATTTCGCATCGGCGGCGACCTCGATGTGCACCGGCTTGGGTTCGGCGCGATGCGCCTCAGCGGTCCCGGTATCTGGGGTCCGCCAAAAGACTTGGACGAGGCGAAGCGCACCTTGCTCCGCGTCCGCGAGTTGGGCATCGACTTCATCGACACCGCCGACAGCTACGGCCCCTACCTGAACGAAGACCTGATCGCAGAGACGCTCGCTCCCTATCGAGGCCTTTCTATCGCGACCAAGGGTGGGCTGACGAGGCATGGGCCCGACAAATGGCTGCCGGTCGGACGGCCGGAATATCTGCGCCAGTGCGTCCTCATGAGCCTGCGGAGGCTCCGGGTCGAACGAATCGATTTATGGCAGCTGCACCGCATCGACCCGGCCGTGCCGCGGGACGAGCAGTTCGGATGCATCGCCGCGATGCAGAAGGAGGGGCTCATCCGCCACGCCGGGCTCAGCGAGGTGAGCGTCGTGGAGATCGAGGCGGCTGGAAAGTTCTTCAAGGTCGCGACGGTGCAGAACCAATACAACCTCGTCTCGCGCGAGAGCGAAGAGGTCCTCGGCTATTGCGAGAAGAAGGGGATCGGTTTCATTCCCTGGTTCCCACTCGCCGCCGGGAAGCTGAGCGAGGCGGGCGGCCCGCTGGACGCGATGGCGCAGAGACAGCACGCCTCGGCGTCGCAGCTCGCGTTGGCCTGGGTCCTGCGCCGCAGCCCCGTGATTCTCCCCATCCCCGGCACCAGCAAGGTCGAGCACCTCGACGAGAACGTGGCGGGGGCAAAAATCCACCTCTCCGATGCGGAGTTCCGCGAGCTCGACGAGCTCGGCCGCGCGGAGTTCAAGAAGAAGGGCAACTGAGGTCCCCATGGCATACCAAGGCGTGAACCCCTATAGCGGCGAGAAGCTGCAATCATTTCCCGAATTGACCGACGCTGCGCTGGAGCAGGCGCTTCTGCGCGCAGACTCCTGCTATCGCTCCGACTGGCGGCGGCGCACGGTGCAGCAGCGCGCCGCGATCCTCGGTCGGGTGGCCGCCGTGTTTCGCGAACGGAAGGAAGAGCTGGCGCGGCTCATCACCCTGGAGATGGGAAAGCTCATCGGCGAGAGCCGCTGGGAAGTAGGGCTGACGGCCGATATCTTCGACTACTATGCGCGGCACGCCGCCGCGTTCCTGGAGCCGCGGGCGATCGAGGTCGCATCGGGCTCGGCGCAGGTCGAGAGCGAGCCTCTGGGCGTGCTCTTCGGCGTCGAGCCCTGGAACTTCCCCTACTACCAACTTGTGCGCTTCGCGGCCCCGAACCTCGCCGCGGGCAACGTGATGCTGGTGAAGCACGCCTCCATCATTCCGCAGTGCGCGCTGGGCTTCGAGAAGGCCGTGCGGGACGGTGGCGTCCCGGAGGGCGGCTACGGAAACCTGTTCGTCTCCAAGAAGCAGATCGAAGCCATCATCGCCGACCCGCGCATCAGGGGTGTCGCGCTGACCGGCAGCGAGGAGGCTGGCCGCAGTGTCGCGCGCGCGGCGGGTGCGGCGCTGAAGAAGTCCACCATGGAGCTGGGCGGCAGCGACGCCTTCGTAGTGCTGGAGGACGCCGACGTCGCGCTGGCGGTGAAGATGGCGGTCAGCGGGCGCTTCAATAACTCTGGCCAGAGTTGCGTGGCGGCGAAGCGCTTCATCGTCGCGCAGCCGGTGGCAAAGGCCTTTCTCGAGGGCTTTACCAAGGCGGCCAGCGCGCTCACCCCGGGCGACCCGTTGGACGGTCGCACGACGCTCGCGCCGCTCAGCAGCCGCGACGCCCTGGATCGGCTGGTGCAGCAGGTGGACAAGGCGGTCGCAGCCGGCGCGCGCGTCGTCTGCGGCGGCAAGCGGCTCGAGGGGCCCGGAACTTTCATGTCTCCCACGATCCTGACCGACATCCACCCCGGCAACCCTGCCTTCCACCAAGAATTCTTTGGCCCGGTTGCGCTCTTCTTTCCGGTCAAGGATGAAGCGGAAGCGATCGCGCTCGCCAACGATTCTCCCTACGGGCTCGGTGGCTCGGTCTTCACCCGCGACCTCGAGCGGGGAAAGCGCGTGGCGCGGCAAATCGAAACGGGAATGGTGTTCATCAACCAGGCGACCTCGACAGCGCCCGAATTGCCCTTCGGCGGCGTCAAGAACTCTGGCTATGGACGCGAGCTCTCCGAGTTCGGCATCCAGGAGTTCATCAACCGCAAGCTGATCCGCATGATCGGCGACGCGGAGAAGTCGAAGCAGGAGCACGTGGGCGGGTAAAGGCTGCCTATCGTCGAAGGGGTGGCTACGGTACGCTGGGCCTCGTGAGTGCCACCACCCTCGAGCACTTCTTGAGCCGCGATCGGATGGTCATCGCGGTCGTGCTGTTCGCGCTTACGGTCGTGTGCTGGCTCCAGATGTGGCCCGTGCACGGCGAAGGCTCGCATCAACTCATGCCCTGCTGCGGTGCGACGTTCAGCATCGCGTTCTGGTGTGGGTCGTGATGATGAGCGGCATGATGATTCCGTCGGTGGCACCGATGGTCCTTGCCCACGCCGGCATCGTCCGGAGGCGCGCCGGTCGGGGCGCGCCGTACATCCCTTCGGCTCTGTTTCTCGCTGGCTATCTGATCTCGTGGAGTCTGTTCAGCTTCGTCGCGGCCGGAGCGCAGTGGGTGCTCTATCACTCGCATCTGCTGGACGGTCGATCGCTCTCGATCGGCCCGTGGGCCGGTGCGGTCGTGCTCGTGAGCGCAGGAGCGTTCCAGTTTTCGCCCGCCAAGAATGCGTGCCTCGACCAATGCCGCGCACCGGTCGGCTACTTCATGACCGAGTGGCGCGAGGGTCGTCTGGGCGCGGTGGCGATGGGTCTTCACCATGGCCTGTTTTGCATCGGTTGCTGCTGGCTGTTGATGGCTGTTCTGTTCTCCGCAGGGATCATGAATCTGCTCTGGGGCGCGATCATCACTGCTTTCGTGATCCTCGAAAAGGTCTTGCCGTGGCCCCGCCTCGTCGTGGCGGTCGGCGGGCTCTCGTGTTTTGCCGGTGCGGCGGTCCTCGTCTGCGGCAGGTTGCTACTCTGGGAGTCATCCATGGATACCCCACCCCCGCCGTGGCACATCGCCGGCTCGTACTACGAAGTCTGCAACTGCGAAGTCGTCTGCCCCTGTCGCCGTCAGAACGGTGCGATGGGCGGCAAACCGACCTACGAGAACTGCGACTTCGCACTGTCCTGGTGGATCAAGGACGGCGCGCTGGGTGCAATCGATCTCGCGGACATGAAGGTGGTCATGGCCGGGCGCTGGGAGACCACGCCGGGAGATCCGTGGCGGGTCACCCTGTATGTCGACGATCGCGCGACCGCGGAGCAGCACCAGGCCCTCGCCGACCTCTTTCTCGGCAAGGCGGGAGGCTACATCCAGAGCAGCTTCGCCGCCGGCATCGTCGAGGTGTTCGGGGTCAAGAGCGCTACGATCAAGCTCGACCATGCACGCGCGCGCGCGAGAAGATCGATGTCGCGCCGTTCCTCACCGTGCGAACCCGTGAAGCTGTCGATCACGAGTTCACGGTGAGCTGCGGTATTCCCGGCCACGACCATCCAGGTCAGGAGATCATCGCCGACGTGTACCGCTATCAAGACGGACCGTACGACTGGAACTTGCAGGGCGGGTGCGGGTTCGCGTCCGACTTCGCCTACAAGACTTAAATTTGCAGGGATCGGCGGGATAGCAGGGGACGGCGCCGACTCACTAACTCCGCAAGGAAAACGGATCGGGACGCTGCGGGATGCCCCGGTATCCGCGAGGAGATCCCGTTCACTGCAGCGCCACCCTGAAGGGCCAGAAGTTCAAGAGCGCCAAGAAGATCGAGTTCGTTTTCAACGAGGCGGGCAAGGAGGTCGCGCGCGCCGGCAGCGCTGACTGCGGCGACGGGCATCGCCAAGGGAAGCTGGGAGAAGGCCAAGGGGCCCGCGAAGCCGGGCGTGGTGAGCAAGTTCAACGATCACGTCGAAGTCGACGGGGTTCGGGCCCACCGACGCCGCCCGCTCGGCCCTCACCGCGGCCCCGCGCGCGTTCACCTCTTGCTTCATATCCAAGAGATCCGAGGCCCTGCTACATCCGACGGGGTCATTGGTAATTGGGGGCGCCCGCCTGAGTTGAAACTACCGGCCCTTGAATGCGGGCAAGATCGCCGTGTTTTGTCCGTTCACGATCATCCAGGCACCGTCCGCGCCCTTCTGCAGCACGTAGACCATGCGCGTGCGAAGCAGCCCCTTCCCATCCGCTCCCTGCTCACTGGCCTGAATCCCCGGCGGCAGCGCGGTGTACCCCGACACCGCGTGCTCGTAATGCGCGATCGCCAGGTCGGGCGTCACCCAGACGATCTTCTGGACGGATACCGAGTCGTGCGAATCCTTGAAGATGGTTGCAAAGATCCGGGACGTGATGCCCTCGATGGCCGGCGTCCCGAGAATGTTGATGAATTCGGCCGAAGGCAAGAACCGGCTCGCCCAGGCCTTGGCATCGTGTTGGTTCCATGCAGCGGCCTGGTCGGCAATGATTGCGCGAATGCTCGCCTCGGCGTCGGGCGACGATGGCGCATGGTTGGCGGTCATGGGACGTGTACTCTGAGCAAAGACGGCCTGTGGGATGGCAGCTAAAGCACCGGCAAGGACTGTGGTCAGGATCCTGCAAGCATGCATGACGGTCTCCGGAAGTCGTGGTGCAGCAGACGCTTAAAGGCACGTTGAGGCTTGGATCGAGCGAGCCCTGGAAGCCGGGTGTCGCGCCATCCAGTCCAAGTCTAGAAGCGGTGCTGCACGCGGCCGTAGAGGTAGCGACCCAGGTAGTCGTAGGTGGAGGGGTCGGAGTTGGCCAAGGCCGCGCTATAGATGTACGGAGGCTTCTTGTCGAACAGGTTGCTAACGCCGGCGAAGAAGCTGGTCTTGCCCAGCTTGCTCGGTAGCGTGTAACCGGCGTGGATATCGACCTGCACGTACGAACCGACCTGGCGCACGTCCGGGTTGACCAAGGTCGCCTGGGTCACAGGGTCGTAGAGATTGCAGAGCCCGCCCGAGGCAGTGGTGGGGTCGGTCGGGTTCGCGCACTCCTTGAAGTTGCCGATGTACCGGGCGACCGCCCCGGCGACGATCCCTTCCATGCCCCAGTCCGCGCCAACGTTGGCCTTGAACGCTGGTAGCGCGCCGAGGTCGTAGTTGCCTTGGCCGTGGATGATCTGGTTTCCGGTCGCCAACTTCAGCGTGCTGTCGAGGTAGCGGAGGTAGTTGCCGTCGAAGGCAAAGGCGAAGCGGCCAGCCCGGGTGGGCAGCGCATACCGGATCGCGAAATCGATGCCCCCGGTGGATTTCTGGCCGATGTTCTGGTTGAGGTCATTGATATACTGAATGGACCCGGAGTTATTGCGGACAATCAGCTTGCAGTAGTCGTCGTTGAGATTGGTGTAGCAGCCTTGGAGGATGTTGGGCGCACCGATGGTGCCGATGGCCTTGTCGACCGAGACATTAAAGTAGTCGACGGTGACCGACAGGCCCTTGACCATCTGAGGCTGGACGACGATGCCCAGGCTGTAGCTGGTGGCCGTCTCCGCGTCGAGGTTCGGGTTGCCGCCGTTGCGGGTCAGTTCCTGCAGGCCTAAGTCCCCCGACCCGCTGCCCGTCACCTTGAACTTCCTGCACTGCTGCGCCGTCGCCGCAGGGACCTTGCTCAAGTCTGCGCAGGGATCGGTGGCGGAAGGGTCGTTTTCGGTGGCGCCGAGGTACAGCTCGGAAATGCCCGGGGCGCGGAAGGCCGTCGAGTAAGTGCCGCGGACGGTGAGGTCGGGGAACGGCGTGTAGCGGGCGCCGAGTTTGTAGGTGAAGTTGCCGCCGAAGGTGCTGTAGTTCACGTAGCGGGCCGCGACGCTGGCCTCGAGGGCCTGGACGCCGGGGAGATTGGCGAGGATCGGCAACGACAGCTCTGCAAAGGCCTCGTTGACGGTGAAGAAGCCATTGGTCGACTTGAAATTGAAGTCGCTCGAGTCGCCCGCCTGGACGATCGGGTCGGCGACCTGCGCGCCCGACTGCCGGCGAAACTCGTATCCGAGCGCAATCGACACTGGCCGGTCCCCGGAGAGCGTGAAGAGGTCACCTCCGAGGTTGAGGTCGATGGAGTAGAGCGCATCGAAGGAGCGCGAGGTGCCGGTAAAGCCGATGTAATCGACCTGCGCGGGGGAGAGGGAGCCGTTGTTCGGGCCGCCCAGAAGGTTGAGCGGGGTGCAGCCGGCGATGACGCTCTTGGGGTCGAACACCGGGTTCACCTGCGTGACGCAGCGGGGGACGCCCGTTGCATCGAGCTGGCTGGGACCGACGGCGCTCGCCACGCGCGAGTTGCGGAACGCCCCACCGGTGGTGAAGGTCCCGGAGGTCTTGCCGTAGTTCATCGCCGCGTCCCAGAACCAGCCCTGCAGCGGTCCGAAGTGTTGGCCGAGCGTGCCATCAAGGCCGGTGACCACGCGGAAGGTGCCCAGGTCCTCGGAGTAGGTGCGGTTGCCGAACTCGACCAGGCGGCGACGCAGGTAGCTGATGTCTTGGCCGAACGGGTTGTACAGGCTGTCCTTGGAGACGAAGTTGTCGTTGTAGTCGGAGGGGTTGAGCGGCGACGGCGCCGCGTTCTGGGTCGAGGTGCGCTGCACGTAAGAGACTTCGTAATAGCCGCGCGCGACGGGAAACTTCGCGTCGCCGGCAGAAAAGGCCTGCACGGTCGTCGAGGGGATGGTGAGATAGTTCACGGCGGCGAAGTTGTAAAAGTCGTTACCCGTGTTGTTGTTCGCGGGCGCCTTCGAGTTGAATCTACGGAAACAGACGCTTTGGCCCGCGTTGTTGGGCCCGCAGAAAACCCCGTTCGCCGCGTTCGCGCCGTTCGAGTCGCGGATGTAGCGCCGGCCGATCTTCCAGCCACCGTTGGCGGGGCTGGTCAGGGTGAGGCAGAGCGCGTTGCCGTTGCAGAGCGGGTGGCCCAGGTTGTTCGGGTCCTCGGGAAATCGCATGACGCCTTCGGGAGTGCCGCTGCTGCCGCTGGGGCTTGGGCCTCCGCCCGGCGTGTAATCGTAGTCGAGGGCCTGGGCAGCCCAGTCGCGGTTGGCCAGGAGGGACGATTTCTGGTTGAAGTAGCGCACCGAGAAAATAGCGCTCGAGGTTTCGTCGCTGTGGCCGGTGGTGACGTGGGCGTCGAAAGTCTGCGCGTCGGATTGGCCGGAGAGACCGTACTGCGCGCCGACGTCCGTGCCGTTGTAGCTGCGGCGGGTGATGATGTTGACCACGCCGGCGATGGCGTCAGAGCCGTAGATTGCAGAAGCGCCGTCCTTGAGCACCTCGACCCTTTCGACCGCCTCGGTCGGGATGGTGTTGAGGTCGACCGCGGCCGACGCACCGAGCCCGCCCGGAACAACCCGTCGCCCATTGACCAAGACCAGCGTTCGCTGAATGCCGAGGCTGCGCAGGTTGATGCGGGTGGTGCCGTCAGCTCCGTAATTCACGCCGCCGGTGTTGAGCTGAAAGTTTGGCGCGTTGCCCTGCTCGGGCAGCGTCTGCAGGAAATCGCCAATGGTCGTCTTCCCGCTGGTCTCGAACTGTTCACGCGTAATCACGGTCACCGGCGCAGGCGTGTTCAGGTCCTTCCGTCGAATGCGCGAGCCGGTTACGACGATCTCCTCTTTACCACTCCTCCGTGCATCCGTTGCCTCCGGCGCGCTGGTGGGCACGGCTGCATCGGTTGCGGGCTCGGGGGCGGACGGAGGCGCGGGCGGGGGCGCGGATTCCTGTTGCGCGAGCGCCGGCAGCCCGAGGGAGACGCTGCAGAAAACGGCCGCCAAAAATCGCGACAGGAACATGTGATCCCCTATTTGTTCAGGGACTGGTTTCTTTCCTTTTCGCCGATTTCGCGCGATTTGTACACCCCACCTCGAGGAGTGCCCGCCAATGCCGGGCAATTCCGACTCATGGCGGGTCTCCCTCGGTCACCGAGCCAGGAATCTCCAGTCTTTGGAAATCATCACCGAAGGCAATCGATCGACTACGGAACATAAGTGGGGTCATATCCTGGACGGCAGGGACCTTGTCAGAGTCCTCGGTTCAATTGCGGATCCAGAGTTCCAATGAGCTGTGCCCGCTGACTTTCTCCTCGATGCGCTCGAAGCCATCGGGGAGCGCGCAGCCGAGGTCATGATAGACGACGAGCCGGGTGCCGCGCCGGAGCCCAACCAACTTGTCGAGAAGGCGCTTGACGGCGAGATCATGCCCCGCCTCGGAATGGTCCAGCGTCGAGTCGATGCGCATGGGCTCCGGGAAGAGAGGTTCGGCGAAAGGGTTATAGAAATAGAGGCCGCTGTATTCACGCCAGTCGAGGGCGAAGGCGTCCCCGCAGAGGAAGCTGGCCGTATTCGCATCAAGCAGGCTGGCGAGAGCGCGCGCGGCGGTCACTAGATGCGGGCGCTGCTCGATTCCCACGAAGGTCGCAGCCGTTGCCAGCGAGCCGATCACGCAGAGCTTTCCGATCCCGGAGCCGACATCGAGAACGCGGGAGTCCGGTTCCGGAGCAAGCCACGCCGCTGCGTCCCTGCAAGCGACCACCGGAGTCCAGTGCCTCTGCGATGGCCACCGGTACCGGCGTGGCAAGAGAGCATCGAAGGCCGAGTCCGATACCTCGGCGCCGGCGCGCAAAGCATTGGCGATGCGCGAAACACTGGCCGCGCGCGCGTCATCTTCCAGGTTGCCATCGGCGCTCAAATTCAATCCCTGGGTCACGGACCGTGCGCGCGCTCGAGGAGCACTTTCGCTCGAACGATGGCGCGGTCGATCTCGCTCCAATGGGTTTCAATCAGCAGCAACAATCGCTCGAGGTCCACCCAGGCCGCGTTGAAGTCTGCCGCCAGCTGATGATTCGCGGAGATCCGGGCAGCGTCCTTGAGGCGCGCCACCAGCCGCTGCATGCGCTCGCGCTCCAGCTTCAACTTCTGGGGGCTGTTGTCGACCGGCATGCACTCTTCCTCCCGGCTGTGCAGTAGCACGCCCGGGAGTCAGCCGCGCGGCCAGAGCCGCAGCAGCGGCGACCGTCCAACCTGGCGGGCCGCACCGCTCGGTGAATCCCGCAGGACCCGACGAAGCGCGCGGGCCCTGGTCCCCGTTGCCGGTTGTGCAAAACGACCAGCGTGCAGGCAGGCCCTTGCAAAGCGAGAAAGGTCAAGCAGGGAAGGCTCTCAATGGCTAGCCTCCTTGCTGGAGGCGCTCAATGCGTGAATTTGGAGTTCGACGTTACGGGGATTTGCAGTACCACCACTGTTTGGCGGAGACCGAGGCGGACGCGGCCGTCTGGTTTGCCCACGCGCAGACCGGGATCTCAGGCAAGGATTTCCAGGCGCTCGTGAAGGACGTGAGCAAGCCGGTTTCGGATGAGGCCGGTATCGGCGCGAATCCGATTGTCGTCGCGGTCCACCACGGCCCTCTCACGGAAGGCGCGAAAGCCGCAACCGATCTGAAGCGGACCAGTCCGATCCGCTGAGTCTTCGCCACTGTCTGATGGGCTCGCTCACCGCGCCGGCCCGGTGGGCAGGCAAGGCTTTGCTGCTCAGCTTGCCGGCGCGAAATGCTCGGTATATCCAGGATTGCGATGGTTCTGGTCCGGGTTGTGCGCGTCCCAGCATTCGTCGGAGCAGAAGTAGAGTTGAAAACGCTTCCGATTGCAGGTCGACACGACGCACTTGAAATAAGGGCCGCGAAACGGAATCGGTTTCTTGCAGAGGCTGCACTTCTGCCAAAACGGCGCGGGCGCTGGAGCGTCGGGCATGGGTCCGAGCTTACGCTGCGCCGGCGCGCTCGGCTACTTGCTGCCGTCGAGCCACTTCCCGACGCCGCCGTGGCGGGAGCAGGCGCCGGCGTGTCCCTTCGCGTGCGAGAACGAGCCGTCCTTGCACTTCGCGGTAGCGCCAACAGCGCTCGCGTCCACGCCCTCGGTGCCTTTGGCCCTGGCGGCCGATGGACGCGCGCGCGCCGGGGCAGGAGTCTGTGCGGGGCCACCCTTGTTGATCCCGCCATGGCCGCTGCACGCGCCGCGACCGCCCTTGGCGGTGTTGCCGTCGGCGCAAGTCACATCTTTCGACTTTGCAAAAGCAGCCGGCGCAAGGAACAGCAGGGCAGCCAGGGCGCTTCCGAGGGCGATCTTCATTGCATCTCCTTTAGTGGAGAGCCGGCGAATCCGGCTGCCGACGCGTATAGCTGCTTTAAGGAGCTTGCAAAAGAATCCGGCCCGCTGGCTCCGCCCGCGCAAGCGTCGCTAGATGGCGCCGGAAAGCGCCCATGACCCATCCGTGCACGCGAGCCTGGGTCCAGCGATAAAGATACCAGGGGAGCCGCGGCACATAGTCATGGATGGCAGTCAGCAAGGTCTGCCCATCAAGCACCTGGCGCAGCTCGAAGCGCCCGTGCTCGCCGTTGCGGGCCAGCAGGCCTCCCGTGACGAAGAAGAGCTCGCGATCAGGCGTGGCGGCCTCGGCAGGGGTCAGCACGAGGAGCGGCTTGCGCAGGAGCGGCAGGTAGAAACGACAGGTCCCCCGCGCGTCGGTGGTGACCCGCAACAGGCTCCTGAACGCACGCGACAGCCAGCGCGCATATTCGACCGCTGCCCAGCGGGCGTCGCGGCCCAGCGGGAGGCGCATGCGCTGCACCGAGCGCACCAGCGCGGTGGGCTTCGTGCGCGCGACGGCAAGGGAGCCGGGCGGGGACGCGAGCGCGCGCTGCAGCGCTTCGCGCACCGAAGTGGGCTGCATTCCGGCCAGCGTCGCGAGCCGCAGATCGCGCGCCACCATTTCGTGGCGCAGGCTCTCGACCAGCGGGCCTACCAGCTCTCCGGGCGCGCCCGTCACCAATTGAACCCAAAGCTTGGAGAGCCACGGCGTAAAGAAGCGAATCGGCACCATGGCGCGGCGGATGCCGAGCAATTCGGCGCTCATGGCCATCAGCTCGCGATAGCTCATCGCCTCGCGCGCGCCGACGTCATAGGTCTGGCCGTAGCACTCCTGCCGCGCCACCGCGAAGGAGAGCAGCCGCACTACGTCGTCCACCGCCACCGGCTGCATGCGCGTCAGCGTCCAGCGCGGGCAAACCATGGCGGGCAGCCGTCGCACCAATCGAATCAGGATCTCAAAGGACGACCCGCCGCCGCCGATGACCATGCCCGCGCGCAGCGTGGTCAGCGGAACGCCGTAGCGGCCGAGGGTGCGCTCCACTTCAAGACGGCTCTCCAGATGTGGCGAGAGCGCGGCGGCATTGGCCGGAATGAGTCCGCCCAGATAGACGATCTGTTCGACGCCGGCGAGCGCGGCGGCGCGCGCGAAATTGTCCGCGCAGATGAGATCGAGATCTCTGAATGAGCCCTGCGTCAGGCGCGCGGACGGCAGCATGCTGTGCACGAGATAGAAGGCGAATTTGGCGCCCTTGAGTGCGCTCTTGGCCTCGCGCAGATTGAACAGGTCGGCGCAGCGCCATTCATCGAACGGCGGCTGCGCCGTGCGCGGCGAGCGCGATAGACCGGCGACGCGAAACCGGTCAGAGAGAGCGCTCGCCAGCGCGGTTCCGACGAAGCCGCTGCCGCCGCCGACGAGGACCAGCGGCCGCTCGGTATCCATACAGCAAACATCGCGACCGAGCGCCAATAAGGCAAGCTTACGGGGACACCCTACGCAACGCGGGCCTGCGGGGTCGCGAGTCAGAAGGGTAATACGGGGACACCATCCCTATTACTGGGACACCGCTCCGCGACCGATCCGGGGACGTTCACCAACGGTGTCCCCGACTGGACGGTTGAGGAACTCCGCGTCTCGTAATCGACAGCGGTTTGCCCAACAATTCTGCTTAGAGCGTGTTGCGCAAAAAGTCGGCGAGATCGGCAAAGCGGGTATCCAGCAGCGTCCGCACCGGGCCCTGCACACCGTGCGCGTCCAGCGCTTTGCCCATCGACCGCAGCCAGGCATCGCGGCCGCCCACGTCCACCGGCACTCGCCCGTGCCGCATGCGCAGCCGCGGATGCCCATGCTGCGCGACGTAGTCCTGCGGACCGCCCAGCCAGCCGGCCAGGAACAGCGCAAAGCGCTCGCGGGTGGACAGCTCCACCCGGCCCTCGGCGTCACAGGGGTGCAGGCGGGCCAGAGCCGGCTCGTCGCGGGCCATCGCCTCGTAGAAGCTCTCCGCGATCGCGCGAACTTTCTCGGCGCCGCCGACCAGCACATAAGGATTCTCTACCGGATTCATTGGAGCCGTTATTACGCCCGCGCGCTATCGGTGGTCCAGCCTTCGTGCACGAAATCAACGCGCGCTGGTGCAGCAAGTTGTAAATAAGTCGGTCCTTTTCCTGGAGCGAGAGATGCGCGGCGCGCTGTCCATCGGCAAGCTCCACCTGCACTGGAGTCTCGCGCTCGGTGCGCTGCTCTTCTGCGCGGCCCATTTTTCGCTGCTCCTGCTCTTCGCCTATGCCGCAATGATCGGGGCGCATACGATCGGGCACTTTGTCGTGCTGCTCGCGTGCGGGCTGCGTCCTTCTTCGCTCGTCCTGCACGGTCTCGGCGGAGAGTTCACGCTTGCCGTCCCGCGGGCCGGGACCTCGCGGGAAGAGCTTGCCAGCCCAGTCGAAAGCTCGGCCCTCGCCTGGGGCGGCGTGCTCGGGCAAGCAGCATTGATTGTCTTGGCTCTTCTTTATCCAGTGCCGCCCGAACTCAAGGTGGCATTCGTCCGATTGAATGGCCTCGCACTCGCAATGAACCTTCTGCCCGTCGCACCGCTCGACGGCGTCGAGGCCTGGCGCATCTTCGCCCGCCTGCGCCGCCGCCCGCGCCGCGCCGCGCTGCCGGACCCGCGGCGCGTGCAAAAGGACGTGCAGGAGCTATTGAAAAAGATTCGCAATCAATGAGGGTGCAACGGCGGCTGAAACGGCGCCCGGCCAAGGTCGCCTGGCGCGTCCGTCTGAAACAGCGGAGGAGGCAGGATTCGAACCTGCGAGCCCTTGCGGGCCAGCGGTTTTCAAGACCGCCGCCTTCAGCCACTCGGCCACCCCTCCAGAAGCAGGGCTTCTCTAGCCGACTTTGAGGCAATGCGCGACTCCCAAGCGCACCGTCGTCAAGCGTGCAAGCACGAATGTCGCGCCTTCCCCCGAACCGCGGTACATTTTCCCCACCATCTTTTCCGCGACGGACTAGGGTCCGGCAATGGCGAACGCAATCCAGAAGGGCGTAGTGCGCGCGACGCTCTGGGGTCTCGCCTTCGCCGCGCTGGTCGTCGCGGGGGTTTTGGTCGGCAGCCGGGGACTCAAGGACTTCGACACGGCGCTCGTGCCCTACGCGGGCGCGACTGTGTTCGCGAGCTTCGGGCTCGCCTATCGATATGCGATGTGGCTGCAGCGCCCGCCCACCCGGCTCTACTGGTTTCGCGGCTGGCAGATCTTCTTGAAGCCGTCCCGCCTGCCCGCGAACATCGTGCTGCTGGTGCGGCAGTTGTTTTCCAGCGTCGGCGCGCAGTCCTTCATTGCCCGTCGCGGCGCCGCGCGGTGGGCGGCGCACTGGTTCATCTCCTGGGGAAGCCTGCTCGCCGCGGCAATCACCTTTCCGCTCTCATTCGGGTGGATTCGATTCGAAACCCTCCGCACTTCCCAGGAGCAATACCAGGCGTTCGTCTTCGGTTTGCCCGTGTTCCGCTTTCCGCTCGGCTCGGTGCTGGCGGTGCTCGCCTTCAACGCACTCGACATCTCCGCAATCATGGTCCTGATCGGGCTTGGTTTCGCGATGTGGCGAAGGGCGCGGGACCGCGGCGCGCTCGCGGTGCAGCAGCTTTCCGGCGATTTGATGCCTCTTTTTCTCCTCTTCGCCATCTCGGTGACTGGCCTCCTGCTCACGGTCTCCACGCACGTTGCGCGCGGCTTTCATTACAACTTCCTCTCCCAGTTTCACGCGGTGACGGTGATCTTCACACTGCTCTACCTGCCGTTCGGGAAGTTCTTTCATATCTTCCAGCGGCCCGCGCAGCTCTCGATTGAATTCTACCGGCGGGCCTCGGCCGCGGGTCCGCAAGCCACCTGCTTGCGCTGCGCCAAGCCGTTCGCGGGGCGGCTGCACATTGACGATCTCAAGCAGGTAGAAGCGGCGCTTGCGATCAAATTCGCAGCGCCGCCCGCTACCACGGGCATTCAAGGCACTCATTACCAGGATGTCTGCCCGCCCTGCCGCCGCAAGCTGCTCGCGATCACGCAGGACGGGCTCTGGCGCGGCCACGGCCGTCCCCGTCCGGAAGGTCCATGAACCATGGCTAAGCTTTCTGACAGCATTGAAAACCTCTTCGCGCGTTTCGGCCCTCATGTCGAACAGGTGCCCGCGGGTGGCTGGGCGCCTATCGGCGAGGCCGACAAGCTGGTCAAGACACACTGCTGTTTCTGCGGCCAGCAGTGCGGGATCCAGCTCAAGGTGAAAGACAACCGGGTGGTCGGATTCGAGCCTTGGGAAGAGTTTCCCTTCAATCAGGGCAAGCTCTGTCCCAAGGGCGTCAAGCGCTATATGCAGAACGCGCACCCGGACCGGCTCTTGTCGCCGCTCGAGCGTGTTGATGGCGCGGGCTTTCGCGACCTTGCCTGGGAGCCCGCGCTGGCGCGCATCGCTGCGGAGATGAAGCGCATCCAGGGCGCGAATGGCAATGACGCCTTCGCGGTGCTGACCGGCGCTTCATTGACCAATGAGAAAGCTTATTTGATGGGCAAGTTCGCGCGGGTCGCGCTGCGCACCGCCAATATCGACTACAACGGGCGTCTTTGCATGGTCAGCGCCGGCGCCGCCTCGAAGAAGGTGTTCGGCATCGACCGCGCGGCCAATCCGTGGAGCGATATCCCGAAAGCAGAGGTGCTCCTCATCGCCGGTGCCAACATCGCCGAGTGCGCGCCCATTACCACTGACTATGTCTGGCGGGCGCGCGAGAACGGCGCCAGGATCATCGTCCTCGATCCGCGCATGACGCCCATCGCGCGCACCGTCGATCTCTTCATACCGGTGAAGCCGGGCGGCGATATCGGCGTCTTCAACGGCATGCTGCATGTGATGATCAAGCGCGGCTGGATCGATCGGGCATTCATTGCCGCGCATACCACCGGCTGGGAAGCTGTCGAGAAAGCCGTCGAGAAATATACCCCTGAGTACGGCGCGAAGATCGCTGGAGTTCCCGCTTCATTGATCGTCAAGGCGGCCGAACTCTGGGGTCCGGCAAAGACCAGCTTCCTCCTGCACGCCCGCGGCATCGAGCACCATTCCAAGGGTGTTGATAATTGTCTCGCGGCGCTGAACCTGGTGGTGGGCTCGGGGCGTATCGGCCGCGAGGGCTGCGGCTACGCGATGATCACCGGGCAGGGCAACGGCCAGGGGGCGCGCGAGCAGGGGCAGAAATGCGATCAGCTTCCCGGCGCGCGCGATATCGAGAACCCTGAACACCGTCGCTATATCGCCGACGTCTGGAAAGTGCCGGAAGAGTCGATTCCGCATAAGGGGCTATCGGCGATTCCGCTGGTCGAGGCCATCCACGCCGGCCGCATCAAAGGCCTGCTTCTGCTCTGCTTCAATCCCCTGGTCTCGCTGCCCGATCAGAACTTCGTCCGCGAGGCGCTGGAGAAGCTGGAGTTCTTCGCGGTGATCGATTTCTTCCTCTCAGAGACCGCCCAGCACGCCGACATCGTCTTGCCGGGTTCCTTGATGGAAGAGGACGAGGGCACGACCACCAACGTCGAGGGCCGGGTCATTCATCATAAGAAGGCGGTGGATCCGCCCGCCGGTACGCGCGAGGAGTGGAAGATCATCTGCGATCTGGCCGCGCGGCTGGGCCAGGGCGACAAGTTTGCTTATGCATCAACAAAAGAGATCTTTGATGAGCTCCGCGTTGCTTCCAAAGGCGGTATCTCCGATTACTACGGCATTACCTGGGAGAGGATCGATGAGCAGATGGGCATCTTCTGGCCCTGCCCGTCCCTCGATCACCCCGGCACGCCGCGGCTCTACGAGGGCGCGAAGTTCGGACACGCCGATGGAAAGGCGCACCCGCAGCCGGTGGAATGGCGGCCGGCGGCCGAAGAGGCTGACGCGGAATATCCCATCATCCTGACCACCGGCCGCACCGTCGCGCATTACCTGTCTGGCACGCAGACGCGGCGCATCGGCGCGCTGGTCGGGCAGACCCCGGAGCCGTGGTGCGAAATGCACCCGCGCCTGGCCGGCAAGCTGGGAGTTGCCGATGGCGACTTCGTGCGGGTCGAGAGCCGGCGAGGCTGGTTGACCGTCCCCGCGCGGGTGCTCACCACCATTCGCCCTGATACCGTCTTTGTTCCTTATCACTGGCCCTTTGATCGGGCCGCAAATCGCGCCACCATTCGCGCCATCGATCCCGTCTCGAACATTCCTGAATTCAAGATCTGCGCGGTTCGTGTGACCAAGGCGCCGCGGCCCGACGACGCGCTCGCCCACCTGCCGCCGCAGGCCGGGGGCCTTTCTTGAGCGAGCTCGCGTTCTTCATCGACTCCTCGCGCTGCATCGGCTGCCGCGCTTGCGTGCAGGCCTGCGAGGAGTGCGATACGCATCGCGGCGTGTCGATGATTCACCTCGAGCGCATTGACGAGCACGACAGCGTCCAGACCGCGCCGCAAGTCTGTATGCATTGCAAAGACCCTGTCTGTGCGCGCGTCTGTCCGGCGGACGCCATCAAGCAGACTCCCGAGGGCGTCACGCAGAGTGCGCTCAAGCCGCGCTGTATCGGCTGTTCCAATTGCGTGCTGGCCTGCCCCTTCGGCGTGCCGAACTATTACGGCAAGATCGATCAGATGATGAAGTGCGACTATTGCTATGACCGCACCAGCGCGGGAAAGAAGCCCATGTGCGCGACCGTCTGCCCTTCGCAGGCGCTGGCGTTCACCACGCTCGAGGAGATCGGGCGCACCCGGCAGGGCACCGCAATCAATCGCTGGGTGTTCGGCGCGGAAGTGGTGGAGACCAAGGTCTTCGTGGTGGTGCCGCGGGGGACGCGCGAGGTTCGGCCGGATCTGGTTCAGCTGGGCGGGAGCAGGCACGACCCGTTCGACGTGGCGGCGATGCTGGAGGGGGCGTGAGCAAGCCGCTTAATGACGGCCCGGTGGCTGCAAAGGCTGTCGAGCCGGCCGAGACGCCGCATTGGAAGCGCGACTTTCCCATCCGCTGGGAAGAGGATCATTACGTGACCCGGCGTGAGCTGGCGAAGTTCCTCACGCTCGGCTCAGGGACCATCGCCGCGGCCACTGTCGGCGTAGCGCTGCTGGGCGATCGCCTGCGGCCGAGCGGCCCGATGCCGCCTCTCCGCATCGACGGCGCCGAGGGGCTCGCGCGGGGAGCGTCGCTGCTCTTTCGCTATCCCTCCGAGGAAGACCCTTGCATCCTCGTGCGCCTCGAGAACGACCGGCTGGCGGCGTACTCGCAAGTCTGCACGCACCTCTCCTGCGCGGTGGTCCACCGTCCCGGCTCGCGCGAGTTGGATTGCCCCTGCCACGAGGGCCACTTTGATTGCATCGATGGGCGGCCCAACTCGGGACCTCCGACGCGCCGGCTGCCGCGCATCCTGCTCAATGAGACTTTGAATGGCACCTATGCAGTCGGCGTGGAGGTCTGATTGGAAACCGGCCGCCAGGGCACGACGCTCTTCACTGCCATCTGCCTGCTCATTGCGCTGCTGCTCATCATCCAGCTTTGGCTCATCTCGGCCGCGCTGGACGCGGCAATGAGCGCGCAGGCGCGGGTCGCGGTGCCTGCTTCGGTGGCCTCGCTGGTCCTCTTCGCCTTCAACGTAAGCCTGCTCTGGTATGTCCTCGACTTCGACCGGCGCCGGCGGCGCGTGGACCCCGATGCCTGATGAAACCAATCGCCGGGGGCTCTTCGAGGCGCACGTCGTCCGCGGCATCGCGGAGCGGCTGCGCGTCCAGTTTTTGCTGCGTCACTTCGACGAGCGGAAAGTCTGGGCGGCATTCATGTTCGTGAATGGATTCACTACCATCGCCCTGCTCTCTCTGGTGGCGCTGGCGACGGGGGTCCCGTTCGTCTTTCCCTCCCTCGGCCCGACTGCGTTTCTCTTCTTCTTCGATCCAAAAGCGCCCAGCGCCTCTCCACACCACGCGATGGTCGGACACGCCATCGGGATTGTCTGTGGCTATGGCTCGCTGTTGCTCTTCAATCTGGAGCATGCGGGCTCCGCGCTCGCGCTCGGCGTCGACGGCCGCCGCGTGCTGGCAGCCGCGCTGTCGCTGGCTGCCACCGGAGCATTGATGATCCTCTTCAAAGCAGCACACCCGCCAGCCGGGGCGACCACACTCATCATCTCGCTGGGCGCCATCGCGAAGCCTTCACACCTGGTCGTCATCGAGGCGGCGCTGCTCCTTTTGGTGCTGCAGGCCATCGCGATCAATCGGCTGGCTGGGCTCGACTATCCGCTCTGGCGCCCGCGGGCCGCGCGCCAGCCGCCCGGACCGCGGTGACGTTGGGCTCTGACCAAGAGTGCTTATTGCTGCGCGTGACTCCCGCCGCCACTGCGGCAGTTGCTGCCTGAACCCGTGAGATCATTTAAAGGATTCAAGATCTGGGGGACTGGAGAGGCGAGACGCTCGCCAGGCTCCGCCAACTCATTCACGACGCCGACGCCGATATCCAGGAGGAATTGAAATGGCAGAAGCCTTCCTCGCCCGGGGTTCCGGTCTGGGCCCGTGACGGCGGCGTCTGCACCGGGGAATCGTATAGGCAATCAACAAGCAGTAGAGCGACCGAGAGGATCGACCCACAAGCGAAGAACGAGGACGCAGGACTGCTCATCGACCGCGCACTCGCGGGACCTGCCCGCGGGCTTGACACGATTTAATTGGGCGAATAGGGTAACCGTGTAATCAAGTGTGGGGCCGGGGGGCCGTGCACAGGACCGGCGGGGGTCGGTCCCGCTCAATACACATCAGGGCATGAATGAGCCGCGGCAATACCGCCGCGGACCAGCGCTCTTACGCCGGGATCTTTCTGGTGCGTTCCGCGTCGTCCCAGCGGGTTGCGCCCGATTGACGCCGCCTCGCGCTCGCGGGGCGTCGGCCTCATGCAGCCCAGGTCAGGGACTTATTCAGCAAGAAGGTCAGCGTCATGCAAAATCATCGGACCGTTGTCATCGCAGCACTCTGCGCTACCTGGGGATGCAACAAGGTGCAGCGGACGCCATTGCGCGAACCCGCACTGTCGACCGCGAGCCTCGTCGCCAACGACTGGGACCGGGAGCAGCAGATGCAAGACGACCACCTCGAAGGGCTCGACGCGGTAGATCCCGCCTGCAGGCACCTCGGCGCGAAGATCACGCACTGCCTGCCGCCAAAGGGAGGGACGGTAGAGGCCGGACCCGAGGGCGCGACCATCGCCACCATGGATGGAAACTTCAAGCTGACCATTCCTCCTGCAGCGCTGGCCAGGAACACCTCCCTGAGAATCGGGCCCGCGATAGCGCCACCCTGGACCACGGGCTACGTGAGTCACGCGTACGATCTGGGGCCGGAAGGCGTCACCTTCGCGATTCCCGCGACGCTGTCCCTCGCCCACGCGATTGGCGATCTTCCCAACAAGACTGGCCACGGGCGGCTCGCGGTCCACATGGTTGTCGACGGTCAATGGACGCGGCTGCAAGGCTCCAATCTGGACGTCGCCTCGAATGTGGTGACTGCCCCGATCGAGAGGCTGGGGACCGCCGCGACGCTAGTTCCAACTACGGCGTTGAATGTCCTGGCCGCAACGGCTGCGTTCCACATCGGCGAAGTTCGCCAATTGAGCGTGACCACGGTACCCGAGGGGCGCGCCGTCACCTGGTCGGTGGTGCCCGCCGGTATCGCGACCATCAATTCGCTGACCGGGGTTCTTTCCGCTCACGCTCCGGGTCGAGCCCGTATCGTGGCGGCCTCGGGTGGCTTCATCAGCCAGGCCTCGATCGTCGTCCTGCCCGCCCCAACCGAGCGTTACTGACTTCTGACGCTGGTGCTTCAGCCTCACCCGAACCGATCCCGGAGTGTGAGCGCGACGGCATTGATCCATGACGCCACGGCGCAAACCTTGTCGGGATCCGGCTGCGGTACCGGACATGCCGAGTTCGCTTTTTCAAGGATATCGTCAACGTGCCGGGCGGAGCCATGCCTCCCGGATCGAAACCTGCCGGGATCCGATCAGGGTTGCAGACCCGCGGCCGCGGCGTGGGACTTCGCCGACTTACGGGATGCGGCAGCACGCAACTCGCTACGATCACTTTCGCCGTCCTTGATCGCGGCGAGGAATGGCCGAGGCCGGCGGTACTAATCAATACTAGTCGGTACTAATCGAGGTCCATCGACAAGCCGGCGACTCGCGCTCGCGCTGCTGGCAGCCCGCGGCCACTGAGCCAGTTGTGGTCTGTTCCCGTGAGACCTTGCGTCAGGCCAGAGGGACGAGGCGCGAGAGGCCCCCGAGATAAGGGCGGATGGCGGGCGGCAATACAACGGTACCGTCCGCCTGCTGGCCGTTCTCGAGCAGCGCGACGACGGTGCGGCCGACCGCGAGGCCTGAGCCATTGAGGGTATGGACGAAGCGCGGCTTGTTGTCTTTAGATCCCGCGCCCGCCCCTCCCGGCCGGTGGCGGATCTGCGCGCGCCGCGCCTGGTAATCGCCGAAAGCCGAACAAGACGAGATCTCGCGATAGAGATTCTGCCCCGGCAGCCAGACCTCGAGATCGTAAGTCTTCTCGGCCGAGAAACCCATATCGCCCGAGCAGAGCAGCATGACGCGGTGGTGAAGGCCCAATTGCTTTAAAGGCTCCTGCGCATCTTCAACCAGCTCCTCCAGAGCGGCCTGCGAGCGCTCGGCGTCCTCGAAGCGCACCAACTCGACCTTGTGGAACTGGTGCTGGCGAATGAGCCCCTTGGTATCCTTTCCATAGCTCCCGGCTTCGCTGCGGAAACAGGGAGAGAAGGCGTAATACCGCCGCGGCGTCTCGATGATCTCGTCGCGGTGATAGTTGGTGACTGGCACTTCCGCCGTCGGGATCAAATAGTATCCATTGGTCGTCTTGAAGAGATCTTCCTCGAACTTCGGCAGCTGCCCGGTGCCGCGCATCGAGTCGGCATTGACCATATAAGGCGGCGCCAACTCGAGATATCCCCGCGCGCGCGCGGAATCGCAAAAGAACGACACCACCGCACGCTCCAACCGCGCGAGGTCTCCCAGCAAGAAGGCAAAGCGGGCTCCCGAGACCTTGCCGGCGCGCTCGAAGTCGAGCAGGCCCAACTTCTCCCCAAGCTCGGTGTGCTCCAGGGGCTTGAAGTCGAGCACCGGCTTCTCGCCCCACTGCCGGACCTCCTGGTTCTCCTTCTCCGAGTGCCCGAGTGGCACGCTCGCGTGCGGCAGGTTCGGCACGTTCAACAGCGCCGTCTCGATTTGCAACTCCACGTCCTTGAGCCGGACCTCCTTCTCCTTGATTTCGTCGCTGAGCACCTTGAGTTGCGCGCGCAAGTGCGCCTGCTCCTCACCTTTCAAGGTGCGCATCTGCTCGGAGGCCTTCTTCTGTTCGGCGCGCTGGGTCTCGGAGGCGAGGATGAGCTCGCGCCGCTCCTTGGCGAGCGCCTCGATGGGTGCGAGCGCGCTTGCGGCTGCGTCGTTGCGGGAGCCGAGGCGATTCTTCGCCTCGTCGAGATTGGCCACCACCCAGCGCAGATCGAGCAAACTCGCCTCCTGAAAAAGTGAACGGCGATCTAGTCCTCACCTCGGGGCGCGTCAATGCTAGGAATGGAACCTCGTCCAATGAGCGACGCGCCCGAACCCAGCGATTCAGACTTGCTCGACGCCTTTCGCGGCGGCGATACGCGCGCTTTTGAGGTGCTGGTCCGCCGCTATCAGCGGCCGGTGCTTTCAATCGCGCGGCGGTTCAGCGCCGACAGCGACGACGCCGAGGATTTAGCCCAGCGCGCCTTCATCAATGCAGCGCAGCGCGCGAGCGGCTGGCTCGGCGGATCGTTCAAGTCGTGGCTCTTTCGCATCGTCGTCAATCTCTCGAAGAACCACGTCCGCGACAACGCGCGCTTCGACCGCAGCGAGGGCGCACAGGATCAGGAAGCCGCGCCCACCGAGGCAGACGCGCATGCGCGGCTGGAGACCGCGGAGCAGCAAAAAGAGCTGCGCGCGGCCATCGCCCGGCTGCCGCGTCGCCAGCGCGAGGTGCTGCTGCTGCGCATCGACGGCGACCTGCCCTTTGCCGAGATCGCGCAGACTCTCGGCATCACCGAAGTGAATGCGAAGGTGAATTTCCACCACGCGGTAAAGCGCCTCAAAAGCGAGCTCAAGGCCCGCACCGACTGAGGGTCATCCTGGGATCGCCGACCGATCAGGACGGCTGCAAGCCTTCGCCGGCGAGCTCAAGAAGCTCCGCTGCACCAATGCGGTAGGTCGCCATGCAGAAGTCGCAAGTGGCCTCGGCGCCACCGTCGCGCGCAGCCATGTCCTTGAGCTCGGCCGCGCCCAGCGTGCGAAGCGCGCGCACCACCCGGTCGCGGCTGCACCGGCAGGCAAAGCGCGGGCGCACCTCGGTGACCAGCCGCAGCGGCCCCAGCGAGAGCTCGCGCGCAAGCTCCTGCGCGAGCGCGTGGGCGTTTTTGCCATCGGCCTTCCGCATCGATTGGTGCAGCGCCGTTTGCCGCAGCGGCTTGCCCAGGGACCGCGCCCGCTCGTCAGATTCCTCCTGAGCCTGCGCCGCTGGCCAGAGGAGCGCGCCCGCCACCGCCGCGAGCGGCTCGCCCTTCCGGTGCAGCACTTCGAGCGACAGCTCGCCCCCGAGCGGCCGGTCGCTACGCAAAAAGAGCGTCAACGCCGCGCCCAGATCCGCGCCCGCGAAGGGGAAAGCCGCGCGGTGCAATGTCTCTGTGCCCGGCTGGGCGCGGATCACCGAGAGCAGTCCGGCCGGCTCGTCGAGGCCGCTCGAGAGGATCGGGCGGGCGTCGAACCGCTCGAGCGGAGCCGGTAGTTCGACCTCACTCCGGGCGCGACCGGCGGCGACGTTTGAGTCGATTTCAACCCGCAAACCCTGCCGGTCGAGCTGGTTGACGCGCACCAGGCCGCGCACGGCGCCCGAACCGTCGGCATCGACCAGCAGCCCCCGCAGCGGCCCGCCACACTCGAGCTGCACATCGACACGCGGGCCGTCCCCGCGCTCGGTGCCGGCGATCAATAGCGCACCCAGAAGCGCCTGCGCCAGCGCCGCCGCGCTGCCCGAGGCAAGGTGGTGGCGCTCACTCGCCTCCCGTGCCAGCAGCGAGGCGGTGCAAACCGCGAGTCGCAACCCGGCCTCATAGGCCTCGAGTACAAGCAGAAAATCCATCTTGCTGGATTCTAACGACTGCTCCCTGCGATTGACCAGTCGCGCAGGCGAACGGCCGGCGCCGTCAACCCTTGGGCTTCTTTTCCGCCGCCTTTGCCGCGCTCTTTACTTCCACCAGAATGAAGCCCACAGGCGAGGTGCCGACGTTCTCCGAAAGGTGCGGCGCCTCTGCCTCCATCCAGCCGGCCTCGCCCTCCTTCGCTTCCCACATCACCGTCTTGCCAGTATCGAGGTTGAGGATTTTCATCGTCCCGGGCTTCGTGACGTAATACCAGCCGGCCGGGTGAGTATGGACCTTGTCCTTCTCGCCCGGCGCCAGCGTAAATTCGATGACTCGAACGTCTTTGTTTTCCGTCCGCACCTTGCACTGGTTGGGCGCGACCTTGGCCGCGTCCTGCCCCAGTGCAGACATCGAGATAAAGACTGCCGCGATTGCGACTCGCCTTTGAATCCCCCTGCCTGCGTCAAGCCGCGGTGGTCCGTTGCACTCGCGGCGCTACCTCGCCTAACACACTGCGAATGGTCTCACGCAGCGTATAGACCGGCCGGAAGCCCAGCTCGCGCTCGGCCCGCCCGCCGTCCACCGTGCAGAGAAACTGCAAATGATCCAGCTCGGCCCCCGGAAACCCCGCCAATCGATAGTCAAAGAGCTTGTTGAGCAACGGCCGGGCGATCATGTGAGGGACCGGAATGGGCTGCCGGCCCAGTTCGCGCAGCACCGAGGACAGCGGCAACTCGCCAGGTCCGACGAGATTAAAGAGTCCGCGCACGCCAGGCTTCAGCGCCAGCGACAAAGCCAGCGCAACATCCTCTTCGTGAATCAGCTGCACCATCGGGTCAAAGCCGGCCAGCGTCCAGGGATACTTGAGTCGCAGATAAGTTGATGGCGCGTTCTTGACGTTCGGGCCCACGATATGGACCGGCCGCACGATAGCGGTCTCCACCTTCGGGTGCTTCCACATATATTGCTGCGCGTACATATCGACTTCGACCAGATCGCGGATCTCGGGGAAGCGCTGCGAGCCAAGGAGCGGCGACTCCTCGGTGAGGAAATTATCGTTGTCCGGCTGCGGGCCATAGACGTTGGTGGAGCTCAGCACCACCACCTTCTCGACACCATAGCGCGAGGCATATTCCAATACGGCCTTGGTCCCCAGCACATTGAAGCTGTGGTGCTCGGCCTGGGCCAGGCGCGGGTCGTGGACGATGGCCATATGAATCAAGGCCTTGATATCGCCCTTGCGGAACAGGTCCTCTACCTTGCGCTTGCGGATATCAATGAGGTGGACCTCGAGGTCTTTGGGCTTGCCCGGGAACGGGCGCCGGTCGAGGCCGATGACGCGCTCGGTGCGGTGCAGCACCTTGGCGAGCGTGCGGCCAAGGTTCCCACTGATTCCGGTGATGAGGACGCCGTCGCGCACGATTAGAAGATGCTCCTGCGGCTCTGCACGCCACGGTCCATCATTGATTGAAGTTGCGCTTTCACCTCGCGCACCTTGCGCTCCAACTCGGAGTCCTCGTCGTCGTGGCGGCCGGTGAACTTCATTGGAGCACCGAAGTGCAGGTGATACTTCACCGGCAATGGAAAAGGGATGACCGTCGCCGTAATCGGGAGCGCCGGAAGCCCCAGCAACCTGGCGACTGATTTGAAGTCCCAGAGCGCCTGGGACTGTTCCTCGGCGCCTACCACCGCCACCGGCACGATGGGAGTCTGCGTCTCGAGCGCGAGCCGCATGAAGCCGAGTCCGAACTCCTGCAATTGATACTTCTTTTCATAGGTCTTGTTGAGTCCGCGCGTCCCCTCCGGAAAGACCATGATGGTCTCCCCGGCCGCCAGCAGCCGGCGGCAGTTCTCAGGGGTGCCGACCACCTGGCCGACGCGCGCGAAGAATGGCGCGATGAACGGCAACGTCGGCGCCCACTTCTCCACCATGGCGCGGCAGACGCGCGGCGGCTCGGCCTCGACCAGCATGGAAATGCCCAGCATCATGCCGTCGAGGGGAAGCTGGCCTGAATGATTGGCGAGCAGCATGACGCGGCCGGCGGGCACGTTCTCGATGCCGTGGCACTCGACGCGAAAGTAGTTCTTGTAGAGCCAGAGTGCGGGCGCGATTGCAGCTTTGGTGAATTCGAGTTCCAGCCCGAAAGGATCGACGCCGTATTCGTTCTGGGGCGCGACCAGCCTCGCCAGCCGCGCTTCCAGATCGGCACCGCCCTGCCGATAGGTCCACTTCTCCATGGCCGAGCGGACCCGGCCGAACAGCCCGCGCGGCCGCTCGGGCTCATAGCGCGCGAGCGCGGTGGACTGTGGAGGGTGCGCCATGGGCGGTAGGTAGCGTTTTTAGCCCTTCAGGGTCAACCAGCGGCCGGGACACTTGAGAGCAGGCCAACCTGGCCGGCGGTGGGCTCCGCTCAACAGAACCACGGCTCGGTGAGCCGGGCGATCTTGCGGCGCGGTCGCGCTTTCGCGGGCGCAGCGCCGAGCAGCGCGCGCAGGTCGTCGAGCGTCGCGCCCGCGTGCACCGCCTGCGCCACCGCGCGCTGCTGCTCATCGACGCGGGGATCCATATGAGTCCAGCGATAACCAAACTCAGCAGGATCGAGCGCGCCCAGCCAGGGCCCCGCGACCTCAAGAATGCGCGAGCCGGGCGGAATCAAGAGCCGCAGCGACAATTGAACCGGCTCGACTTCCAGCTCGTGCGCGGCGATGAAGTCGAGCAGCGCGGCGAGGTCTTCGAGCCCGGTCCACGGCGTGTACGGCAGGAAGGTCGGCCGCAGATCGAACCCGGCGTCGCGCGCCAGCCCCAGCGCCAGCGGCACGTCCAGCGCGCTGTGGCCCTTGTCGAGCGCGCGCAGCACGGTGTCATTCAGCGACTCGACGGCGGAGGTGATGAAGAGACAGCCGCTGGCGGAGAGCTCGGGCAGCAGCGTGCGGTGCTGCAGCAGGTGTTCGATCTTCACCGTCGCATCGAAGGTCAGTGCCGGCCAGCGCTGGTGCAGCTCGCGGGCGAGGCGCAGCGCATGCGTGGGCCCGTTGAGGAAATCGGGGTCGCCGAAGCTGACGTGGCGGGCACCCCGTTCGACCTGCTGCGCGATGTCCGCCAGGATCAAGTCGCGGTCGAGGGCGATGAAGCGGCCCTTCCAGACAGGCACGATCGGGCAGTGCCGGCAATGATGCTTGCACCCGCGCGAGGCCTCGACCGAAGCCACCAGCTTGTTCCCCGCCGGTGTCTCGAGCTGTGCGTACTTCTCGAGGAGCGGGAGCGCGGAGCGCAAGGGCAGCGGCTGCGTGCGCGCGGGCAGCGTGGCCGACGACCTTGCAAACGCGCCGCCGCGCTCCAGAGACTGCGCCAGCTCGACCAGCCGCGCCTCATCGAGAGCCACTGAGTGGCCGTGCCGTTCGAGCAGGTGCGCGGCGTTCAGCTCGGCGTAGAGGCCGAAAAAACAGATGTGCGCCGAGCTTGCCGCCTGCGCCGCGACGCGCGTTCCGAGCCGCAGCGCGGTGTGCATCGGCACTGAAATCGCGACCAGCTTCGCGCGCTGCAAGGCCGCCACGTCGAGCTTGTCGACCGAGACGTCCTGGACCGTGGGAAGGAACCCCGCGTCGTACAAGCCGGCCAGGGCGCTCGCCACCGCGAAGGGCTGGCGGCCCAACTCGTAGCAGGAGACGACGAGGATGTCGCCGGGACCGCGCAGGGACCTAACCCTTGGCGGCCGGCGGCTTGTAATCGGGCGGCAGCGAGGCGCCTTCGCCGAAGAAGAACTTCTCGCATTGATCGAAGAGGACCTGGTTTGCCTGCTCGGTGCCGCCGGCCAGCCGGTACTCATTCATGATCATCTTGAAGTGTTCGAGCCACATCTTCCACGCCTCTTGCGAGACCGAGTCGTAAAGCTTCTGGCCCAGCTCATTCTGGAACGGTTTGAACTCCAGCCCGGGAAGCTCCCGCTGCAGCTTCACGCACTTCACCATGCGAGCCATAGGACGTCCTCCGAAAGGATTGACGCGGGTCTGTATCACGACCAAGCGGCCTCGGCGCCATGCAGCCGGGGAAACGGATGCGCGGTCCGCGCTGCGGCGCGTGCTAGCTTACGCCGCCGTGACGGCGCCTCCCATCGATGTCGATCTGCTGGCCTTCTTCAACCGCCCCGGCATCGAGTGGCTCGACACGGTGATGAAGGCGGCGTCCAACCGCCTGGTGCTGCTGCCGCTGGCTTTGGCCGCCGCGCTTTACCTCTGGCGCCGATCGCCGCACGGCCTGCTTGCGGGGTTGCTGCTCTGCGCCGCGGTGGGCGCGGGAGATCTCGTCGCGGTGCGGCTTCTCAAGCCCGCATTCTCCCGCGTTCGGCCTTGCAACGCGCAGCCGAAAACGGTCGTCGCCATCGCCGGCTGCGGGTCGGGCCAGTCTTTTCCGTCCGCCCACGCTACCGAGGCCGCCGCGGCAGCGGTGGTGCTGGCCTGGGGCGCGCCGGCGCTGGCGCCCCCCGCCACTTTGATAGCAATACTGGTCGGGATCTCGCGCGTGTATCTGGGAGTGCATTGGCCCACGGACGTTGCCGCCGGATGGCTGCTGGGCGCGGTCATCGGCACGTTTTTCATCTTCCTTTCCCGGCTGCGACACGCGGCGCAATATCGGTAAGGCCGTTGTACTCGTGGAACGCATTCGCCTGCTCCTGCTCACTTGCCGCCCGTCCGAGCACCGCACCGGTAGCAGTGCATAGGTTACCGACTTCCTTCCATCGGAGGTCACATGCACATCATCGGATTCATGATTTTCGGCTTGATCATTGGCCTGCTTGCGCGCGCCATCTATCCGGGTCCGCACCCGATGGGCTGGCTGATGACGGCCGTGCTCGGCATGGTCGGCTCACTGGTGGGAGGCATGCTCGGCCACGCCTTCTTCGGTGCCGACAGCGCCGCTGATGGCTCCTGGGGATTCACCCCGGGCGGCATCATCTCGTCAATCGTCGGCGCGATGATCGTGCTCTTCGTCTACCTTGCCCTGACCGGCCGCCGCCGCACAGTCGTTTAAGCCATCCCTGCCCGGGACTTCCGGGGGCACCATCGCTTCTAATGGTGTCTCCGAACGTCTTAGCCCGTCGCGGCCGGGCGATGCCGAACCACCGGCACTGCGGCGATTTCGTAAGCATGGGCTGCCTGGCCCAACTTGTTGCGAAGTGCTTCCAGGGGATCGCGCCGCGACGAGGCACCAATGACCATGTCGCCGTGGCCTCTGCGGAACAGCAAGAAGATTTGCTGCAATGCCTTGATCGCCTCCTGCTCGACGACCACCCGCACCTTGATGCCGCTGCGCGGAGCCCGCGGCCGAGCGGAAACCGGGCGGCGGTCGCCGCGACACCCTTCAAAGGTGACATACAGATTTGCACGTGCTGCCTGAAACTCATTCATCCGGTCTCCCATGCCTTCCGGCGACGACACCAGACTCTGCGAGCGCAACTTGGTAGACCAAGAATTGTTCAGGCAACAGGGACCAAGGTCTGATCCATCGGTCGAGTATCGATCATCTTGCCGACCCGATTCAGGTATGTCGGTATAAACTGCGTCTGCGATGACCCCCCGCACCGATCTGTGGCTCTTTTTCTCGGGCTTGCTGGCCAGCAGCGTCAACGCCGCAGCGGGCGGGGGCACCCTCCTCAGCTTCCCTTCACTGCTGGCTGCCGGACTCTCGCCCATCGCAGCGAATGCGACCTCCACCGTCGGCCTGGTGCCGGGCTATCTCGCGGCCCTGATCGGGTATCGCACCGACCTGCGAGCTCTGCGGCGGGACGCCGTGCGCGCGATCATGCCGTCGATCCTGGGAGGAGCACTCGGCGCCTGGCTTTTGCTGCAGCTGGGCGGCGCGGTCTTCGCGCGGGTCGTGCCAGTGCTGCTGGTCGCGTCGGCGCTGCTGTTGTTGCTCAACCCGCCGATCTCTCGTGCGCTGGCGCGGAGCAAGGCCAACATCGATTCGCCGCCGTTGGTCTTCGCCGCGAACTTTGTCATTGCCCTCTACGCCGGCTATTTCGGCGCCGGTGCCGGCATCCTCTTCCTCGCTGCCATGGGCCTTTTGATGAAGCGGCGCCTGGGCGAGGTCAACGCGCTCAAGGTGGTCGTAAGCCTGGTCTCGAATCTCGTCGCGGCCGCTACCCTCGTCATCCTCGAGCTGCGACACCCCACCGGCGCGTTGGTTTTCCGTGCCGACCTTCCGCTCGCGCTCGGCGCCCTGGCCGGCGGATATCTCGGAGTTCGCCTGGTCCGGCGCCTGCCGCCGTCGGTGCTGCGCGGCTTCGCGGCGGCGGTCGGCGTCGCCATCGCGCTCTATCTGGTGCTTCGTTGAGCGCTCTCACGCCGGCACCCATCGGGCAAAATTCCGATGTGCAGCGGTGCCAGCTCTGGCGATCTCCCTTCATGAAGATCGCTCTCTTCTGCCTGGCGGTCGCCGCCTGCGCAGGCAGCTCGCGCCCCCGAAACCTCTGCCAGCACGACACCGACTGCGACCCCGGCGACAGCTGCGTCGAGAACCGGTGCGCCCCGGCCCGGGCCGCGCCCGACGCTGGAACGCCGCCCGCTCCCGACGGCGGCATCGGCATCGGCATCGGGCCCGGAGGCGGCACCGTGGACCTGCTGGACTTCGCCATGACCGGGGACACGCGCCCGCCCGTCTGCGACGTCCTCTCGCTCTATCCGCAGGCCGTTTTCCAGGGGGAGGTAACCGAGATGGCGAAGCTGTCGCCGCAGTTCGCGCTCGACCTCGGCGACCACATGTTTGCCTGCACCCAGAGCCTCGACTCCGCGCGCGCGCAGATCAAGCTCTACACAGATTCGCTGGCGAGCTTTCAGCCTCCCTGGTTCATGACCATGGGCAACCATGAGTGCGAATCCACCGACTGCAGCGGAAACCGGTCCGACGCCAACTTCACCGCCTACTCCGAGGCGCTACGACTCGTCTCGCAGCAGTCGCTGCCCTACTACAAGGTCGATATCCACACGCGGCTTGGACTCGCCCGCATCGTCTTCCTCGCCGACAACTTCGCCGACGCGACCGCGCAGAGCTGGGCAGAGTCAACCCTCGCCGAGGCCGACACGCTGGCAAAATACACCATCGTCGCCAAGCACCACCCGGTGACCGGCTCGCGCAGCGGCCCCCAGTGGGCGCACGACGTGGTGCTGCGCCACAAGTACTCGCTCATCCTCAGCGCGCACGCGCACGTCTACAGTCACGACGCCTCGTCGTACGGGGGCCGGTCGGTGGTCTGTGGTCTGGGCGGCGCCAACACCAGCTACACCGGGTTCTGTCGCGTGCAGCAAAAGCCCGACGGGACGCTCTTGTTCACCGCTTACGACGCGTACGGCAACGTCCGCACCGACCCGTCGTCGACCTTCGAGGTTGCGCCGCAATGAGGGGCGGTCAATCGTTCGATTTCAAATACGTTGCATCGCGAGTGCATTGGAGTGAATAAACCGCCCGGACCAGCTGTTCGTTGATAGGGATTTCCCGGAGGCAACACTTATGAAACTGAATATCGAATTTGCATTCCTCATCTCCGCCGCGGGCCTCTTGGCTTGCAGCCACGCGCAGCCCAAGGCCGAGGCAAGCACCACCGCCGCGCCGCCAGCAGCTGCGCAGGCGATCGATTCGGCTAGCAAGAAGGTGGCGTCGCCGGACGAGTTCCACGCGCAGGGGCAGGCCGACCTGGACGCGGCGCTCAAGGCGCTCCAGGGCGTGAGCCTCTTCTTCGAGTTCGACCAGGCATCGCTCACCAAGGACGCAGTGGCAAAGCTTTCCGACGTGGCCACCATCCTGGTCAAGCACCCGGAGTTGAGGGTCAAGATTGGGGGCAACGCCGACGAGCGCGGGTCTGAGCAATACAATCTGGCGCTGGGCCAGCGGCGCGCCGACGCGGCCCGCAAATACCTTGACCAGTTGGGCGTGAAGGACGAGCAGGTGACGGCCATCAGCTTCGGCGCCGAGAAGCCCAAGGCGACTGGTCACGACGAAGACGCCTGGAAGCAGAACCGTCGCGACGACGTGAACGCGCAGAAGTAGGACGCGAAGGCGCTCGTGCTGCGACGACCGCTCGCGGCTACGGCCGCTTAGTCTCGCAGCACCTGCAGCATGGCTGAGTGCAACGCAGAATTTCCCGCCAGGATCTGGCCGCCCCCCAGTTCGTGCGGGGTGCCGTCGAAGCGGGTGACCCGTCCGAACGCTTCCTCGACCAGCAGCTGACCAGCGGCGACGTCCCAGGGTTTGAGGCCCTGCTCCCAGAAGCCGTCGAGCCGGCCCGCCGCCACGAAGGCGAGATCGAGGGCCGCGCTGCCCAGCCGCCGCGTTCCCTGCGCAAGCTCGGTGAAGCGCGCGAAGGTCTGCAGCAGCCAGGGCAGCTGCTCGCGGCGGTCATACGGGAAACCAGTGCAGACCAAAGCTTGCGAGAGCTCGTGCACCGCCGTGACGCGCAGAGGGCGATCCGCTTCGCCGCCGGTGCCGAGCCCGCCGCCGCTTTTGCCGAGCCGGCCGCTGCTCCAGATCCCGCTGCTCGTGCGCACGAACGCGCCGCCGCCGCGCCTGGCGTGGAACAGCTCGCCGCGCGATGGATCGATGGTGCAGCCCGCGATCACCGTGCCCGAGATCTCGGCTGCGACCGTGCACGCAAAGAGCGGCAAGCCGTGCGCGTAATTGGTGGTGCCGTCGAGCGGGTCGACGATGAAGCACGCCTCGCCTGCACTCCCGTGCGCGCCGCTCTCCTCGGCCAGCACGCGCACGCCGGGCGCGCGGTCGGCAAGCACCGCCAGGATGCGCGCCTCGGCCGCCCGGTCCGCGTCGGTCACCAGGTCGATGCGACCTTTGTGGTGCACTTCGCGCGGCTGGTCGAACCGCTCGCGCAGCACCCGCGCGCCCGCCTCAGCAGCCGCGATGCAGGTCTCGTGCAGCTCCGCGGCGGCGCTGCTCATGCGCGCGCGGCCAACGCCTTGAGCAGCTTTTCGTGGATACCGCCGAACGCGCCGTTCGACATCACCAGGATGACATCGCCTGCGCGCGCCTCGCTCGCCAGCGCCTTGACAATCGCGTCCGGGCCGTCCATCCAACGCGCCTTCGTTCCCGCCGCATCGATGTCCTGCGCCAGCTTCTTCGCGTCGATGCGCTCGGCCTCGGGCACCTTGGCGATGGCCGAAGGCTGGCTGATGACGACCTCGGCCGCCCCATTGAATGCATGGGCATACTCGTCCTGGTGAATCTTCCTCATGGCCGTCGAGCTGCGCGGCTCGAAGACCGCGACCACCCGCTGCCCCGGATGCTGCGCCACGACCGCCGCGATGGTCTCGCGCACCGCCGTCGGGTGATGCGCGAAGTCGTCGATCACCGACACCCCGCCCTGCTCGCCGCGCAACTCCTGCCTGCGCCTGACGCCGCGAAACGAAGCGAATCCCGAGGCGATTTGATTCGGCGGCAAGCCCAGCGCGCGGCAGACGGCATAGACGCCGAGCGCGTTCTCGATGTTGTGCCGCCCCGCCGAAGGAAGCATCACCCGAATCTCCGCCTTGCCGCGAAAGGCCACCTCGAAGTTCGCGCCCTGCGGCCCCAGCTGGATCCAGCGAGCGCTCCAGTCGGCGGTCTCGTTCTTCACCGTATAGGTCTCGAGTCTGCATTTCGCCGGCTGGATGATCTTTCGATAATTATCGAAAGTGGTGCAGACCGCCGCAAAGCCGTCTTGCGGTATCGAGGCAAAGAACTTCTCGAACGCACTCTCGTAGTGCGCCATATCCCGATAGATGTCCGCGTGATCGAATTCGGCCCCGGTGAAGATGGCGGTGCGCGGACGGTAATGAAGGAACTTGGGCCCCTTATCGAAATAGGCAGTGTCGTATTCATCGCCTTCGATCACAAAATGATCGCCCTTGCCCAGCCGGAACCCTTCATTGAAGTTGAGCGGCACTCCGCCGACCAGCAGAGATGGGTCGCGCCCCGCATGCGCCAGCACCTGCGCCAGCAAGCTCGTGGTGGTGGTCTTGCCGTGCGTCCCCGCGACGACCACGCTGTGCCGGGTCTGCAGGAACAGCTCCTCCAGCGCCTCGGGAAAGCTCATCTGCGGGATACCGCGCCGCCGCACGGCCCGAGCCTCGACATTGTCGGCGCGGATGACGTTGCCAATCACCGCCAGGTCGATCTTAGCCTTGTCGAGATTGGCCGCCGCATAGGGCGTGTAGGTGGTGATTTTCCACTCCGCGAGCTTCTCGGACATGGGCGGATAGACGTTCTCGTCGGAGCCCGCGACCTCGTGGCCGGCGGCGCGCAGCAGGCCCGCGAAGGAGCCCATACCGGTGCCGGCGATTCCCAACAGGTAGATGCGCATCAGGCGCACTTAGCAGGTCAGCGGTTCGAGCGGCACCAGCAACCCCCGCCCCGCGTCGAGCGCATGTGCCGTACCGAACGCAATCGGCTGGTTGCGGCCGGCGTGGCCGAAGGGAGCGCCGAAGGCGACGGGGACATTCAGGGACCTGAGCCGCTCTGCGACAACCTCGGAGCGCCCCTCCTGCGGCTCGCCAGGCGCAACCAGATCGCCGATCACGAAGCCGCGCGCTCGGTCGAATGCCCCGCTCAGCAGCAGCTGGGTCAGCAGGCGATCGAGCTTGTAGGGCGACTCGTTGAGGTCCTCCAGCAGCACCAATGAGTCGCTGAAATCCGGCTGCAGCGGCGTGCCGCAGAGACTGGCGAGGGTGGCGAGGTTCCCCCCGCGGAGCAGACCTTCCGCCTTGCCGTTGCCCTCGCCTTTCCACTCAATCTGCGGCGCGGGCTCGGTCGCGAAGAGCAGGTGCCCGAGCTGCTCCAGCGCACCTGGGTCCTCGCCCAGCTGCGTGCACATCGGGCCATGAATCGAGGGGACGCGCGCCCGCCACCAGACTTCATGCAGGACGGTCGCGTCGCTGTAGCCGATGAGCAGCTTGGCCGGGATCTCGCGCAGCCGCGTCGCGAAGCGGAGCGCGCCGTACCCGCCGCGCGCGAGGATCAGCGCCTTGGCCTTTCCGTCCAGCGCCTGCTGCAGTTCTCGCTGGCGCTGTCCGTCGTCCCCCGCGAGGAAAAGCTTCTTCTCGAAGACTCGCTCGGTAAAGACGGGCTTGAGCTTGAGCTGTTCGAGCGCGTGCACGCCGCGCTCGAACCGCGCCCGGTCGAATGGACTTGACGGCGCCACCACCGCAATTTCGTCACCGCTCCTGAGCACGCCCGGTCGTCGCACGCCAGCGATTCTAGCAGCTTGACAGCGACCGCGCGGGACGGCTAGAAACCCCGGCCCTGTTCCTCGATAGCTCAGCTGGCAGAGCAACGGACTGTTAATCCGTGGGTCCCTGGTTCGAACCCAGGTCGAGGAGCCATCTTCCCTGGCTGGCCGAACATCTCGCCGCCGCAGTTAACGCAGGCGTCGCCCGCTCCGGCGCGCGGCGCCTTGCTATTTCTAGGCTGTAGTCCGCACGGTTGCGGGGTTTTTGGCGCGCGCGGCTCGCATTCTCGGGTTGCTCGTAAGCGGTCTAGGGTACCGCAGGACACTCCCCCGTGTCCTCCGGGGCAACCGATAGACACCGATTCCGAACTC
>JANYKT010000110.1 GCA_025358085.1 Deltaproteobacteria bacterium | reverse complement strand
TCCCCTGCGCGGCGGGCCGTTTCGAGTAGGCTACCACCCGGATGGCAGGCGCGAGTGGACAGAACGATTCCTATCGGACCCTGCTCGCGGCTTGAAGTTCCTATGGTCCGAACTCGCTGTTCCAGAGCCCGGACGCTCTGACTTTCTCGCGCGAGGCGAAGCGCCCAAGCCAGGTTGCGGACGGCCCACACACCGTGCAGGCAGCAACCGTGGCTATGAGGCGCGACTCCAAGCGATTGCGCTCTTCCCGGTTCTCGATCCGAACGCAGCGAACGCGAAAGCGATCCACCAGCAACGTACTGACGCGCTGCTCGAAGGGTGCGCAGCGCGGGCAAGCGACCTTCATGTGCCGCTCCCAGTGCCCCTGGCCGGGCCCCGGCGCGAGGCAAGCGGAGGCTGGGTCTTCCAGCCGGATGAGCGCCCCACCCAGCAGGAGGCGGAAAACGCTCCCGTTCTTGGACCCCGCGTAGTGCTCGCGCAGCCGCGCGACCAGCCGCCCATCGCTGCGGGGGTGGTTCCCAATGCGAACGATGCGGCCCTCAGCCGAGTGGGTGCTCGCCTCGTCTTGCTCGTAGAAGAAGTAAAGCCCGTCTCGGAAGGGCACATCCTGCGGCGCGGCGTAGCGAGGCAGGCAATCCATGAGACGGTGGATAGACGCGCACGCAGTCGTCGCATCAAACGCGTCACCCGCCCCCAACACAAAAAACTCTGGTGTAGCTACGCCGCGAACCTCCGCGGATTCAGTCACCGTCGGAGGAGCCGCCTCATGGGCTGCGGGCCGTTCCCGAAGCTCATGTCCTGCCGTTGCGGAAACAAGCAGGCGACCGTGGCTGTCTACCGTGAAGGTGAAGGTGGCGTCAGGGTAGCGGCTACAAAGTCCCTCTTCGACGATCTGCTTGCCGAGGGCCATGAGGTGCGCCACCGGCGCATCCACGATCTGCTGCCCGCACACCGTTGCCCTCCCGTACCAGGATTCACGCTCACCGAGCCGCTGAAGCGAGGAGACATCAAGGGTACTCGTCTGACCGTCAGCGCGCGCCGCAGCGTCGATCACTAAGGCTATCTCGGGCAGCCGCTCTCGCCAGAAGGTGTCGTACTTCGAGGCCATGACAGTTAGGCGTCGGTGTCCAGCACGAGATGCAGGATGCTGAGAACGTACGTCGTGTTCTGAGACAGATTCGTCAACTCGGCGCGAGAGCGCTCTCCCGCGGTGTAGTCGTCCCAGGCGGCGTAGACCTTTTTGAAATCGCCTCTTCCGACGGTCCGTGGCACGGTCATGTCTCCGCCGAAGACCATGATTCCTAAGTTGTCGACATGTTCGACCTTGAAGGTCTTCCCTGTGTAGCCGCGGGCGTGGCCCCAGTTTTTCACGATCAAGTCGGGACGCAGCGCACGCTGAATCTTTCCCCACACCGCTTCGAAACTTGTGCCCATGAGTGGCCCCCAAGCCACCACGATACGGCGCTGACCAGAGTAGAGACCAAGGAGCACTCTGCAGTGCAAACTAGACCCCGCGCGTCTCGGAAGCGCATCAGGATGACACGGTGCCTGGGCTTGTCCTGGTGCCTCCACACGCTTTCGCGATTGTGGTGAGACATCACGACGCCGGGCTCGCATCGGGGTCCACACCGCGCGGGGCACAGAGAGAGAGTCGGTCCAGGCAAGGCGGAACCCTCTAGCAGCGACATTGTGTCGCAGAGTGAAATCGTCGAGTTCGCCGTCGCTCCGCACAGGGTGCAACCTCCGAACTCTTCGGACGCAGAGCGCACACACTTTACGACTAGAGAGGGCCCTCGCCATGACGGATTTCTGGAAGAAGCGGATCGTCACTACGAAATATTACGAGACCGTCGGCGGCATCATGCTGTGCGGTATCAACTGGGGCGGCGGCGGCGGTGCCGCGACCGAGATCGGCCTGACGGAACGGCGAAGCTTTTTCTCCGACGTGACGACGAAGAACGCTAACTATCCTTTCCAGTCGAAGATTCGGGAGTGGTTCAAGATCTGGGGATACCCGCTGGCCAACGACGAGCCAGGGCCTTTGGAACGCTCTATTTCGCAGACAAATTGGATCGCGGAAGCCTCTCGCCATGCTGACGGCTTCTATACGCAGGCGAATCTTGTCCAGTGCGCAGAAGAGGAGTTTCTCCCAGTTCTTGAGGCGGTCTCTCCCCGCCTGCTCATCTTCCTGGGTGTTCAACACCTTCCCGGAGCCTTTGCGCACCCACGACTCCGCGAGAGGGAGCAGGATTTGCTCGGGCCGCTGAAGTCCGAATGCGAGTCCCACTGGCACGATCGCGTCGGAGGGGGACGGCGGTTTCGCGCTACGACGATGGCCTTCGAGCACTGCTTCGTGCTCGGACTTCCGCATCCCACACCAAAATCTTGGCCATTGTCGAACGAAGACGTTGCGAATCTCAGCGGCCTGTTCCGCTTGGCCATCGAGTCTAGCGGGATACGAATCGGTCGTTGACGCCGGTAGATTGCTGCGAGGAGACAGCGACCGCCATCGTGAACGCAGCCAACACGATTCGTAACGCGTTGTCGCCCAACAAAAGCCAAATTAAGTACGTGCGGTTTCTCCTCGGCAACCATCGGGCGGCGCCGTCGCCCGCAGCCTTGCGAGAAAGCGCTTCACGCTCGCGTAGTCGGCGGTGGAGCCGTGGTCGTCGACCCGGTACGCCAGATCGCCGTCGCGTTCCGGCCGCGAGCGACCGCGTCCTCGATCACCTAGCGAAACGGCTCGCACGCGCTCGCCGCCGGGCGATAGCCCCTTCAAGTGGCGATCTGTCCGCACGCAGCCCCCGTCCCAAGCTCATGCCCACAGAGATCTGACCTCTGGGGGTCCCACTTCACCCTGCGCGCAAGGCGCGCGCAAGCTGAAAACAAGACCTACGCGCGAGCCGGCCCCGCGCGGCCCTCAGCGGAGCGCGAGTTGCAGCTCGGGAACGTCGTCCTGCCAGGCGTCAGCGTCTGGTCCCGCGCTCCGGGCCGGCATGACCGGCGGTGCCGTCGTGGGCAAGCGCAGGTGCTCGAGCATGGCCTTCACTACGGCGCGGTCGGTGATGAAGGCGAGCACCCTGCGCCGGCCGCCGCAGGGGCAGACGAGCACATCCTCGCGAAAGACGCGCTGGAGCAGCTCGGCCCAGGGGATCTTGGCGTCTCGCTGGCGCGGCTTGGGCGCCTCGGCCGGCGCCATGGACTGGCTCTGCTCTGGCGGCGCTGCTCCAGTCGAGGCCGGCCCGTGATGCTCGTGCGGCCCCGCGGCCGGCGGCACAGGCACGACCTCGCTGCGCCACTTCGAGGCCGGCCCGAACACGCCATGGAAGCGGGTGACGTGGGCCCGCGGCGGCGGCACAAGCGTCGCCAGCCTGCGGAGCAGTTCGACCGGCTCCAATTCGAGTTGCAGGCGGCCGTCGGCGAGCGGGCGCTTGAGGCGAATCGCGAGGCGCCCATCGGGCAGCGCGGACAACCGCTCCTGCGAGAGCGCCGGCCGGGCGCCGTAGCCGCAGAGCTTGGCCAGCCCTTCCCTATCGTTGGCGTGGAGATGGACCCCGGCGTGGAGCGAGTAGCCCTGGAGATACGCGGCGTGCTTCTTGGTGACCGTCGCCGCGGGCGGCTTGCCGGCGATCGCAGCCACCGCGGCTGCCTGCGCCGCTGCGAGCGCGTCGGGCGGGCGCGCATCGTCCCTGGCTGCGTCCAGGCGGGGGCGCAGCAGCTTTTCGAGGCGGGCGACGATCTTCTCGAGGCTCTCCCTCACCTCATCGTCGGACGGCGCGGGCAACGCTTCGAAGTGGACGGCTCCCTGCTCGCGGACGAAGACGCCGTCCGGAATGATGCAGTGCAGATGTACGTTGAGATTCAGCATCGAGCCGAACCTCTGGACAAAGGTTATCGCGCCGGTCTGCGGCCCGCGCAGGCCTCTGCGCCGGGCGCGGCGGCGGTGGCTCTTGAAGATCTCGCGCAGCGTGCGGTCGAGGGTGCGCGTGATCAGCAGCGGGTCACGCGCGAGCAGGAACCGCGCCCAGCGCGGCAGTGAGAGCACCCACTGGCGCACCGGCACGTGGGGCAGGACGCGATCAACCAGGTGCAGCGCGGTGCCCTGCATCCGGCGCGTGGTGCACGAGGGGCAGAATCCGCGGCCGCGACACGAGAAGGCGACGAGCAGGTCCTTCCCGCAGGCGTCGCAGTGCACGCGCGCAAAGCCGTTCGCGAGGATGCCGCAGCCGAGGTACCGCTCGAACTCGCGGGTGACGAAGCCGGGCAGGCTGCCGCCGTCGCTGCGCTCGGCGACCTCGGCGAGCAGCGTCTTCCAGTGCGTCCGCACCGTCTCGTAGAGCAGCGACTGCTCGGGCTCGCGGCGGCGGTACTGCGGCGGGCGAGGTGCTGCGAGTGCGGGAGCGGCGGACACGGCCGGCGCGTCTTCACGAAGCGCGCCAGCGACTCTGTGAGGCAATGCCTTCCGCTCAATGTGCCAAAACGAGACACCGGCTGAGCCAAATCGCTCCAACCGGGCCCTGAGAAGGTCGGCGCCTGGCCCGGGTTTCGCTCACTACGACTTAAGTTTGCATGGAGGGCGGCGATGCTTCGTCGAGTCCCGCGGCTTCATCGCCGACCGCGAGCGCCTCGAACGCGCCGGGGAGATCATCGGCGAAGACATCGACGCGCTGAAGCAGGAGGGATTAGAACGCAGAGCGGGAGGCGCTGCATGGCCGCTCCGGCTCCGAGCATCACCGAGCAGAAGGTGTGCCGCATGATGTGCAGCCCGCCGTTGTCTTTGAGCCCCGCCTTGCGCTGCGCCCGGGAGAGCCACTTGCGCAGTTGCTCCAGCTTCTTGAAGCCATCCTCGCGCCACAGCACCCGCGGACCGCGCAGATGTTGCAGTTGCTTCAGCAACCTTGCGAGAGCCCGGGTCATCGGCACCCGCCTTGACCTGCCTCCCTTCGGGACGCTGACCTTCCCGCGCCAGACATTGCCCCCGCGCTCTCGTGGACTGGCGCGCCTCCTGGCACGAAGAGCTTCGCGCTCATCGTGGATGATCCAGACGCTCCGGATCCGAAAGCGCCCAAGACGACGTGGGTACACTGGATCGTTTTCGGTCTTCAGCCGAGCTGCATGGGTATCCTCGAGGGTGGGAAGCTTCCACCCGGCGCGAAGCAGGGACTCAACGATTGGAAGAAGGCGACCTACGGAGGACCGTGCCCTCCCATCGGGCGACACCGCTACTTCTTCAAACTGTACGCGCTCGATGTCGAACCGAAGCTCGAACAGCCGACGAAAGTTGAACTCGAGCGGGTTATGGAAGGCCATATCCTTGCGAAGGCCGAGTTGGTTGGCACGTATCAGAAGTCTGGAAAGACTGCGTCGCCGACGTGACCTCGCAAAGAGAGATGGCGCCGGGCCGACCCAGACCATGAAGGAGTGAATAGCCGGCATCTGCTCAAACCGAGCAGCGGCCACGCAGGCTGACGAGCGCAGGTGTAACAGCGGGTCCCCGCAGTTACTCCGGATGCGCTACACGGATCGGCCTCTTTTCAAACGTCGCGTCACGAGGC
>JANYKT010000062.1 GCA_025358085.1 Deltaproteobacteria bacterium | reverse complement strand
TTCACCATCACGATCGCATCCTCGCCTTCGTCCGCGTAGTAGTTGGGCCGCACGCCGACGGCGCGGTAGTCGAACGCGCGGTAGAGATCGAGCGCGCCCAGGTTCGATCGGCGGACTTCAAGCGTCATCAGCGACGCATCGGCGAGGTTCGCGCGCCGTTCGGTCTCGGCCATCAGCGTCCGCGCGATGCCCTTGCGCTGGTGCTCCGCCGAGACCGCTACATTGAGAATATGCACCTCGTCGTGCACCAGCCAATAAATGAGAAACGCGACGATGCGGCTTTCGCCTTTGGCGGCGCTGGTGAGCGGCTCGACAGCGAGGAGGATGGTGCTCCAGTCGTGCTCCAGCTCGCGGCGAAACAGCTCCGTGGACCATGGATGCTTGAAGGCGGCCCGCTCGATCACCATGACTTCTTCGAGATCATCCGGACGCATGCGCCGGATCTCGAGACTGGCCCGCGCGCGCACGGCCATCTCAGTCGGCCCTCTGGAGCGGCGCGTCCGCCTCGAGCGGGTCCAGCACGCGCACGTCAGCGCGCTTGCGCAGGTCTTGCAAAAGCTCGGCGAGCAGCCGCAGGTATTTCTCTTTTTGCAGTTGCAGCCGCAGCGCCTCGCGGTCGGACTTGCCGAGTTTTCGCCCGCCCGTGGCCTCGGCAAGCTCGCTCTCGCGCAGCTAGGCGGCGAGCTTGAGCCGGTTGTCCAGGTACCGCGCCACGCGCAGTTCGCGGGCCAGGATGGCGCCGATTTCGTCGTCGGTGAGCTCGACCGATCGCTGGAAGGCCTCGTACTTCTGGACGCTGGGAAACCGGGCGCGCAGCCGGGCCAGCAGGTTGTCCACTTCGCTGCGCTCGAGGTCGAAGAGCTTGAGCCGCTCAACCTCGCCGAGCACCACCCGCTCCTCGACCGTGCGCCGCAGCGAAGCCGCAAGCAGCTTGCGGTCCGGCACCGCATCGGCGGCGGCCGGGCCCTGCACCTCGACCAGCTTGACCCGCGTCTCGGCAGCGAGACCGGAGAGCGTGATGGCGTGCGTCTCGACCACCGCCACCACCTCGTCGAGCAGCTGCCGCTCCCCCTGGGCGTGGAGAGGAAGCGCCAGCAGCGAGGCGGCGATGAGCACGATCAGGAGGTTGGTCAGGCGCACGACCAGAGGGTAGCGAGCGCCCCATTCGCAGGTCAATTGAAGATCCAGCTGATTGACCACCCTCGGTCCGGTGTTACGGTCCGCCCCATGAAGGATCCTTACGCCACCCTCGGTGTGTCCAAGAGCGCCTCCGCCGAGGAGATCAAAAAGGCGTACCGCAAGCTCGCCAAGAAGCTGCACCCGGATGTCAACCCGGGCGACAAGAAGTCGGAGGACAAATTCAAGGACGTCTCCGGCGCCTTCGACGCCGTTGGTGACCCGAAGAAGCGCGCGCTCTTCGACGAGTTCGGCGAGATGGCGACAAAGCCGGGCTTCGACGAGGCCAAGGTGCGCGAGTACCAGAAGCAGCAGGCCGATTTTGGCAGGCGGGGCGGGGCTTCTGGCTTCGGCGGCGTTGGGGGCGGGCAAAGCTTTGGAGGCGGCCAGGGCTTCGACCCGAATGACCTGGGCTCGATGTTCGGCGACATCTTCTCGCGGCGCCAGGCTGGCCGGACCCGGCGCGCGCGCGTCGAGCCAGCGCCGGGCGACGACGCTGAGACCGCGATCGAGGTGGACCTGCGCGACGCCGTGCTGGGGGCCGAGCGCGAAATCTCGGTCAGCCGCCCTGCCCGCTGCGCCGAGTGCCACGGCACGGGCGCGCGGCCCGGCAGCAAGCCCGCCAAGTGCCCGCAATGCGACGGCAGCGGCGAGGTGCAGATGGGCGGCCTTTTCCGCGGCACCTGCCCGCGCTGCATGGGCAGCGGTGAGATCAAGGACCCCTGCCCGCGCTGCGGCGGCGAGGGCACCGTCACCGAGGTCGCGCGGCTGAAGGTGAAGATCCCCGCGGGCGTCGAGACCGGCTCGCGCGTGCGCCTGCCCGGACAGGGTGGCCTGGGCGAGCGCGGCGGCGAGTCCGGCGACTTGTACCTGCGCATCACCGTGCGCGAGCACGCGACGGTGCGCGTGAGCGGGCGCGACCTCTCGCTCGATTTGCCCATCACCGTGGGCGAGGCGCTGAACGGCGCCGAGGTCACCGCGCCCACCTTCGAGGGACCCGTCAAGCTCAAGATACCGCCCGTGTCCCAGAGTGGCCGCAAGCTGCGCCTGCGCGGCCGCGGCCTGCCGGCGCTGCGCTCGGGCTCGACCGGCGCGCCGCGCGGGGACCTCTACGTGGTGTTGCAAATCGTGCTGCCCGACTCGCCCGAGGCTGCCGAGCCGGCCGCTCTGCTGGAGAAGCTCTACAAAGGCGATGTACGGAAGGACGTCGCGCTGTAGAAGGACGCCATGGGACTTTTCGACATGCTCGGTATCGGTGGGACCCCGGAGCAGCGGGCGGGCCGGCTGCAGAAGAAGCTGCTGGAGAAGTTTGGTCCGCCGGAGAATCGCCAGGGCGCCATCGAGGAGCTCGGCAAGCTGCGCAGCGAGGCGGCCATCGATGCGCTCTTGCTGCGCTACACCATCCGCGTCGACCCGGGCATCACCGATGATGAGGAAAAGCAGCGCGTGCACGCCATCCTCCTCGACAGCACGGATCTGGCGCTGCAGCCGATCAAGAAGTTCATCCTGACCCGAGACGAGATCGCCTGGCCGCTGAAGGCGCTGGCCGACTTGCTGCCGGAGCCCGAGGTGGTGCAGTTCCTGGTCGAGCTCGCGCGCAAGGTTGGCAGCGAATACAGCCGGGTGCCCGAAAAGAAAGTGCTGATCCTGCACGCGCTCGGCGAGCACAAGAGCCCCGACATCGCGCCCGCGGTGCTGCCCTTCCTGGAGGATATGGACGACGAGGTGCAGATCGCTACCGCGCAGGTGATCGTGCGGCAGGAAGGCGACGTGGGCCGCGAGCCCTTGATTCAGCATCTATTAAAGGCGCAAGAGAGCTCGAATGCGCGCGTCCGCGAGGCGCTGGCGGGCTTGCTCGCCGACTCCACCTGGGACGTGAAGGGCTATACGCCCAAGGTCGAAGCCGCCTTGCCGGACGCCTACAAGCTCGATTCAAAAGGCCACGTCATCCGCAAGAACTGACGCTTTGAGAGCTCGCACAATTCGATGACTGCAGGCGCCTTATGTCGCCACGCTCTGGATTGCGGTCCGGGAACAGCCGGCGGAGGCAAATCGATTTCAACTTCGTTTTGGCAATAGCCGGCTGAGGCCAGATCGATTTCCACTTCGTTGAAAAACTGACGGTCAGAAGGGAAGCAACGCCTATTGAGTGGCCGTTGGATAATCCTCGAACAATGCCACTACCTTTTCGAATCCGTCACTAGTTGGGTTGCACGATCCCCTCAGGCTTCGAAATACGATCATTGTTCCATCGACTATGCGTCGATCGCGTGCGGTAAGTGAGGGGGCCTGGAGCTGCTTGGTCCTGCCTGCTGCATGAAAGCAGGGCAATTGCGAAGATGATTCCAGCGATGCTCACGCACTCCAGTCTATAGAAATTTCATTAGTATAAAAGTTACTGTATCTATATGCGCCATTTGACGCCGCCAAGCTTGCAGCGTACCGTATTTGCTGCCGGGCAACGCTTCCGAGTGCATGTTTATCGCAGGGCCCATTCCGTCATTCGATAGGGGTACCCGATGCGTTCGGTTGTCTTTTCATTGTGTGTCGTTTTATCGTTCGCCGCAGTGGCCCAAACCGACCCTGGCCCGCGCGGAGGGCCGAGCAGTGCCGGTGGACCGGCCTCGGGCCTCTCTACCGACGAGGTGACTTTCTTCCTCGCCGCGCGGGCACGCTTCAAGGAAATCGATTCGGTTTCCGGAGCCCTTCTCAACGAACCTGGCGTGGGCCTTGGGCCGACCTTCAATGCCAATAGCTGCGCCTCCTGCCACGCGCAGCCCGACATCGGTGGCACGAGCCCGCATCCCACGCTTGGCCAGTTTCGCGTGCCCAATCCGCAAGTATCGTTCGCGACGCTCGACCGGCTGCCGGGCCGCAACCAGCTGGTGCCTCCGTTCATCCAGCCCGATGGGCCCGTCCGCGAGGCGCGCTTCGTTCGGAATCCCGACGGCAGCAACGACGGCGGCGTGCATGGCCTTTACACCATCGCAGGCAGGGTGGACGCGCCGACTTGCACGGCGTCGCAGCCCGACTTCGTCACCCAGCTTTCGAGAAACAACGTCATCTTTCGCATTCCCACGCCGGTCTTCGGCCTCGGCCTCGTCGAGAATACGTCGGACAACGCCTTGATCGACAACCTGAACAGCACTGCGAGCCTGCGGGCCCTGTACCAGATCGGCGGGAGGTTCAATACCAATGGCAATGACGGGACGATTACGCGGTTCGGCTGGAAGGCGCAGAACAAGTCGCTGCTGCTCTTTGCCGGCGAGGCCTACAACGTCGAACAGGGAGTGACCAACGAGATCTTTGGCAATGAGCGGGCGATGGCCGCGGGCTGCGAGCTGAATCCGACGCCGGAGGACTCGAGCAACATTCACAATCCGCACACCAAGGGCCTGACCGGGACCTTGAGCGAAATGTCCTCGGACCTGGTCAACTTTGCCGCCTTCATGCGGCTCTCGGCGGCGCCCGTGGCAACCACCACGAGCACGAGCCAGGTGCACGGACAGCAGCTATTCACTTCCGTTGGCTGCGCTCTTTGCCATTCGGCGACGCTCACCACCGAGGAGTCGAACTCCACCGGGCAAGGCGGTCTTCCCTATCATCCGTTCTCCGATTTCGCGATTCATCACATGGGACCGGGACTCGCCGACCATGTCGGTCAGGGTTCCGCCGGCGCCGACGAGTTCCGCTCTGCCCCCTTGTGGGGCGTGGGCCAACGCATCTTCTTCCTCCACGACGGGCGCTCGACTCCTCTCAATGGCGGATTGCTCAACGCCATCCAGGCCCATTCGAGCCAGAACCCCGCCTGCGCGCCGGGCCAGATGAGCACGCCTGACGGTGTTGCCTGTGCTTCCGAGGCGAATCTTGTGTTGCAAGTCTTCAATTTGCTGGGGACCTCGGACCGGCAGGACATCTTGAACTTCCTGCGCTCGCTCTGAGTCGCCTCAACGAGGGCAGGTATCTTCGATCCTGAGGATACCTGTCTTGTAGATCCTCTGATAAGGAGGCGCGATGATCGAGCACGTCAGTCTCCGCTGCACCGATCCCAGGAAGAGCCGCAAGTTCTACGAGCGCGCCTTGCAGCCGCTCGGGTACGTCTGCGACATGAAAAGCGGCGGCTCCTTCGGCTTCAAGGATAGTACGGGCCGCCACGACTTCTGGGTGACACCGGGTACGGTCGGCACGCCCACGCACCTTGCGTTTCATGGCGTGTCGAAGCGATCGACCGACGCCTTCCATAGCGAGGCCTTAAAAGCGGGCGGCAGGGACAACGGCAAGCCGGGGCCGCGGGAGGATTATGCCGCTTATGCGGCCTTCGTAATCGATCCCGACGGAAACAACGTCGAGGCCGTCGTCTGGGACGAAGATTTGAAGCCCCCGGGGCGCAAGCCGAAAAAGACGAGCTGAGCGGATCCCGCCGCCTCCGCTCTGGCACGCAACGCGGCCAGCGAAGGCCGGCCGCGCATCCCCTGCAGCGCCGCTGGGTAGTACGCCTTCAGCCACCCTGCTAGTGTCCGCCGGGTGAACCCAGAGGTGCCGGGTTTGTCAGAACAGCGTCTTCTCGGCCCGACGGCCTTGAGCAGGGCGAGCCAAAAGCCGATGCATTATAGAATGATTCAGGCATGTCCTGGACTGGCAGGAACCCCTCCAATTGCGGTTCGATCAACTCAGCTTCTGGCGCACCGCGCCTGCGACCATTTCAATTGCGATCTCGTTGTTGCCGCCGTGCGGGATGATGATATCGGCATAGCGCTTGGACGGCTCGACGAAGCCGTAATGCATCGGCCGCACGGTACGGAAGTATTGCTCGATGACGCCGTCGAAATCGCGGCCTCTTTCCTTGATATCCCGCGAGAGCCTGCGAATGACCCGCACGTCCGCGTCGGAGTCAACGAAGACTTTCACATCCAGCTCCTTGCGAACCGGCTCGAGCGCGAGCACCAGGATGCCTTCCAGGATAATTGCGTCGCCGGGATTGACCCGGACCGTATCGGCCGTGCGCGAGTGCTGCGTAAAACTGTAGACAGGCTTCTCGATGGCCCGGCCCGCTTTCAGCTCCAGCAGGTGCGTGACCAATAGATCGGTATCGAACGCGTCAGGGTGATCGAAGTTGAAGGCCCTGCGCTCCTCCAGTGGGACGTCGGTGAGGTCGCGGTAGTAAGCATCCTGATCGAGGAAGGCGATGGGATGGCCGGCGAGGCGCTCGACCAAGCGGCGAGCAACGGTGGTCTTTCCGCTCGCCGTGCCGCCGGCGATGCCGATGGTGAGTGGTCGCACGCGCGGTCAGCTAGCATGTTCGCCGTTTTCTCGCGAGCGCGAGGAGGGCGAGGACCGCGCACCCCGCGGCGCAGGCGGGCCCGAGCGGCAGGAGCGAACCTGCGGCACCCGCGACCCGCGGTACCCGCAGGCGGATCGCGGCGCGCGAATCGAACGCGGTCGCTGAAACGATTTCGCCCGACGGAAGCACCAGCGCGGAGATGCCCGAGTTGGTGGCGCGCAGCTGCGGGAGGCGGGTCTCGATGCTGCGGAAGGCGGCCACGGTGAGGTGCAGCCGGGCCCCCGCGGCGGCGGGGAACCACGCATCGTTGGAGAGCGTCAGCAAGACCTGCGCGCCTTGGCCGGCGGCGCGCTCTACATAGTCCTGATGGATCGCTTCGTAGCAGATGAGCGGCGCGACGCGGAGCGCGCTGCCGTCGCGCAGGCGCAGCGGCAGCACGCGCGGGCCTGGTCCCGGCTGCCAGCGGCCAGCCCACGGAAGCACCGCCCGCAGCCGGCTGGAGTCAAGCCAGCGCGGAACGTACTCGGTCAGCGGGAAGAGCAGCGACTTCTGGTAGCTCGCCTGCAAGGAGCCGTCGGCATCGAGGAAGAAGGCAGCGTTGTGCTCGCCCAGGGCGTCCGCCTCGAAGGCGCCGAAGACGAGCGGCGCGCGCGCCTCGCGGGCCATCGCGGCGATCTGCTGGTCGAAGGCGGCGCCGTCCCCGCTCTTCGGCGCGCCGAAGGTGGTCGGATAAACGGTCTCGGGCCAGACCAGGAGATCGAGCGGACCCTGCGCAAGGAGCTCGCGCGAAAGCGCGACGTGGGTCTCGAGGATCTGCCGCACGGTCTCGAAGGTTCCTTGCTCCGCTGCGAGCTTGTCGTAGGCGGTGATGTTTGCCTGCACCACGCCCGCGGTCAGTACGGGTGCAGCGACCGTGCGCGCCTCCACCTGGCGCAGGCGAACCGCGCCGTAACCCGCGAGCGCAAGCACCACCAGCGCAGCTCCCAGCGCGGCCAGGCGAGTTCGGCGCGCCGCGCATTCGCTCACGGCAAGGCACGAAAGGGTGAGCCCAGCGCCGCCGCCGAGGTCCGCCGCCTGCCGCAGCCAGGGAGAGGGAAAGAGCCCGTAGCCCAGCGTGTCGGCGAAGAGCCGCGGCAGCGCCCACTCGGCAAAGACATAAGTGAGCGCGGTGGCCACCGCCGGCCAGAGGGACGCGTGCGAGAGCACGAGCCGCCGCGCGAGCAGGCGCGCTCCCGCGGCGGCCAGCAGCTGCGGCTGCAAAACGAGCGGTGCAAGCGCGAGACAGCCGAGCCACGCCAGCGGGCGCGGGCAGCCGGTGTAAGCGGCCACCGTCCCCGGCAGCCACCAGAAGGCGCTGGCGGTGAAGGCCGTCGCGAGCAGCGCCGCCGAGGTCAGCGCCGCGCGCGGCGCGCTGCGGTCGAGCCCCCAGAACCACGGCGCCAGTGCGACTAGCGAGAGCGGGTGCCAGGGGGCCTCGACCCGCGCGACGAGCCCCAGCAGCGCGGCGCTAACGAGCGCGCCCGCAGCCGCCCTCACCGCGCGCCCGCCAGGTTGCGTCCGTCCTTTAACCACGGACGACGGCGCCACTCCATCCGGGGCTCGTTCACAAAGCTGAGCCGCGCGCTCACGGCGCCCCGGCGTCCAGTTCGACGAGCGGCATTCCGGGGGGCGCAAGCTCGGGCGGGACGATGCGGTCTGCCGGCAGCTTGATGGGATTGCCACTGGCGTCCAGCGGCCGGTAGTCCGGGTGGAACATCAGAATTGGCGGCAGCGTGCGGCCGTCATCGGTGGCCTGGGTGTGACGAACGTAGCCTTCCGGGAGGACGAAGCCGTCCGGCACCACCAGCCCGCGCAGCACTGGCTTCGTGCCCGGCCTCGGGAACGCGCCGATGCCGGTGCCGTCGCCTTTTCCCAGGTCGGTCACTGAAATCTCCTTCTTGTTTTCGAGGCCGGCATCCGCGAGCGTCAGCAGCATGGCGCGCTCCATCGGGTCCGGCGGCTCGGCTGGCGACGCGTCCGGAGCGGTGCCGGGCCCAGGCGTTTCCGCCACGCGCGCTGGCTCGGGCGGCGGGACCGCGGGCTGCAAACAGAGGTAGCCGGCGAACCCGAGCAGCAGCACCGCGGCCACGCCCAGCGCGGTCCGCAGCCGCCCATGCTTTGGCAGGCTCCAGGCGACGCCATCGTCGTCTTCCCTTCCCGAACGCGTGGTCATGAGCGGAATCGACTATATCCGCAGCTGATGAAATTTCGCGTGCACCTGCTGCACCCCTGGCAGCGCGCCGCGAGCGCAGCCCTGCGTGTGCTGGCCGCAGCGAACCTCCTCTGGCTCGCGGTGCTGCTGGCGCGCGACCCCGAAAGTGTCGCCCTACCCGCGCTGGTCCGCTCCATCTTCTTCCTCTCGGCACTGCCGGCGATGCTCGACCGCGCGTTGTTTCGCGAAGAGACTCTCGACGTCGACGCCGGACAGATCAGGCTGAGCGCGGGCGCGACCCTCCCGCGCGGGTCGCTGCAGGCGCTGCGTCCCTTCCGCGTGCCGCTACCGGCGGACGGCTTCGCGCTGGTGCTGCGCTCGGGCGCGGTCTTCCCCTTGCGCGTCACCACAGCCGATCCGGCGCCGCTGCTCGCTGCGCTCGGACAGCCGCCCCTGCCGGGTTTCGACGACGCGAGCGTCCGCCACCGCGCGCGAAAGCTGCACCTGCCCCTCGTCAAGCTGGTCGCGGTGCCTGCCGTGGTGACCTTCATCCTCTTCCGTCTGCACCAGTTCATCACCTACGGGGGCCTGCTCGGCGAGTTCCACTCGTATGGCCTATCGCGCTGGCTGCACACGCTCGCGGGCGTGAGCTTCTACGTCTTCAGCCACCTGCTGATCTTTGCCGCGGCGCTGCGCGCGCTGGTCGAAGTGGTCGCCGTGCCCGCGACCCGCCTCGCAAAAGGGCGGGCAAAAGCGGTCCGGTGGACGCTCGAGATCGCGGCGGCGCTGGCCTTCTACGGAGGCGTCGCCGCGATCTTCGGAGCCGGACTCTCAGGGTGAAGCGGGCGTAAACGCCGAGGTGGCCCAGCCCATGCGCTCGTGCCCCAGCTGGTTCCAGATCGGATTCTTCCCGCCGGTCAGCTGCGCGTCGCTGTAGTCGGGCGCGCCTGAGCCGCTGCCGGTGCCGCCGAAAAAGCCGACATAGATGGTGTTGCCGGAATAGGTCGGATGCGTGTTGTCCGACTGCAGGTAGTCGTAGCTCGTGCTGGCGTTGGCGAAGTGCGTGGAGGCGTCGCGCAGGGTGGGCCGCAGCGTCACCGAGATGCGCTGCACGTAGGCCGCCTCGGTCTCGCCTGCCTGGTAGCGCAGCGCCTCGGAGTCGATGAGGCCGTCGCCGTTGGAGTCGTAGTCCGCGCCCATGAATTGCGCGAACGAATCCACGCAGGTGAAGCCGCGCTGCGCGGCGGCGTTACAGGCGCGCCAATTGCTGTGCGCGATGTACGGCAGGAACTTGGTCTGCTTGTTGACCGGTACGCCCGAGGACGGGTCGTTGCAACTCGAGTTCCCGTTGTCGCCGTTGAACCCCGGATAGTAAAGGTTCACGATCATCTTCAACTTCGTGTTCGGCGAGGCGTTGGCGTTGATGTATTGCATGGCAGCCTGCTGGTAATTCGTGCAGTTCGCGAGCGCGTTGTCGATGACGCTGTAGTCGCAAGTCCCGCTCTGGCCGGCGAAGGTGGAGCGCGCCTGCAGGAAGTCGTTGCCGCACATCTCGAACATCACGACGCGCGTGTCGGTGGCCTGCATGTACGAGCGCTCGTTGACGATCTTGTTGTTGTAAATATCCGAGGCCACCGCGCCCGACTTGGTCCGACGGTAGAGCTCGATGTTGGCGTTCCAGGTCTTCTGCGCGTACTCCGCGTCGACGTAAGGCCCCGCCCGCCGCGCCACTGACGAAATGCTGCCGTGATAGCCGGCGAAGATGGAGTCGCCGTAGGCGACCACGCGGTACTTCTGCGTCGCACCCGGCCGGTTGATGGTCCAGGACAGGTTCTGCGTCACCGTGTTGGCCGCGGACGTTCCGGGCAGCGCGAGCAAGAGCGCTGCGAGGATCGTGGCCATCGCCTTGGTACGATTCATCTGCATGCGTGACTCCAGTGGTAAAGGATCCGTTGGGCGTCGCTTGTCGATGGGCAGGCAGCACGGGCTGTTGGCGGCGCGAGCGGAACCCTAGGGACGCGACCCCGCGACTTACAATGGGGTGGGACACAGCGAAGCACGACCTCGCCCATCACTCTTGCCGCTTGCGCGTGTCGATCGGCGTGGGCGAGAGTACGCCGCACCGATGGCCATTGATTCAGCCGAACTTTCGCAGATCGCCGCCGAGGCGGCAGACCTTGCCCGGGGTGCCTCGCAGATCCCCGGAACCGCCCATCTCCTGCTGGCGATCTTCACTGTGCCGGGACCGGCTGATGCGCTCCTGCGCGAGAGGGGCTGCGACGAGGACGCGGTGCTGGCCGAGCTCTCGCGCAAGCCTTCGCTGCAGGAAGCCGACGGCAGTTTCGCGCAGGCGCTGGATCGTGCGCGGCAGCTGGCCGACGATTGCCAGAGCGAGCGCGCCGAAGGGCTGCATCTACTGGTCGCGCTGACGCGGCTGTCGCGGTCCCTGGCCGCGGCGCTGGTGGAGAAGTGCGCCCCGCCGGTCGCTTCGCTGCGAACCACGGCGCTGGGCTATCTCACTGGCGCGGCTCCGCGACGGCGCGCGCGGCCGGGCTTTCCCGGGGCCGACGACGTGAAGGTCGCGCATCCGCCCGCACAACAGCGGTCGACCGCGCGATTCGAGTCGCCGCGAGCACCGCCCGCCTACGCGCAGCCGCTGCCGTCGTCGCCCGCGCGAGTCTCGACGCTGCCACCCCCGGCGGACGCGCCCGATCCTTACGCGCCTCTTTCCGGCGGGCCTTTGGTGACCTCCACAGCATCGACTTCCCCGCTCGGCCGTCCCATCGCGCCCTCGCTCGGGGTCTCTTTGGCGCCAGGCCCCGACGCCAACAGCAGCGCCGCCCTGGGCGCGAGCGCAAGAATGGCTGCCGTCGCTGCCGCTGCCCACACGCTCGATCCGCGCGAGTACCCCTTCCTCTGCACCCACGGCCGAAACCTTTCCTTGCTCGCCGCGCAAGGCCGGCTCGACCCCGCGTTGGGCCGCGAGCGCGAAGTCGAAGAGGTGCTCGACATCCTCGGCAAGCGCCGCGCGAACAATCCGGTGCTGGTGGGCGAACCAGGCGTGGGGAAGACGGCCATCGTCGAGGGTTTGGCGCAGCGGCTGGTGGCAACGCCATGGGGGAACCACGATGGTGCAAGCCAGGGGGCACACCATCACAAGGGTGTCTTCGACCGGCGAGTCATCATCGAGCTCGACGTCGGCGGACTGGTCGCCGGGACGCAACTGCGCGGCTCGTTCAGCGAACGGCTCCTGGGCATCAAGGACGAGGTCAGGCGCGCCGAGGGCCGCGTGGTCGTTTTCATCGATGAGCTGCACATGCTCATCGGCGCGGGCGCAGCTGGCGAAGGTCCGCAGGACGCGGCCAACGAGCTGAAGGCGGCGCTCGCCCGCGGCGAGTTCCCCTGCGTCGGCGCCACCACTCATGACGAGTTCCGCAAGCACATCCAGGGCGACCCGGCGCTGGAGCGGCGCTTCGTCCCGGTGCTGGTGCGCGAGCCGTCGCCGCGCGAGACGGCGCGCATCCTTGAAGGGGCAGCCCGCCGCTATGAAGAACACCACCACGTCTCGTTCACGCCCGAGGCGCTGGAGGCCGCGGCTGCCCTGACAGCGCGCTACGTGCGCGATCGGTGCCTGCCGGACAAAGCATTCGCGGCCATCGATCTGGCCGGCTCTCGCGCGCGCCGAGAGGGCCGCACCCAGGTCTCGCGCGACGACGTCGCCCGGGCGGTGGCTCGCATGGCCGGGCTTCCCGAGGATCGCCTGCTCGCGCCCGACGGCGAGCGCTACCTGAGCCTCGAGCAAAGGCTGGCCGCGCGAGTGGTGGGGCACGAGGCGAACATCGGCGTGATCGCGCGCGCCATCCGGCGCAACTATGCCGGCTTCAGCGCGCAGCGGCCGCTGGCGTCGTTCCTGCTGGTCGGACCCTCGGGCGTGGGCAAGACCGAGACCGCGCGGGCGCTGGCGCTGGAGCTCGACGCGGAGCTGGTGCGGCTCGATCTCTCTGAGTACGCCGAGCCGCACTCGGTGGCGCGGCTGGTGGGCGCCCCGCCCGGCTACGTCGGCTATGGCGAAGGCGGCCAGCTTACCGAGGCAGTGCGGCGCAAGCCTGCGAGCGTGGTGCTTCTGGACGAAGTGGAGAAGGCGCACCCCTCGGTGCTGCAGCTTCTGCTGCAGGTCCTCGACGAAGGCGCGCTCACCGACGGCCGGGGACGTCGCATCGACTTTAGCGGCACCATCCTCGTACTCACGAGCAATCTCGGCGCGGCTGCCTTCGGAGGCGGCGAGGTCCGCGCGGTCGGTTTCGTCAACGACGACCCGGCGCTGGCGAGGACCATGCCGCCCACGCCGGCCGAGCATCCGCAGGCCGCTCGCGCGCTTGCGCAGGCCCGGGCCGGGTTCGCGCCGGAGCTTTGGGCGCGCCTCGACGAGCGGCTGGTGTTTGCGCCGCTGGCGCGGGAAGAGGTCGCGCGCATCGCGCAATTGCTGCTGGCCGATTCGTCGCGCAGGCTCTGGGACGAGCGTCGCATTGCCTTCCGCACCGGTCCCGGACTGGTCGAGCACCTGATCGACGCAGGCGGGTTCCAGCCTTTGCTGGGCGCGCGGCCGATGCGGCAGACCATCCAGCGGCTGGTGGAGTCGCCGCTCGCTGACGAAATTCTCGCGGGCCGTGTCCGGGCTGGCGAAAAGCTGCTGGCGTGCGCGGCGCCCCAGGGCGGCATCGAGTTCCGCCGCGACCTCGCTTGACAGCCGGCGGCCCAAGGTGATCGCAATCCTGGGCGGCGGCGCGGTGGGACAGGCGCTCTCGCGCTCGCTGCCGCGTGAGGGTTGTCGCGTCGGCCTGCGCTGGAACCGCTCGCCGTTGCCGCGCTGGCAAAAAGTTAGCGCTCGCTGGACCACCGTTTTGCCCGCGCTCGATCGTTTCGACCTGGTCCTGCTCGCAGTCAAGGACGCCGCGGTCGAGCCCCTCTGCCAGACGTTGCGCTTCCGCCGCGGACAGCTCGTCGTGCACCTGTCAGGTGCGCTGTCACTCCTGGCGCTCGAGTCCGCGCGCAAGCAGGGCGCCGCGGTCGGGTCGCTTCATCCGCTCCGCGCCATCGTACACGGCGAGCGCACGCCGTTCCGCGGCGCCTCGGCGGGCCTTGCCGGATCGACATTGGCCGCGCGAAAGAAGCTCGAAGACCTCGCACGCACGCTCGGCCTTACGCCGCTGGATGTCGGCGACGAGGCGCGGCCGCTCTACCACGCTGCTGCGACGCTGGCAGCGGGCGGCGTGGTGGCGCTCTTCGCCGAAGCCGCGCTCGCATTCCGCAAGGCCACGGGTGCAACTGAAGGCGAGGCTCGCGCGGCACTGCTGCCACTCTCCCTTGGCGCGTTGAAGAAACTGCAAGCCCTTCCGCCCCCGCGCGCACTCACCGGACCCTTCGCGCGAGGCGATGCGGCTACCGTGCGTTCCCACCGCGCTGCCCTGTCGAAGGACTTGCTGTCGCTCTACGATGAGCTCGCACGAGCCGCACTGCGCCTGGCGCGGGAGGGAAACCGGGCGCCTCCGGAGACTCTTGACCAGGTCTCCGCCACATTGCCGCGGCGCGGGCGATAACCGATGGCGAGCCGCCCTTCGGGCGTCGCCTAGAACGCTCCCGGAGGCAAGGCGCCCGGCACCGGGCCCAGCGAGCCGATCATCTCCTCGACGTCTTCGGACACGGTGGGCGGCGCCCCCAGGGGCCAGGACGCGATCACCAGCGCCAGATGGTTGCCGGCCTTGACCACGGCGACGCGGCCCCGCGCTTCATCCGCCACGGTAAAGGAAAACGCGTAGGCCTCGCCGCCGCGCGCGAGCACGCGCTCGATGTCTTCGACGTGCACGCGCTGCTCTTCGGTCAAGTGCTCCGCGAGCATCCGGGTGAGAGCCTTGACGTTCGTCAGGCCGTCGGCATTTTGTATGACCAGCTGGGCACCACTGTCCTCGGACAGGGCTAGCAGGGGAAGCATTCCGCCGTCGGGCCCGCGCACGCTTCCCTGGAAGCTCCAGCGATCACCTTCGGGCCGCTCCAGCGCGAAGGCGCCCTGCTTGTCCTGCCACAATTTGGGAGCGACAAGCTCCAGGGACCGCTGTGAACGCCGCGGGGCGCGCCCCATCGGCCGCTCGATGCGAGCTTGCACGGCAGTGGCGACCAGCAGCGCGGCAGCGACAGAGTTGACGAAGACTCGCATTAAAACACGTTCTCCATCGAGCTGGCGCTCCGCAATTGCCCGAGGTTTCGAGGCCGTCAGGCAGGTAGCTTGGCGAGCGCTGCGCGAGCCGTGCGCGCCACCAATGCCTCGGTGTCCCGAACCAGCGCGAGCAGTGTCTCACGGCCAGCAGCGAGCCCCAGCCGCCCCAAGCCCCACCCAGCGTGATTGCGCAGTGTCCAGTCGGAGTCCAACGCGAGCTGGAGCAGGAGCGGTAGCTCGGCCGCCGTCGCGACTCGCGCGAGGCCGTCGGCGGCAACGCGCCGGAGTTCGGTGTCGGGCTCAGCGAGGCGCGCATGCAGAAAAGGCAATATCCCCGGCGCCGCGATGCGAATGAGCGCGGCCACCACCTCGAGCCGCTCGTGACCTCCCGCGCGCGTGAAGAGCTCCTCCAGCGCCGGAGCCGCGCCGGTGGCGCGCAGGCGCCCCAAGGCCCGGATGACATGGTAGCGCAGCTCGTCGCCGACGCCGAGCAGCCCGACCAGCGCCGGCTCCGCGCGAGTGGACGAGCCGTTGCGCACGATCAGCTCGACCGCTTCGATGCGCACCTGCTCGTCGGGATCTTCCAGCTTGCGGACCAGCTGCTCCTCGAAGTCGATGTGGTCGAGGTTGACCAGCACCCTCAGCGCCGCGCGGCGCACCGTCGCGCTCCCGGCATCGAGCAGCTCCACGACCTTGTCCTCGAAGAGTGGACTCTTCGCTGCTTCCAGAACGCCCAGCGCGAGGAGCACCCGGTCGGGCGCCTCGAGGAAAGGCGCGAGCGCGAGCAGGCTCTGTCCCGGCATGCAGCCCAGCGCCTCGGCCGCGGCCGACACCTCCTGCGGGGCGCCCGCCGAAAGTTTGTCGACCAGCGCGGGGATGGCGGCCACGTCGCGGCTGCGGCCCAGCGCCTGGCACGCGGCGGCGCGCACGGCGACCTCCGGATCCCTCAGCAGCGGCAACACGGTGGCCGCGTCGCCGTGCGTAGCCAGCAGCGCCGCGCGGCGCACGCGGGCGTCGGCGTTGCGCAAGAGCGCCAGCAGCGCCGACCGCAGCGTGCGCTCGTGCCGGCGGCAGAGCGCGGCTGTCCAGCGCGCCTCTTCCGCGTCGTCTTCGAGTGCGCGCTGCACAACCGCCGGATAGAGCAGCGACAGCTCGGCCGAGAGCGCAAGCGACGCCGCGGCCCGCGCCAGACCCATCTCGCCCGAGACGATCAGTCCCGCGAGGTAATCCACCAGCTGCGCCTCTTGCCGCGCGTCGCCGAGCTGCAGCTTGCGGCGGAAGCGCGTGAAGACCGAGGGCGGCACCGCGTGGCCCTCGATCACCAGCGCTGCCGCGCGCAGCACGTAGTCGCGCAGCGGCAGCCGGTCGTGATCGGCCAGCACCGCAAGCAGCCGCGGCAACGACTCGGGCGAGGCGATGCGGCCCAGCGCCTCGACCGCAGGCTCGGACAGCATCTCGTTTGCGATGGCGTCGAGCAGCGGCTCGACGGCACGAGCGTCGGCGATCTCGCCGAGAGCAGCCACCGCCGCGAACTGCAGCCAGAGGTCGGCGTCGAGCCGGCGGATGAGCACGGGCACGGCGTCGCGGGCCTTGAGGGCCCCGAGCGCCTCGATGGCCGCCTGCGCGATGTTGGGGTCGGTGTGCTCGACCAGCGGCAGCAGCGCCGCGACGGTCGAAGGGTCCTTGATGCGCGAGAGCAGCTGGACGGCGAACATCGCGACTTCGAGGTTTTTCTCGCCTGCCAACGACATCAGGTGGGGCACGGCAAACGGCCCTTGCCGCTCGAGCGCCGCCAGCGCCGAGTTGCGCAGGACCGCATTCTCCTGATTGCCGACCAGCTTGCCCAGCGCCTCGGGCGAAATTTCCTGCGCCGCCCGCGCGATGGCCTGCTCCCGTACGTTCGGCCGTGCATCTTCCAGCCCGGCCAGGATCTCAGAGCCTGTCAAAGGTAGTCCCTCCAGCATCAAGCCGGCCGCGGCTGGGCGGCCTGGCGACGAAGCAGCTCGTTTTCGAAGGCAAGGCCAGCCTGCGCGGCCGCCAGCTCCAGGATGTCGATCTCCTCGATGGCGCGATTGGAAAGTCCATTGTCTGCATAGACGACAGCGATGACCCGCGACCCGCCGAGCACGGGAAAGATTGCGCACTGGGACGAGCGCGGCCGCCCCACCAGGCCGACGAAGCTGGCCGGAAAGTGCGCGTCGTCGAAGAGCGAGGACCGCACCTGGCCGTCGGCCAGGCTGTCGACCAGCGCGTTCTGTTCGGTGAGCGGGAGCTTGAGACCGCGGGTGACATGCGCGAGCGGCTGGCCATCGTGGCTGTTCCCGAACGCGCCCAGCGCGGTCAGGCCGTCGCGGCGCACCAGGAAGAGCACCGCGCGCTCGACCGATTCGCTGATGATGTTCATCAGGCTCAGCGAAATGGTGGTGGAGATGAGCCCCGAGCGCAGGTCGCCGACGATGCGGCGAAGCTTGGCGAAGCTGGCGTCGACCTTTTCGGTCCGGACGCCGCCGGTCAGCAGGTCGCGCCGGTTGGCGGCCATCGAACGAAAGCAGGCGAGGATGATGTTGATGTCGCCCGGAACCGCGGCCATTGCGCCCGCCTGGTACACCTGCGAAAGCGGGACGCCAGCGTCGACCACCGCGAGGATGGAGGCGCGGGGCCGGGCGCGGCGAAGTCCGGTGATGGCGTCGAGCGCGATGCCGCCGCCGCGCAGATCGATGAGCACGATGGGCGGCTGCTCGCCCGGTGGCGGCGTTCCAGCCTCGCGCAGCGTCAGCCGCACCACGGTGGCCTCGGCTGCGGGCATCCCCTGCGCAAGCTTCTCGGCAAGCTGGCGATCGGAAGAGATGATCTGCAGACGCAGCCGCTGTCCCACCGGATCGGTCGCGGTGGCGGGCGCGAGAGCCGGTCGCGGCACGGCAGCGAGCATGTCCGCGGGAGGAGGCGGCGGGACCATCGGCGCCGGCGCGACCTTGGGACCGCCCAGGGCTGGCGTGGGTGTCTTGGCCAGCTGCGCGTCGCGGTTGCGCTCGTCGAAGATGCGCAGCGCATCGAGCAGCACCATCTGCGTGTCGAGATTGAGGTGGCCGATGACGTCGCCGGGGAAAACAGCGATGTCGTCGATGGGCTTGAGATCGTCCAGCGCGAATTGGAAGGTGCCCTGCGACCAGGCCACCAGGTCGTGGACGGTCCGCTCGATTTGCTGCTGCACGGCGCGGTACATGACCTCGGGCGCGAGCGCCTTCGTGGCCACCAGGATCTGCCCGAGCGAACGGCGCGGGTGCTCGGCACTCTGCTGCGCCAACGCCGCATCAAGGGTGGGCTGGTCGATGACTTTTTCGTCGACCAGGAGCTCTCCCAGCCGCTTGGAGCCCGGCCCCCAGGCGTTCACGATGCGGCCCTGGTGGAAGCCAATCTCGGCGCGGGTCTCGCCCAGGGTCAGCGTCAGCGTGCCGGTCCGGCCACCGAGATGGATGAACTGCAGCGCGTCCGCGACGGAGACGTCCTCGAGGTTGCCGGAGAGGCTCAAGCTACTTGCGCCTGACGAGCTTGACCAGGCTCTCCAGTGTCTTGAGCTTGCGGTCGGTGTTCGAATACACGCGGGCTGCAAACAGCGCAGAGGCCGCGTGGGCCGCGAGCAGGTCCAGCAGGTCGCGGTCGTCCGGCCGCAGCCCCGACTTGTGGTCAAAAAGCTTCAGGATGACGAGCGCGCCCACCGTCGCGCCTTGCACCGTGAGTGGGACCGCGGCCAGCACGTCCGACCCGTCGATGGGCCCCATGCGGAGCACGCCGTCGGACAAGGTCGCGTCCACCGCCGCGTCGCCGCCGGCATAAGTGTTGTTGATGTAGAGACCGCTCCCGTCTCGATCCATGCCCTGCTGGAGGGCGATCTCGCATTCAGCCGCGTCGGTCTTCCAGAAGAGCAGCGCGAAGCGCTCGGCGCCGAGAAGGTTGATGGCGATCTCGGCGATGGTGGCTTGCACCTCGGCGGGATCGAGCGTGGCGTGCAGTTGGTAGGTTGCGACGTACAGGTTCATCAGCCGGCCCACCTGCTGCTCGTATTCGGCCAGCTTGTGCGACAGCTCGGTCCGGTCCGATTCGACGTCGGCGAGTCGAGCGGCCAGTTCTTCCCGGACTTGCCCAGCGGGAGCGGGAGCGGGCAGGTCCCTGAGCTCGCGCGTCAGCTCGGCGGCGCGATCGAGCGTGGCGCGCAGTTCCTCAAGGGCAACCCCGGCACGAGGCGGCAAAGCGTCGGCCAGCTTTCGCGGCTCGGTCACGGGGCGGGGCTCGCGGTGAGCCGATTGATCACGCCTAACAATTCCTCGTTACGAAATGGCTTCTTCACATATGCGGCGGCGCCGGCATCGAGCCCGCGCTGGGTATCGTCCTCGGTTCCTTCAGTGGTGATGATGACGACCGGAATTCGCTGGTGCTCGACGATGCTTTTGACCTCGGCCAGGAATTCCAGCCCGTTCATCCGCGGCATATTGATGTCGAGCAGAACCAGGTCGACATCCTTGTGCTCATTCAATCTGTCGATCGCCTCGCGCCCGTCGTAGGCGTGCACGAGCGTGTACTGCCGCAGCATCATCTCGAACATTCGATGCAGCAGCTTCGAGTCATCGACGATCAGCACTTTTTTCGGTCTCATGGGGCCCGGCGATCCTGCGCGCTGCGACCCGCCCAGTCAAGGAAAGCGCGTCTGTTTCCAGGGCGGTGTAATATGATTAAATCAGGGTAGTGCATCGAGCGCCGCGGTCAGCTCCGACAGCGTGTGCTGATCGCCCTTCTCCCGCGCCAGCGCTTGTCCGCGGGTCAAGGCGGCGCGCGCGTCGGCAGGGCGTTCGAGGGCCTGCAGCAGCATACCGTGCTGCAGATAGGCAGCGAGATAATCAGGCTTCCGATTTAATAGCTCCGCCAGTTCACCGGCCGCCGCCGCTGCGTCGCCCGCGCCCTTCAACTCCAGCGCGAGGGCATACCGCGGGAACGCCTCGTCGGGTCGGGCCTCAATGAACTTTCGCAGCTGCTCAATCCGGTTCATGTGCCAAGTCTACACGTCGGCGGCGGTACCGTCGTCGCAGATGTGCAAGTCGAGACCAAGAATGGCCGCCTGGCGCTCGATCGCGGCGCCGGCCTCGCGTGCTTCGGCTGAGAGGTGGGCGAGCAGCACGCGGCGGACGCCCAGCGCGGGCAGCAGCGTGCGGAGCTCGCTCCAGGAGAGGTGCCGACGCTCGTTGGCGGGGTAGTCCGGGGCCGCGCGGAGTGGCCCCGGTTCGAGGTCGGTGCACTCGGCGCAGAGGAGCTCCGCGCCCTGGGTGAGCGCGGAAAGGCCAGCGTGCGCGCCGGTGTCGCCGGTGAATGCGACAGGTCCGATGCGCAGGGAGAGAGCGACGTGCGGCGCGCGCATGTGCTGGGCGCGGAAAGCGCGCACCTCGCGGCCCCCGAGGGTCTCCTGCGCCCCGGGCTGCAGCTCGCGGTAGTCGATGGAGAAGCCCAGCGGACGCGTCGCGGTGTCCGCGTAACAGGCACCCCAAAGTGCCTGCAAAAGGTCCCGTGTCCCCGGCGGACCGGTGACGAGCAGCGGTCTCGCGCGCCGGGCGCGGTACTGCGCATCAACCAGCAGGAACGGCCAGCCTGCGATGTGGTCGCCGTGGAGATGGGTGAAGTGGACGGCGTCGAGTTGCTGCGCAGGATCGCGGCCCAGCCGCCGCAGGCCCGCGAGCGCTGTCGCTCCGAAGTCCACCATGGCGGCGCCGTGTTCGTCCTCGATCAGCCAGCAGGTGTGGCCGCGACCGGCGCTGTTGAACGCGTCCGCGCTGCCGACGCAAGTGACCTTCATCGCAGCTGATCCAGAAACGGCTTCAGTCGCGCCTGCACATCGCCCTGGCGCAGATGGATCTCGCGCCGCAGCCGCTCCAGCGACGCCATTCCGCCGCGCAGCGAGAAGTCGGATTGCAGCGCCTCTCCGCCGCGCAGCCAGCGCACCCGGAGCATCGGCAGCTCCTTGCCGGCCAACTTTGCATGGCCGCGGACCAGCGAGACCTCGCTCACCCAGTCGAGCGGAATCGAAAGCTGCACGCCCTGCTCTTCGCGCTGCAGGAACAGCGCCTGCTCAGTGCAGTAGAGATCGCCCACGCACTCCTCGCCCCAGGCAGGCACGAGCAGTGCGGCGCCATCGTTGAAGCGGGTGCCGTGATAGAGCGCGCGCGGCGCATCGACCAGCCGCTCGCGTCCTTCCGGGAAGATGGGCAGCGGCGCCGCAAAGACGCGCCGGTGCCGCGCGCGAAGTCTTTGCGCTTTCCAGAGCACCAAAACGAGCGCGCCCGCGATCAGAGCGATCGCGGGCACGCCGAAGAACCAGAGCGACAAAAACAACCCCTTACTTTTCAGCTGCTTCGTCGCCGCCGCCGTCTTCGATTTCCTTGAGCTTCTCCTCGACGGCATTCTTGGTCTTGTCGAAGTTCTTGTTGCAGGCGACCATCACTTCGGGCGCGGTCTTGGCCGCGATGCCGCGATCAATCGCGGCGCAGACGCCCTTGTTGCCCTGGATGAAAGCCTGCTCCAGCAGCGCCGAGTAAGCATTGGTTGCCTGGCCCATCTTCTTCCAGTCGGCGATGAAGGTCTGGGTCACCTGCGAGCGCTGCTCGATCAGCTCCTCCGCTTCGGCCAGCTTGGACTTCAGCTCGGGGTCCGCGATCTGTTCGGCCGACCCGGTGAGCGCGACCGTAGAGCTCGATGACTGTGCCGCGAACTGGGTGATGGAGGTGGCAACGCGGTCGTCGGTTCGCGCGAGTTCCTTGAAGCCCGAGACCACGCGCCTGGCGTCGTCCCCCTTGGGCGGGTTCGCACAGCTGGGCTTGCCAAGGGAGTTCATGCTCTTCGCCACATCGGCAACCTTGTCCACGGCAGCGGAGCAGGGTTTGGACTTCTGCCCCTCGCGCGCGGCAGCTACGAAGGAGCTCAGGGTGGCGAGGTCGCGCTTGTGCTGCGCCTTCTTCTTCATGGTCATGCCGATGGCGATGCCGGCCACCGCGAGCAACACCACGCCGCCGACAATGGCGCCGAGCAGCTTGGGAGAGAGGCCTGCGGCGGGGCGTTTGCGGCCGCCGACCACATCCACGCGGATCGAGGTCTGGCCAAGGCGGATGACGTCGCCGTCGAAGAGCTCGCACTCTTCCACGCGCTCGCCGTTCAGCCAGATGCCGTTCGCCGAGCCCATGTCCTTGACCTTGATCTCGCCATTGATCTTGCTGACTTCGCAGTGGCGCCCGGACATGGAGCTGTCCTTCACCGGGATGTCGCACTGGTCCGAGCGACCGATGGTCATCACGAGCTGGCGCATCGGGTAGGCCTTCTCGACCCCGTTCGGCCCCTTCACGATGAAGTTGGCCGACACCCCGTCGAGCAGCGCGGGGTTGATCATCTCTGTCTTCGGAGGTCCTTCTTCACCCATGGCTCTTCTCGTCGTCTTCCGTTGCTATCCAACGGATCGTTGTTGTTGATTGAGGATTCGGGAGCACAAGCGTAGGGGCGAGCCGCCGCTTCGGTCAAGGATTTGACATGGTCAGAACGGCTAAATTTTTCAGTGATCCGCGGGCTGACGAGCCTCGCGATCAGACCACCATTTGCGCCACGCCGATGGTTCGCCCTTGACCTTTTCTCCCGTACAACGCGCGAGCGCCGCGGCCGAGTCGCGCCGAACGTCGCTGGGCTTGTCGTCCGAGGTTCCTTCGAGCAGCGCCGGGACGATGCAGTCGAAGTTACCCGCAGCGCAGTCGGCGGCGCACACGGTCGAAAGCACCCGCGCCAGCGGAGCACGCAGGTCAGGGTCGATGGTGGTGGTCATCATCGACAACGCCATCGGCACCGCAGCCTTGCCGAGCCCCTGCAACTTGGCAACTACGACATTGAGCTGAGCATCCTGCTCCCCTTGTGAAGATCCCTGCTGGTGCGAGGCCGCGACCAGCTGCTGCAGGCGATTCGCCAGTTCTTCAGCCTGGCGGCTGCTGTCCGCCCGGCTGTCGGCGGCCTGGAGCTGGCGCGCGCAGTCGTCCACCGAGACCCCGGCCCGCAGCTGTTTGTCGGCGGCCAGCTGCTGACAAATCTTGCGCTGCCCGGCAAGCGGGTCGGGGACAGCCGCGGCGTTTTTGCACGCGGAGACAAGGGCCAGAACGACGAAGAGGGCGAGCCGTCTCATGGCCCGCCCTCCTACCACGACTGCAGGGCGTTGCCCTATGGCTACGGCTTCGTGGGGGCCGGCTCATCCTTTCCCGGGACAACGGCTGGTGCCTCGGCAGCCGGTGTCGCGGCGCCAGGAGGGGCCACGGCCCCAGCCGGTGAGGTGGCACCGGCAGGGGCTCCGGCGCCGGCGGCGGGTGCCGTTTGGGCTGGAGCAGCGGCCTTGGGCGCCGCGACAGTCGCTTTCAGTGTCGGGAGCTGCGCAGCCATCAGCGGTTCGCCGGAGGCCTTCGCCCCTTCCTCATTGAGTGCGAGGGCTACGCTCTTGCCTTGGTCAACCGCGGGCAGGTCCTTCATCATCGCGAACGCGCTGCCGTCGGCGGCGGGTTCGAGCCTGCCGGCGTCGATTTGGGCTCCGGTCGTGGGAGTGAACCAGAGGTGGTACGCCTTGCCGTTGGCCGGCGCTTGCAGGCCATAGGCCGAGACCCGCATCCAGGTCTTCCCGTCGGCCGCCTCGCCCCAAGTGGCTGCAGCCCAGCCCGCCGAAGGTTCGGCCGCGTCGGTCGTCTTTTTCTTCGATTTGGTCGCCGGCTTTGCGGCCTCTAACATGAGCGTGGTGCGCCCGGCTGTCCGGAGCAACGCGTTGTCCGCCTGCAGCTGCGAGGTTTGCTTCTGGAAGCCATCGACGCTCTGTTTCGAGGCCTCGGAGTCGCGCTGCGCCGCCGCCAGCTTCTCGCTGGAGGTCGTCAGCTGCGAGGCCAGGTACGCCAGAGCGGCGACGACCGCCACGGCCACGAGGACGATCGGGATCGCGACCCTCCAGGAGGAGCTGGCGCCCCGGCTTTCGGTTAGACGCGAAAAAGGAGGAGCGGAGTTCGGCAATATTTTGGTCGCCATGCTGTCATGATTTTCACTTGCAGACACAAAAGGAAGCCCCTCAGGCAAGGCTCCGCCTGCGTCCAGGCCTCACGCGTCGGGACGTCGCTTGAGGGCGGGCACGACTGCGAAAGCGACACCGAAGTCTGCGTCGTAGCTGACGTCGAGTGGAGCTGGCCTTGCCTTGCGGATGGGGGCGCGGGTCGTTGCGGGATGTGCGCCGCGACGGGGGGGCCGTCGACTTGGAGGCTCTGCCTTCCGTGTCATCAGGCGCCTCATACTGCACGCCTTGGCAGGCTGCAAGGAGTTCGATGGCGCCCATCGGATTGACGGCCCGGGCGCGGGCACGGCACTTCTTCTCGCTAGGCGGTGCGGCTTAAGTCTTGTTATGGAGCGCGCCATGCCGCGTGTGCCCACCCGATCCCTCGACACTTTTCCCAACCCAAGTCCGATGCGCGACTATGAAATCCGCTTCGAGTGCCCCGAGTTCACCTGCGTCTGCCCGAAGACGGGGCAGCCGGATTTCGCCACCATCCGCATTACCTATACCCCCGGCGATCTCTGCGTCGAACTGAAGAGCCTCAAGCTCTACCTCTGGAGCTTCCGAGATGAGGGCGCCTTCCACGAGGCCGTGACCAACCGCATCCTCGACGACCTCATCGCGGCGCTGCATCCGAGGCGCTGCGAGGTCGTCGGCGACTTCATGGTCCGCGGCGGAATCAAGACCGTGGTGATCGCGCGGCATCCCACGCAGAGTTGACCAGGCGCTTAGGCCTCCCCGACAGGTCGCCTCGCTCGCAGACGGGCGCGCGGCCCGTTTTTAGTGGACCGTCTTGTCCATCGGGATCCGGGTGGTGCTGTGAGGCGTAGGCTCCGCGCGGGCCGTGGACGACAGCCCCACCCCGTGGCGATAGACAAGCGCGCTGCCCAGCCCCGCCTGCACCAGCGCGATGGCGGCCCCGACGAACGCGACTGTCAGGTAGAGAGTCCGCGCACGCTGGGGTAGCGCGAGCTTTGACAGGGCACGCCAGACAGCCACCGGGACCCAGACCGCGACCATCACGTAGCCGAGCGCCCGATGCAGTTCGAGCAGCGCTCCTCCCGCCGCGCTGTGCGGACCCAACGCCGCCTCGGCCGCGAGGCCGGTGATGACGGAAACCACCGCGGCGCCAGCACCCAGGAGCGTGTTCCAGCGGCCTGCGTACAGCAGCGGTTCGCGCCGGAGCAGCAACCCCAGCGAGTCGCAGAGTGGCGCCGCGAGCAGCAGCGCCACCGCGAAGTGCAGCACGAACGGGTGGAGCTCTGCGACCGGCACGGAGGCACTCTGCCGGTCAGTTTGCTGTGCCGCAAGAACTCAGCCGTCGAAGTCGTCGAGGGGTTCGCGCGACGACCGCGTGAAGAAGAGTTTTCCGACCACGAACCCAAGCCCCAGGCCTGCGAGCACCATCTGTCCCGGATTCTCCTCAGCCCAGGCCGCGACCTTGACCGCCGCCTGTTGTACCCATTCGCGGCCGATCTCGACGCCCTGCTGGAAGGCCACGCCTGGCAAAGGACCAGCGGCCGGCTTGCGGATCTCGTCCATAGGAACCTGCACCTCGCCTGAATTCTGGCTCATAGTGTTGACCTCGACGTCCAGCGCGCGACGAGAACGCCCAGCGCAACCGCTCCACCGAAGACAGCGGCCGGGTGCCGCCGCACCAGATGCCTCCAGTCAAGTTTCTCGCTGACATTGGCGCGCAGCGCCGCAACCGACTCTTCGATTTCCATCCGCGCCCGCTCGATGCCGGCGCGGATCGCCGCCGAATCCCTGCTTGTATCAGCCATGCTTCACCTCGGTTGTCGCGATGTGCGCCGGCGCTTGGGAAAGCGCCGGCTGCGGCCGGACGTCGGTCGCGTTCTTGAGCTGCGCTACCCACTGCTTGCTTCGCTCCAGTTCCTCGCCGTTCCGCGGCAGTGCCACCCGCCTCCGCAGAATCCGGCGGCCGAGAACAAACATCAGTACAGAACCGGCACCGAGATTGGCTACGGCGACGACCCCGAACGCAGCCCAGGCCGGCAACAAAAGTGACAGCGCACATCCGGCCGCGACCATCAGCAGCAGGTAGCCTGTCAGCAGGAACGGGACGCCGACGGCGACGACAGCGAGGTCGCGCGCGAGCGCCGAAAGCTCATCTCTGGCCTCGGACTTGGCCAGCGCCAGGTGCTCGCGGATGAATGTCTGCAGACCTTCGATGAGCCGCTGGAACGCATCCTTCTGCGGCAGCGACGACCCCGGCAACACCATGCGCGCATCCTAGTGACGGCGCAGGCGAGCCACCAGTGCCTAATGCAGCAATGGGGCTTTCGTCGCCTGGTGCACCAATGGGTTTTCGTCGAGTGTCGCGCGCAGGTCCAGGTCCTGCTCGAAGCAGCGGATGAGATAGCCGATGAGCAGCAGGCTGGATGCGTTCTCGACCGCACGCGCGGGCTCGCGCTCCATCAGGTCGGTCGCATAGGAGAGAAAGAACTGCGCCAGCTCCTCGCCGGCCTGCTCCAGCATCACCTCGTGCAACTTCTCGCGGTCCATCGAGCGAATACGGCGGATGAGCTCCATCGCCAGCTCCCGCTTACTGGTCTCATCCCGCTGCGCCCGCTCCGCTGAATTTTTTGCCATCCCCGCCCCCCGCCACGCGCCTGCAAAAGTGTGGGGTCGGCCCGGCTCGACTGCAAGGCAACACATTTGACAAGCGGGCGCCGGGATGGAAGATGAGGGCCATTCGCGAGGGGGGCGGTCGGGATGTTCAGAGGCGTGAAAGTATTTTCGGCGACCAAGGCGAGGGAGCGCGAGGATCTGGGCGAACAGGTGACGCGGTGGATGCGCGCCAACGCCGACCTCGAGATCGTCGATCGCACGGTCATCCAGTCCAGCGACAATGAATTCCACTGCCTGACCATCGCGATTTTCTATCGCCCGAAACCCAAGGCATAACGTCGCGCGAGCCTGGTGAAGCTCAGCGCTTTGATTCGTGAGCGACCTTCAGCGGCGAGCGGGCTTGTGGACAAAGGCGCGCGCGTGCGCCTCCACCAGAGGCCGTCGAGCCGAGTGGTCGGACGACACGCGGAGTGCAGCGACGCCCATCACCACAGCCAAGCCCGCTCCGAGTCCGAGCCACGACCAGATCCCGGACTTGCCGGCCTTGCGGCGGGTGCGTGGCGCAGGTTCCACCGCGTTGTTGACCCCTGCAAGCGCCTCGAGGGCGTGGGCCAACTCGAGCGCGCTGTGCGGCCGCGCCGCCGGATCCACCTCGAGGCACCGTTCGATGACCGCATCCCAGCCTTTGTCCAGCCCCGGCACCGCGCGCGACGGCTGGAGAAAGCGGCCGACGGGCAACTCCCCGGTGATCAGCTCGTACGACATCACGCCGAAGGAGTAGAGATCGGCGCGATGGTCGGCGCGCTTGGCGTCCTTGCGCTGCTCGGGGGCCATATAGTTCGCGGTCCCCATCGCCACGTTCGTCTGCGTGAGACACTCGGCGCCCGCGGCGTGCAGCCCGGCAAGTCCGAAGTCGAGCACCTTGGTGCGCAGGTCTGGCGTGACCAGCACGTTGTCGGGCTTGAGATCGCGGTGCACCACCGCGCGCGCATGAGCGTAGGCGAGGGCGTGCGCCACCTGCGCCAGCAAACGCGCCAGCTGCCGCGCGGAAGGTTTTGCCTGCCACACATGCGTGCGCAGCGAGACGCCCTCCACCAGCTCCATCGCGATCCAGCAGTGCTTCGGGCTCCGGCCGCGCGAGAGAATGCGGACGATGCCAGGGTGATCGAGCTGGGCCATCGCCGCCGCCTCGCGGCCGAAGCGGCGCACGTAGTCGGGGACCGCGGCCATCTGCGCCGAGAGGATCTTGACCGCGAGCGACCTGCCGTCGCTCAAGCGCGTGCAGCGGTACACCTCGCCCATGCCGCCGACGCCGATGCGCTGGTGGACAGTGAACCCATCAAGCTGTGGAAGCGGGGACTCGGGCTTTGCGCCTCCCGTCGCGGGTGCGGGCGACGCGACCGTTGCAGCCTCGGGGTCCGGCAGCAGCTGCGGACGCGGCGTGTCTCCGCGATTCACCTCGAAGCGGACGGCGCAACGGGCGCAGCGCACCAGCGCCCCGAGGATCGTCGTGCTGACGTCGGTGCGTGCCTGGCAATTAGGGCAGCGCTGCGAGACCGCGCGTGGCTTCTTCTCGTTGAGCGGGGCGTCCACCGGAACAGTTTGGCCCTGCCAATCAATCCCGCAAGTTTTCTTCCGGCGCGCGCCCCTGCGCGCGTATCCTTGCCTCGATGGATGTCTCGCGACCGCTCCATGAGGCGCTGGCTCTGCTCGACCTCGACCCGGACGGTCGCGGGTCGCTGGCCACCGTCGCGCCCGCCTGCCGCGCCACCGCCGCCGCGCTCCTGGAGTTGGTGCTGCAGCAGCGCATCGCTTTGAATGAGGCCATCGAGGTGCTCAGCATCGATCCCACGCTCGACGACACGCTCGACGAGACGCTGGGCGAGATCGCCTCCACGAGACCACTGCCCACAGTCGAGTGGCTCAAGCGCCTCGCGCTCTGCGTGGCGCACCACCGCCCGCGTGGCCGCAAGGCGCTGGACGACCGTTGCGAATTGATGGACATGCTGCGCGCCGCCCTGTTCGACGGCCGCGAGGCCAGTCCGCGCCTCGCCATGACGCTCGCGCTGGTGAGCATCTTCCGCATGGAGGCGGCGCTGTTCGGACACGAGCACCCGCGCGCCCGCGCCCGCGCCAAAGAGATCCTCTCGCAGCCCGGCCTGCTCGACGCGGGCCAGGCGGCGGCGCTGGGCTCCGTCGCCGTCGCCGTACAGATGGTGGTCTGGAGCTGACTAATTCGTGACCAGGGGCTGGACGAAGACCCAGACCGACCCGGTGAGATCGCTGTAGAACAAGGTCACGGTCACGTACCGCGGATCCTTCTCGAAATTGAAGTGGAAGTTGAATTTGGCGTGCAAGTATTTTTTTGCCATGCCCTCCTGAAATTGCCCACGGAACTCCTTCACATCGGTACAGGGCGCGATCTCGCGGAAGAAGTCCTTGCCGATCACGGCGCTCTTCGGCAGGTGGGAGAGCCTCGATTCAAACGTGTTGTAGTTCTTGACCCTGCCCTCCGCGTCGAGCTGGATGGCGCCCACAGGAAGCTTGTCCAGTTCACTCGCGCTCATCGACTCGATGGTCTCGATGCTCAACCCGAAGATCGCCTCGTCGCTGGTGGCGTCGGTCGTGCGCATGCGCCTCTGATCGCTGGTTCGCCGCTCGGGCGTCAATACCTTCGTTTACGCCGCTGACTAGTCGTCTTCGATGGCCTCCAGCACCCGGTAGATCTCGACCGGCTGCTCGCGGTTCTTCACCTTGGCGGGCGGCAGGGCCTCGAGCACGAACTTGTCCTTGCCGGCCTTCTGCGCGCACTCCTCGGAGATGACGATCATGTCTTCGCGCGCCACGCCGCAGAGCCGCGAGGCCAGGTTCACGCCGTCGCCGATGGCTGTGTAGCTGAGCGCCTTGGACGAGCCCATGTTGCCGACGACTACATGCCCGGTGTGGATGCCGATACCGACCTTCAGCGGCGGCTTGCCCTGCCGGACCCGCTCGGCCGAAAACCGCTGCGCCGCTTTCTGCATCTTCACGGCCGCGCGCACTGCCTGCGTCGCGTCGTCCGGCCGCTTCACCGGCGCGCCCCACAAGCCCATGATGGCATCGCCGATGAACTTGTCGAGGATGCCGTGATGCTCGAAGAGGATGTCCACCATCTCCTCGAAGTAGTCGTTCATCATCTGGACGACCTCCTGCGCCGGCATCTTTTCGGACATGGAAGTGAAGCCGCGGATGTCGCTGAAGAGGATGGTCAGCTCGGTCAGCGCGCCGCCCTTGGACAGCTCGATGCTGCCGCGCGCCGCCTGCTCCACCAGCGCCGGCGAGAGGAACCGCGACAGCTGCGCGCGCTGCGTCGCCTCGTGCTCCAGCGCGCGGGCGTACTCGCTGTTCTCCAGCGCCACCGAGGCCTGCGCAGCGATGGCGCTGAGCACCTCCAGATCCTTTGTGGTGAAGGCGGCAATGCGCTCGCGCGAGTCGAGGAACATGATGCCCTTGACCTCGTCCCCCGAGGTGTTGAGCAGCGGAACCGCCATGGCTGAGCGGACGCCCAGCGCGATGATGGAGTGGCTGGACTGGAACCGCTCGTCGGCGATGGCGTCGCTCGTGAGCACGCCCTCGCGGGTGGCCTGCACCTGCGAGAGCAGTGTGTCCGAGACCAGCACCTTGCCCTGCCCAGGCTTGCGCTGCCGCATGGCCTGGATGACCAGCTCCCGCGAAGTGGCATCGCGCAGCAGGATGACCCCATTGTCGCAAGGGATGAGGTCGAAGGCGATTTGCAGGATGCGCGCGAGCAACTCATTGAGGTCGCGCTCGAGCCGAACGTAGTTGGAGAACTCGTGCCCGACCCGCAGGCGCTCGTAGTCGCGCTTGAGCTGGTTGATGTCGTGCACCTGCTCGACGGGCGCAAAGTTCGCCTTGGCCTCGACCCGCGCCACCACGCCCTCGAGCTCGCCGTCGCCGTCCTTGGAGTGGACGATCTCGGCGTTCTTTGCCTTGTTGCCACCGGCCGCGACCCGGAACTCCATCTTCGAGGTGCCGATCACCACCTCGTCGCCGTCCTTCAGCTTCGACGGCCCGAAGATGCGCTTGCCGTTAAGGAACGTGCCGTTGGAGGAGCCAAGGTCGCGGAGGATGTAGTCCTCGTCCTCGTGATCGATCTGGCTGTGCTTGCGCGACACCTCGCGGTCGGCCAGCCGCACCGAGGCGCTGGTGCTGCGGCCGAGGACGTTGTTGACGTCGCTGAGCGGATATTCGGTGAGATCGCCTGCCAAACCCTTGAGGATCAAGCGCGGTGGCGGCGAGCGGGACGCGGGACCAGGCAGCCTGGTTCTCGGCGGAGTCGGCTCATCGGCAGCGCTGGCGAACAGCGACGCAGGACCCGCTTGCGAAATGGACGGCGTGGTCGCGGAAACGTACGGGCGCGACTCGATTGTAGAAGCCCGGCGCTCGGCTCCGCAACTCGGGCAGCGGCCGCCTACCGGATCGACGGCGCGATAGCAAAGAGGACAGGCGGACATCCGATGCTTTCCCCCCGGGGTAGTTACCTGGCGGCGGCCTGAGCCTATCACTTGCCCGGCTGGCCCGCGAGTGTTAGGTCGCGCCCGTGAAGATCAAGCAGCGACCTGAAGATTTCGTGGTGCGTGAAGGCTACAAGTTCGAGCCGGACGCCGATGGGCCCGTCTGGGTGTACCGCTTGGACAAACAAAAAGTGTCCACGCTGCAGGCGGTCGAGCGCGTCTCGAAAGAGTTCGGGGTCAAGCGCAGGAACCTCTCCATCTGCGGACTCAAGGACAAGCAGGGCCGCACCGAACAGCTGCTCGGCGTGATGGGCGGCTCGCTCGGAATGACCGACGTGATCCAGGCCGGCGACCTGCGGCTCAAGCTGATCGGCCGCACCGCTGAACCGCTCGATTCCAGCAACATCACCGCCAACCGCTTCGAGGTGACGGTGCGTGACCTCTCCGCCCCCGAGGCGGCCCGCGTGCCGGAGAGCGTCGCCGAGGTGCTCAAGTCCGGGGTGGTCAATTACTTTGACTCCCAACGATTCGGCTTCCTCAAGCACGGCCAGGGCTTCATCGCGAAGCAGCTGGTGCGCGGCGACTGGGAGGGCGCGCTCAAGTCGTTCCTCGCCACCCCGTCCGAGCTCGATCACAGCGACGACGCCAAGGTGAAGCGCTTCTGGAAGGAGCACTGGGGCGAGTGGAACCTGCGCGCCCCGCAGGACGCCGGCAAGCGCTATGCGCCGGTGCTGCGGCAGCTGCGCGAGGACCCGGAGAACTTCAAGGGCGCGTTCATGCACATCGACCGGCGCCTGCGGATGATGGTGCTCTTCGAGCTGCAGAGCTACGTCTGGAACGAGGGCGTCAAGCGCTACCTGGGCGCGCGCGTGAAGGCGGCCGAGCTCATCGGTCTGCGCTACCAGGCGGGCGCGCTGGTGATGCCGCGCACGCTGGAGAAGACGCTTCGCGACGAACTTTGGAAAAAGACATTTCCGCTCCTGGCGCCGGACTCGGAGTTCAACGAAGATCTGATCCGCACCTCCGCGCTGAGCGCGCTGGCGGCGCAGGGTCTCTCCCCTTCGCAGCTCAAGGTGCCCGACGCGCCGCAGGTATTCTTCAAGCACGAGGAGCGGCCTCTGTTCGTGGTCCCCGGCAAGCTGCGCTGCAACGACTCGCGCCCCGACGAGCTGAACCGCGGGCGGGTGAAGATCAACCTTTCGTTCACGCTGCCGCCGGGCGCCTACGCAACGCTGGTGGTGCGGCGCGTGCTCTGGTACGCGGGCGAGAAATCGCAGAAAGACTCCGAGAAGGAGCGCACGGTCGGCAAGGTCTGGGGACGGCCCTTCGAGGAACCCGCCAAGGTCGACCGCGCCACCGAAACGCGCAAGGGAACGCCGTCACGGTATTCGACGCGGGGATCGGGTGGGGACGCCGCGCCTGCGCGGAAAGGCGCGCGACCGCCCGACCCGACGGCGCAGGAAGAGATTGCGGAAGATGCAGCGGGCGACTCTGAGACAGCGCCAAAGTTGCACGCTGCGGCCGAGCCCACCAAAGACGCGAAGGGATTTCTCGCCCGCCAGCGCGCGCGCAAGGATACGCGCGCGCAGCACCGCGCAGCCACCCGGAAGACCCGCTCGCGCTGACGAACGCTCGTCGAAAGCGCGCGCTTGCGCATCGCCAGCGCGCCGTCTAGCTTGCGCGCCGCCATGCCGAACGCCAGCGCGCCCAAGGACTTCCAGAGCCTCCTCCTCCGACTGCAAACTTACTGGGCCGAGCACGGCTGCGCTCTGTTGCAGGGCTATGACCTCGAGGTCGGGGCCGGCACCATGAACCCGCAGACCTTCCTGCGCGTTCTCGGGCCGGAGCCCTGGAAGGTCGCTTATATCGAGCCGTCG
>JANYKT010000079.1 GCA_025358085.1 Deltaproteobacteria bacterium | reverse complement strand
CGCTGGGGGTTCTTCGCGGGCGTGCTGGTGCTGCTCGGCGTCGCCATGTCGCTGGTCGCGACCGGCACCGTCAAAGTGAAGATGCTTCCCTTCGACAACAAGTCCGAGTTCCAGGTGCAGCTCGATCTGCCGGCCGGCGCGGCGCGCGAGGATACGCTCGCGCTCGGGCAGCACCTGGAACTCGGACTTGTTGTCGAAGGGAAGCATCTTCACTTTGACGGTGCCGGTCGCGACCAGCGACATGGCGACGCCGAGCAGCACCAGCACGCCCGCGAAGAACCCCCAGCGCGCGGCCGGGCGATGGAGCAGCGTCCTCATCACCCAGCGGTAGAGGCGGGTGAGCCGCGTCTCGGGCAGCAGCGCTGTGTGCTCATCGTGGTCAGTTGCCGCAGCGCCGCTGGGCGCGCCGGTGCCGCGCGCGTCGTTGCCGCCCGCCGCGCGGTCGTCCTGCCGGAAGATCTTCAGCGCCGCCCACGGGCTGACGATGAATGCGACTGCGAGCGAGAAGAGCATCGCGAGGCTCGCGCCCACCGGGATGGGCCGCATGTATGGACCCATCAGGCCGCGCACCATCGCCATCGGCAAGATGGCGGCGATGACTGCGAAGGTGGCGAGGATGGTGGGGTTGCCGACCTCGTCCACCGCCTCGATCACCGTGCGCGCGAAACCTCGGCGTGGTCCCGGCAGGTGCAAGTGGCGGTGCACGTTCTCGACCACCACGATGGCGTCATCCACCAGGATGCCGATGGAGAAAATGAGCGCGAACAGCGTGACCCGGTTCAGCGTGTACCCGAGCAGATAAGTGAGCAGGAGCGTGAGCGCGAGCGTCACCGGGACGGCCACCGCGACCACGGCTGCCGAGCGCCAGCCCATCGCCAGCAGGATGAGCGCGATCACGGCGAGCGTCGCAATCAGCAGATGCTCAATCAGCTCGCTCGACTTTTCGCCGGCGGTCTCGCCGTAGTTGCGCGTGACGGTCACGCTCACGTTCGAAGGGAGCAGACGGCCGCGCAGCGTGTTTACTTTGCGCAGCACCTCTTCGGCGAGCGCGGTCGCGTTGGTGCCGGCGCGCTTGGCCACGGCGATGGACACCGCCTGTTCGAAGCCCGCCTCGCCTTTGCGCGCCACCAGCACTACGCCTGGCTCGGGCTCGGGACCGTCGGTGATGTTCGCCACGTCTTCCAGATAGACGGGACGGCCGGCGCGCGTCGCGACCACCAGCCGGCGCAGGTCTGTTGCCGAGCGCAAGAAGCCTTTCGTCTCGAGAACGGTGCGAGTCCCGCTATCGACCAGCGCGCCAGCGGGAAGCTGCGCGTCGGCTGCGCGTAACGGCGCGATCAATTCGGCGAGAGAGAGCGACAATGAGTGCAAGCGATCCGGATCGGGCTCGATACGCACCGTCCGGCGCGCGCCGCCGATCACCTGCACCTGCGCGGTGGTGGGGACCCGCGCGATCTCCCGAGCCGTCTCGTCGGCGAGCTTGCGCAGCCCTCCCGCCGGCAGCTCTCCGCCATGCAACGTCAGGGTCAGGAAAGGCACATCATCGATGGTGAGCAGGCGCACCACGGGAGAAAGCGCGCCGGGTGGCAGCACCTCGGGATGGGCCGCGATCTCCTTCTGGACCTTGACGATGCTGGGCTCGAGCGGCTCGTTCACCTTGAAGCGCACCGTGAGCAGCGCCGCGCCTGGCCGGCTCGAGCTGTAGAGGTACTCGACGCCCGGGATGCCCCACAGCCGCCGCTCGAGCGGAGTGGTGAGCTGGCTCTCGATCTCGCGCGGAGAGGCGCCCGGAAAGGGGACCAGCACGTCGATCATCGGGACGACGATCTGCGGCTCTTCCTCGCGCGGGGTGACGGCGATGGCAAGCAGCCCCGCGAGGATCGACGCGACCACGATCAGGGGCGTGAGCTTGCTGCGCAGGAAGGCCTTGGCCAGACACCCGGCGACCCCGAGGCGCGCTTCACCGGACATCGACGACCTCGATGGCCTGTCCGTCGCGCAGCGAACCCGGTGCGTCGATCACCTTCTCGCCCGCGCTCAAGCCGGCCCGGATCGAAACCGACGCGGCCGTCTCATCGCCGAGCGCCAGCCAGCGCAGCTCGGCGTGACCTTCCCGCGCCACGAACACGCCGGTGAGATCGCCTCGCTCCACCAGCGCCGACCGCGGCAACGAAAATGTCGGGACAGCATACTGATTACGAGTCGGCCCTGACGAGATCGGCGGGTTTCCGGGCAACAGCAGGCGGGCGTAGTCGCCCTGGCGCAAGCCCGGCGGCGCCAGGGCGACGCGGGCGCGGACGAGCGTCCGGTGCGAGACGGCGTCCTCGCCGGGAGAGACTGCCGTGAGCTTCGCTACGCCGCGCGCGCCGCCCGCTTCGAAGGTGAGCGGCATTCCGGCCTTCAGCTGGTCCGCCTCGGCCGCGGAGAGAGTGGCGGAGAGTTCCAACTCCAGACCCTCGAGCTGAAGGACCGGTTGGCCAGGAACGGCGAGGTCGCCGGCCGAGACGAGCTTCGCCTGCACCACTCCGGCGAATGGCGCGCGCAGCTCCGAGTACCCGAGCGCTCCCCGCGCGGCATCGACCTGGGACTGCGCCAGGGCGCGCTGGGATTGAGCGGCCTCGACTTCGCTGGGCGTCGCGGCGCGCTGCTGCAGCAAGGCCAGAAGCCGCCGCTCCTGCGCCCGCGCGGTCGAAAGCGCGGCCTCCGCGGCAAGCAGCTGACCGCGCACGTCGGCGTCATCGAGGCGCACCAGCACGGCTCCTCTCGCGACGCGCGAGCCCTCATGCACCAAAACTTGTTGAACGCGGGCGGCGATCCGGGTCGAGAGAGCCGCGCGCTCCTGCGCCTGCACGGTGGCGGGGATCCAGGCAGCGCGGGCGCTCGCCGTCGCTGTGGCGAGATGGACCTTGACGGGCGGGAGCGCGGGCGGCGCGTTCGCAACCGGGTGCACCGCGCAGGCGAAGCTGAAGACAAGCAAAAGCGGTGCAGTCCTCACGGCTGGACTCCTTCGACGGGCTGGCCGATCGCGAGTTGCAGGGCCCCGCGGGCAAGACGGGATTCGAGCAGCCCTTGCACGAGCAGGGCTTGGGCATTCGAGAGGGCGAGCTCCGCGTCGAGCAGGTCGGTCAGGGGCAACAATCCCTGGCGATAGCGCGCGAGGCGCAGCGTGCGGGCGGAGGACGAGGCAGAGACGGCCTCGCGCGCCGCGGAGGTGCGGGCGACAGCGGCTTCGATGATGAAGCGCGCTTCCCGGGCCTGCCGGCGTGCCTCGGCTGTTTCGGCCTGGGCGGAAGCGGCGGCGGCGGCGGCCCTGGACTGCGCCGCGGCGGCCGCGTGCACCGCGCCGAGCGAGAGCTGCCAGCGCGCGCCGAGCAGCAGCGCGGTCCACGTCGTCCCTTGGTCGAATCCCGAGCGCAGAGTCTGCGCACTCGCCTGCAGGAAAACTTCGGGCAGCAGCGCGCCCGAGATCGCGCTCGCCTGCGCCTGCGCAACGCCCGTCCGCAGCGACGCCGCGCGCAGGTCGGCGCGGTCAGGCGCGTCCTCGTTGATGACCGCCGCAATCAAAGGCTCGACTGGCGCGCTCGCGTCCTCGAGCGGAGTCGATAGAGTGCCCGCGTCCACCTCGTCGCCGAGCAGCATCTCGAGGGCCGCACGCGACGAGCCGATCATCCCGCGCGCCTGTGCCAGCCGCGCCTCCGCCTCGGCCCGGAACGCAGTCGCGCGCAAGGCGTCTGCCTCGAGCAACAGTCCCTGCGCGACGCGCTCACCCACGAAGCGCTCGGTCTCGCGCGCACTCGCCACGGCGTCTCCCGCGTGCAGCGCGGCTTGCGTTGCGGCGGTGGTCCCGAAGTAGGCCCGGACCACGGCAAAGGCGATCTCCTGCTTGCGCCGCTCTTGCGATTGTTCCTCTGCGTTCGCGAGACCCCGCGCAGCGCGTTCGCCTGCGCGCGTCCGGCCGCCGCTATAGAGGGGGAGATTCAAGGTGGCGGAAAGCCCGAGTCCGCCCACGGCAACAGGCGAGTTGAGGCGTGCAGGATCAAAGTCGGCGGCGCCCAGGCGGCCTTCGTCCAGACGCAGCGCGAAGGCTCCCGCGGGCTCGTCGGTGCGCGTCGCGCGCGCGCCGAGCTCGAGTGTCGGCAGGTGGCCGTCCCGGGCCGCGGCCGCGTCGGCCCGCGCTGCTTCCAAAGACGACCGGCCCGCGCGCAGGGCCGGGCTCTGCGCGAGCGCGCGACGAATGGCCGTGGCGACGGTAAGCGAGGTCGCGGGGGCCGCAACCGCTGCGCTCGAAAGGAGCAATAGATGAATGGCAACCCGCGAGGAGCGCATGCGAACCTTTCCGGCGCGTGGGAGCCAGACGCTGGACAAAAGGTTCGACCGGGCCTTTCGGGGTGCGGCGCTCGAACCTTTCCTCCGGGCGCTGGCTCTGACGCGCACGCCATGCGCAACGGCCGCCCAGTGGCCGGCGCTCCGTCTGCACGCAGTCCTCCACCAAAAGGAAACGCCATGAGCTTCCTCCTCCTCGCCGCTTCGCTTCTGGGAACGGCCCCTCTCGCCGCGCCGCAGGGCAAGATCGTGCTGGTTGCCCTGAGCGGTCCCGAAGACGCCATGAAGCTGCTGGGCCCCTACCACCACGCGCTGATCATGAAAAAGACGGGAAAGCTGAAGGACATTGCCATCGTCGTCTACGGACGCGCGGTCGCGGCGCTCTCGACCAAGGCCAAGGGCATCCCGGAGCCGGTCCGCAATGCCATCCGCGAGGCGCACGCGGCCGGCGTGCCCATCTACGTCTGCGAGAGCGCGCTCTCGAGTGCCGGCATCGAGGATGTGATGCCGGAAGCGCAGCGGGTGCCGCAAGGCGCTGCTAAGATCGCCGAGCTGGTCAGCGAAAGTTTCGTCCCCATGCAGTATTGAGGACAGTCCCGAGGACACCGCATGCGCACCATCGATCTCGCCCGTCGCTCGTTCATCCCCGTCGCGCTCGCGGCACTCGCGGTGCTCGCCGTGGTGCAGGCGCGCGCCGGCGCCGAGCTGCGCCCGCCGCGCGAGCCCTTTGCCTCCGCGCCCGCCTTCACTTTGCCGGATCTGCAGGGCAAGAAAGTCTCCCTCGCGTCGCTCCGTGGCCGGCCCGTGCTGGTGAACTTCTTTGCCACCTGGTGCCCGCCGTGCCGCGCCGAGTTGCCGGCGCTCGAGGCGCTTTCGCAGGCGCACCCCGACTGCCTTCTGGTGGTGGGCATCGCCGAAAGCAGCGGCAGCGCGGCCGAGCTCGCTCTGTTCGCGCAGAAGCGCGGCCTGACCTATCCTCTGCTGGTGGACGACGGCGACGCGGGGACGAGCTACTCAGTCGTGACCTTGCCCCACTCGGTGCTCATCGATTCCGAGGGCCGCATCGCCGGCACCTACGCCGGCATGGTGACGAGCACTGGCGTTGCGAAGGCGGTCCACGCCCTCGCGCAGGCAAAACCCAATTGCTGACCCTGCCAGCGCGCGAGGGCCGTTCATGGAGGTAGCTTGAGTTCCATGGACAAGACCTCCGAGACGCGGCAGCGCTATCCGCACCTGTTCGAGCTCGCCACCCGCTGGGCAGACAACGACATCTATGGCCACGTCAACAATGCGGCCTACTATTTATTCTTCGATACCGCGGTGAATCGATACCTGATCGACCACGGCGTGCTTGATGCCATCCGCAGCGAAATCTTTGGCGTGGTGGTGGAGACGGGCTGCCGCTACTTCAAATCGCTCGTCTTTCCCGACCTCCTCGATATCTGCCTTCGGGTGGCAAAGATCGGCAACTCGAGCGTGCGATATGAACTCGCCATCTTCCGCCGCGGGGAGACCGACCCAGCTGCCACGGGACATTTCGTCCAGGTCTATGTGGACCGGGCGAGCCGGAAACCCGTGCCTGTGCCGGAACAGGTGCGCGCCGTGCTCGCCCCGCTCCTGGCCCGGTGATTCAACTGCGGTCATCAGGGCTTGATTGAAGTCCAGGCCGCGCTATCGCTGATCTCCTGCTGGAGCCAGTCAATCAGACCCTGTCCGTTCTGCGTCGTCATGCCTGGGCGAAACAGGAAGGTGTGCTGTGACCCGGCGACGAAATAGTAATGAAGCTTTGGATTTGGATCGTAATCGTCGGAGGACAGCTTCAGCAGCGCTGTCTGGAAGTCAGCGGCGCTGAGCTGGAGATAGCCGCGGATGGTCTGGTCCTGCAGCGATGAGAGCAGCGCCATCCTGTCGGCCGGATAGCGCGCACGCAAGGCGCCGATCCAGAGCGAGGCGTCGGCGTGGCAGGCGGTGCCGCAGAGAGGGTCGGTCAGGGCGCCAAGCTTCCAGGCGCTGAACCACGCGGTGCGGATCGTGGGCGGGATGCTGTCGCCTTCGAGCAGAGGGCCGGCGTCGTCCAGGAGAGCTCCCGTCGCCCGCGGCCAGGCAGCGCGGAAGGTGTCGTAATTCAGGAGTGCGCCATATCCACCCGCGCTCGAGCCTGAAACCACCAGCTTGCCGGGCGCGGTAAACGTGGGCACCAGCCGCTTGAGATAAGCCAGCACGTTTTGATGGCCCTGGTGGTGATACGCGGTGGTGCCATATTGCGCGACGTTGCTGCCCGCGTGGACATCGCCGGTGCAATAGGGAACGAAGACCATATTCCAGTCGGCGACGGGACTGCCCGCGAGCGCGCGGTCGAGGATGGTGCCCGAGACAAAGGCAATCGCCAATTGAAACTGCGGCGCGCCAAAGGGACCGTGCACCGCGGTATTGAGCTTGAGACAGGTGGTCTCGTCCCAGCAGGCGCCGCCGCCGTTCAAGAAGACGAGGACATTGCTCGAGGTAGCGCTCGGATTGATACCGATACCGGTCGGCGTGCCGTCGTCGCAGGTGGAATCGGGGAAATCGACCCAGGTCCACTGGTTCGCGGACGCGGGGATCGCGGAGCCGGCGTCCGTGTCGGCGGGGGAGCCGGCGTCAAGACCGCCATCGGGCGGCTGGGGCGCATGGGCGGAGCCGCAGGCAACCATCGACAGGAGCGCTGCGACCTGGACGGCGAGAACGCGCGAGAATCGAGTCCGGGACATTCCCGGAATGTGCCACAGTTTTCTACGCCTCGCCTGCGTAGTCGCGCTTCCAGCGGCGCGCGAAGGCGGCGCGGCCAGGGCCCTGTCCGAGCAGGATCTGCGTCTTCACATAAGCGCACTCTTTGGTCATCGGGCCCGCCCAGAGGCAGCCCTCTTCAATGAGCTGGCGCCCGGCCGGATAGCTCTCGGGATTGGCGGAGCTGTCGGTCGCGCCCGCGTGCGCGGCGCTTTCGGTAACGATCACGACCGGCAGCTCGCGTCGCCGGGCGTCCCGCAGCAGCGCGAGGAAGCGCGGGTCGTGGGTGGGCGCGGTCACCGACGCAAACACAATCAGCACCAGTCCATCGAGGCCGGGCAGGAGTCCGCGCGCGACCTCTTCCGCCGGGAAGCCGGGCGTTACTTGCAGCATTCCGACTTTGCGATTGAACACAGGCTTCAATGCAGGCGCGCGAGCCCTGGCGGCTGCGGCGCGGCTGTTCGCGACGTAAGGCTTCTGCGCATAGCGGATCGAGGTGCCGACCACCGCGAGCGGGGCGGCCTGCGGGCTCTCGAAGGCGGCGAACTCCGACGCGCTCCGCTTGCGCGCGCGATTCCCTTGCAGGAGAACGTCATTGAAGAAGATGGATACCTGGCCGACCAGTGCGCGCGGCCCGTTCGCCGCAATATCGACCGCGCTGATCAGGTTGCGCCGCGCATCGGTGCGCAGCGCCGACAGCGGCCGCTGCGCGCCGGTCATGACCACCGGCTTGAGGCACGGCCGCAGCAGGAACCCGAGCGCGCTGGCGGAATACGCGAGCGTGTCCGTCCCGTGCAGGATGACTACGCCGTCATACTGCTTCCAGTTCTGCCGGATGCGCCGGGCCAGGAGCAGCCACTCGTCGGGGCCGACGTGGGCGCTGTCGCAATTGAGCACGATATCGATGGTGCAATCCGCCAGCTGCGCGAGCTCGGGCACGCGCGCCTGCAGCCGCGCCCGCAAGGACGCAACCGAGAGCTCGGGGAGCGAGAGCCCCGGCTCCATGCCAAAGGTTCCGCCGGTATAAAGAATCAGGACGCGTGGAGCCACGCATGCACCTCAGAGCCAGAGCCGGAAGAAATAAAAGAACCGCTGCTTGAGCCGCGCCCAGACCGAGCGATCGAGCCACGCGGCGGCGTCCGCTTCAGTGCAGCTCTCGAGATCTTTTGTAAAGTGCTCATCGAGCACACTCGCCACCTCGCCGTCGAAAATGGAGAGTGAGAGTTCCCAGTTGTAGACCAAACTGCGCTGGTCGAGATTGTACGAGCCGATGGAAGACCAATGACGGTCAATCACGATGGTCTTGGCGTGCAGCATCGATGGGAGCCACTCAAAGATGCGCACCCCCGCGGCGAGCAGGTCCGTCCAGGTGAACTGGCTCGCGTCGCGCAGGCCGGGAATGTCGATGTGGCGCGGAACGATGACGCGCACGTCCACGCCGCGCGCGGCGGCACGACGCATGGCGCGGCGCAGAACGCGATTGGGGACGAAGTAAGCGGCTTCGATCCAGATGCGCTCGCGCGCGGCGTTCATGGCGTGCTGGAGGTGGTGCTGGATCGCGCGGCGGCCCAACCAGCGGCCCACTGCGAGCGCATGCACCCGCGACCCCGCGGTTTCAATCGTGGCCTGCTCGACCGGCGAACGCAGGCGGCGGCGGCGCTCCAGACCTGGAAAGCCCGGCGGCGGCGCCCAAGTCTCGGGCATCGCATAGCGCCAGGTCATCTCAAAGAGCCGGCGCAGCTCCCCCACCACCGGACCCACGATCCGCGCGTGCACATCGTGCCAGCCGCGGCCGCCCCAGGACTCGGGCGCGTAGTCGTCGCCGAGATTGAGGCCGCCCGTGAAGGCCACGCGCGCGTCGACCACCAGCAGCTTGCGGTGGTCGCGCACCTGCCAGCCCCAGCGCCTGCGCCACGGTCCGACCGGGTGGAAGATCGATAGTTGGACTCCGGCGGTGCGCAGCCGATTGATATCCTCGCCCGCGAACCAGTACGAGCCGGCGCCATCGATCACGGCGCGGACTTTGACGCCCTCCTGGGCCTTGATGCAGAGCGCATCGAGAAAGCGGCGGCCGTTGGTATCGGAGGCCCAGAGATACGTTTCCAATTCAATTGATTCGCGCGCTCCAGCGATCGCTTCCAGCATGGCCGGATAGGCCGCTGCGCCGTCGAAGAGGACCTCGACGCGGTGGCCCGCGGGCATACGCTCGAGGAAGAGACGAAAGCTCTCGCCGGTCGGCGGGCGGTTGAGGACGTGCTCGGCCACCGCGACGGGATAGCACGAACGCGCGGTCCCGCTGCGGGAGGCGAGCCTTTTGCGCGCAGCGCGAGGCACGGCGTCGAGGTCCACGGGCGTCTTGCCAGGGATGCCGGCGGGACCGCGCTCAAGCGCAGCGAGCGCGGGATCGCGCAGTCTGCGCTCGAGCGAAATCTTGCGCGCCGTCTTTTCTGCTGCGCTCGTCAAATGCCCGGCCTGCTTGAGCTCTCGCCGATCGATGGTGCCGAGCGCGAGGCCCGGCGCATAACCGACCTGGGGGTCGCGGTAGCCGCGTGCCCAGGCTGCCTCGAGATGCGCGCGCGCGGTGTCCACTCCCAACTCGCGCGCGAGCCCGAAGTCGGCAACGCGCGTGCCACTTCCGGGAATTGATTCAATCCGGCGTCTGGAGATAGTTGAGCGCGATGGCCATTGATTTCCGGACAGGCAAGGTGGTGAGGTAGACGAAGAGCGCGCCGGCCACCAGCGCCACGCGGCTCCAGAAGCGGCTCTCGGGCTGGGTCAGCACCATTACCAGTCCGATACATCCGGTGAGCACCGCGGTGGACAAGTAGATAAAGGCGATTGATTCGCCTTTGGGGTCATAGACGAATCCGCAGGACGGACAGCGCTCGTGCTCGCTGTAGCGCAGCACATTCCTGAAGATGGGGCCGACGCCGCAGCGCGGACAGCGCAGCGTCAGCGCGCGGCCAGCAACTACCCGGAACGCTTCCTTGCCCATGCTTCTCCCGCGGCCAGTTCGAGGTCGCTTGCGACCATCATTGTAATCAGCTCATCGAAGCTGGTGCGCGGCTGCCAGCCCAGCTCGGCGCGCGCCCTGGATGCGTCGCCGCACAGGTCGTCCACCTCCGACGGGCGCAGGTAACGCGGATCCAGCTTGACGAACTCGCGAGAATCGAGCCCGACCAGCGCGAAAGCCTTCTCGCACAGCTCGCGAACGCTGTGGCTTTCGCCCGTGGCAATCACCCAATCGTCGGGCCGCGCGTGCTGCAGCGACAGCCACATGGCCTCGACGTAGTCCCGCGCATAGCCCCAGTCGCGCCGGGCGTCGAGATTTCCCAGGTACAGCTCTTTCTGCAGTCCATGCTTGATGCGGCCCACCGCGCGCGTGACCTTGCGGCTGACGAAGGTCTCGCCGCGCCGCGGAGATTCATGATTGAAGAGGATCCCATTGACCGCGTGGTAGCCGTACGCTTCGCGGTAATTGATGACCGACCAATAGCCAAAGAGCTTGGCGACCGCATAGGGGCTGCGCGGGTGGAAGGGCGTCTTTTCGTTCTGCGGCGAAGGCGCGCTGCCAAACAGCTCGGACGAGCTGGCCTGATAGAAGCGCGGCCGGGCGCCGCTCTCGCGCAGCGCCTCCAGCATCCGCAGGACGCCCAGCGCGGTCACCTCGGCGGTGTATTCGGGGACGTCGAAGCTGACCCGCACATGCGACTGCGCGCCCAGGTTGTAGATTTCGTCGGGTGCGACTTTCTGCAACAGCGCATTGATGGAACTGGAATCATTCAAATCGCCGTAATGCAGGAAGAGCCGCGCGCCTTCGGTATGCCCGTCGACATAGAGATGGTCGATGCGCTGGGTATTGAAGGAAGACGATCGCCGGATGATGCCGTGGACCTCGTAACCCTTTTCGAGCAGCAGCTCGGCGAGATAGCTGCCGTCCTGGCCGGTAATGCCGGTGATGAGCGCCTTCTTCATGGCTGGGACTTGTACCACTCGATGGTCTCGCGCAGGCCTTCGTCGAAACCGATGCTGGCTTCGAAGCCGAAGCGCTCTTTCGCGCGCGAGACGTCGAGCTTGCGGCGCGGCTGGCCGTTGGGCTTCGAGGGATCGAAGCGCAGCTGGCCGCGAAAGCCGGTGAGCGCGGCAATCTTCTCCGCCAGCGCACGGATGCTGATCTCGAATCCTGCGCCGAGGTTCACCGCCTCGGATGAATCATAGCGCTCGGCGGCGAGCAGGATGCCTTCCGCCGCGTCGCGGGCGTGGAGGAACTCGCGCGTGGGGGTGCCATCGCCCCAGACGGTGAGCTCGTCGCCGCCCGCGAGGCACTTGCGGATGAGGGCCGGAATCACATGCGAGGTCTGCAGATCGAAGTTGTCGCGCGGGCCATAGAGATTGACGGGAAAGACCACCACTGAATTGAAGCCGTATTGTTGGCGATAGGCCTGCGACTGGACGAGCAGCATCTTCTTGGCCAGGCCATAAGGAGCATTGGTCTCTTCGGGGTATCCATTCCAGAGGTCTTCTTCGCGGAAGGGGACCGGGGCGTCCCGCGGATAAGCGCAGATGGTCCCGGTGGCGACGAGCTTGCGTACGCCCGCCTTGCGCGATTCTTCAATCAATTGCGCGCCCATCATCAAATTTTCGAAGAAAAACCGGCCGGGGTTGTCGCGGTTGGCGCCGATGCCGCCGACGCGGGCGGCCAGGTGCATCACCAGGGTCGGGCGCGTCTCGGCGAGCAGTCGTTGGACGTCGGGGAGCCGCACCAGGTCCGTGTCGCGCGAGCGCGGGACCACGATTGCCCGGCACCCGCGTGCGCGCAGCTTTTCGATTACATAGCTGCCGAGGAAGCCCGCCCCCCCGGTGACCACGACGCGTTCGGAGGGCCAATCCATTCAGGCGGACCAGCGGAGCGGGAAAAGTCGACTCATGATGGGCTCCAGAAGTGAGTCTGCATCCTACTCGAACCTTTCGAGCGGGGCGCCAGGGTCCAGTTCGGCTTTAGACAACAAGCTGTCGCCCTTACAGCCTTTCCATCGAAAACAGTTGTAATCTATTCAGTCCATCAAATTGCCTTGGAAAAATACCGTCATTTTTCAAGGGGATACGTTATTGTGACTGTGGCCGCGCGGTTGCACAGGTACGGCGGTATGCTGACCCCCGCTCAAGGTTCCGGTGAAGACGCCGGTTGTCCCCGGCGCTCTCGCTTCAATTCGACCGGGCAGACCCCGGCGCACCGGCCAACCGGCACACGCCGATGAGTGCCCTGCCCCCGGGCGAAGTGCGGTCAATTCAAAGATTGAAGACTTTCAGGTGCCGGCTTCGCTGCGACCAAAGGCCGATCGCGGTTGATTGCCTCGCACCCAGCGCCGCTGCCGCGGCGTTCGTCGCGGCCCGGTCCCTCGGAGAGTCTTGCGGCGGGATCCAGGTCGAGGTCCGCGAATGGATCCCCCTGCTGCGGCAACATATGGCCGGCGCGCTCCTCACCGTAGATCCTGTGCTGCCTCCACCACCCGACGTGGATCGGGCTATCGTCGTCGGCACCATCATGGAGCCCCTCTGATGGCGACTGCGATGCTCAATGACTGGGAGCAGTCGCGACAAACCCCTTCGGAGGAAAGAGCCTCAATCCTTTTGTTGGAGGACGATTCCGACACCCGCCAGTCCATGGCGCAGATCCTGACAGACGAAGGATATGACGTGATCACGGCCGAGAATGGACAAGACGCTCTTGACCGCCTGGGATTCCAGTTCAACCCCGACCTGATTCTTCTCGATCTGATGATGCCGGTGCTCAACGGCTTCGACTTCCTGACCGAGATCCGCCTGCATCCCGAGTGGTCGTTCATTCCGGTGATAGTCGCGAGCGCGAATCAGGGTTACGAGGCGGCGGACCTGAAATCATTCGCCGTGCTGCGAAAGCCTTTTGACCTGAGCGTCCTGCTGGAGTCGGTTCGCCGGGCGATCGATGTGGGGCGGACCGCTACGCGCAACTAAGTGCGGCCGCGGTCCCCGGGCCACAGCCCGTTAGAGAGTCTGCCAAGCAGTCATTGAAGACAAATGGGACCGCTGGACCACCAAGGAAGGCATTGAGTCCTGGTGAGGCCCGGACGGCTTTACGGTGGAGGCGGGGTGTTTGGCGACGGCTCCGGCAATCTGGAGTGGCGTTTTCTTCCGCGCTGGAACAGCCAACTGAATTATCACCTCTATGAGAACCTCAGGGCAATTCGACGCCGCGCCGACGGATAAGCAGGAGATCGAGTCAGGCGTCAATCGTGCGCTTCCCTATCGGATGGCCGTCGGGGTGTCGCTCTTTCGGCACGATCAACTCGGCGCTCCGGATGACAGGGTCATGTTCTTGAAGTTCGAATGGGGGCTGACTTTCTGAGCTTTGCGCGTCTGACGTAAAGCCGCCTCGGCTCGAGAAAGCGCTGCGATCCGTTCACGGATCTCGTCGCTTAAGCTGGTACTACTCGGGCGCGACGCCCGAGCGGGTCTATTGACCGCTGATTGGTAAATCTGATTAAGCCGTCTCCTCCATTTCGGAAAACTCCACCAGCGCAGCCTTCGCCCGCTGCAAATTGTAGCCAGAGATCTGCTCGGCCAGGCTTCGCAAAAGCGGCGAGCCGCGGAGAACAGGCGCATATCGCCGCGAGCCCCAGATCGCCGCCGGAATCACCGCCGCGCCAAAGATCAGATTGGCGAGCAGGAAGCTCGTGCCCAGCGCCGCATAGGCATCGACGCCTATCGCAGCGAGGCCCACGATCAAGAGCGGCGTCCAACAGAGCGGCGCGACGAGCAGCGTGCCCAGCGTGACGCGAACCCGCTCGAGGCTAATAGCTCCCAGGTCAGTCTGGAGGCGGATCAACGTGGCCCCAAAGTCGACGCGGCTGACTTTCACCAACTGGCGGACATTGGAGATCACGATCGCGATCGCGGCGATATCCAGGCAGAAAGCGGGAATTAGAAATCGGGGTTCACTGACGTGTCCGGCGATGAAATCTCCCAGCGCGACGACGGCAAGGAGATTGAGCACCAGCTCGATCGCGGTGGAGCCGGTGAGCCAACGCAGCGAGCGTCGAACGCGCGCGGTCATCGAGACGCGGCGTGGCCTCACCCCAAATGGACTCCCTGACTGTTCGCTGGCCGCGGACCACTCGCTCTTGAGATCGTCGATCGTCATATTCCGTCTCCTGGTTCTGTGTGCAAGGCGCGCCTTGTCTGCAAATCCCGCCGCTCTGCTGTCTCGAATGTCCGCTGCAGTCGCTCTTTGATCCGTTGAATTTTCGTACCTACGTTGGTCACCGAGAGGCCGGCGATCTCGGCGATCTCCGCGTGGCTGTTGCCGTCCAGATAGAGCGTGATCAGCGCGCGGTCGAGCGGTGCGAGCGCAAAGACCAGCTCCCGCAAGCGCCGCAGCTCTTCGCTCTCCTCATGCGCGGTTTCCGCGGCCGGCCGCTGAGCGGCCACGTTCTCCACGATCCATTGGAGCGTCGGGCCATCGAGGGGCAGCGCGTCGCGGATGCGGCGGCCCTCGCTTCGATAGAACGAGATCGCCACGTTCAGCGCGACCCGGTACATCCAGGTCGAGAAGCGAATCCGCTTGTCGTAGCGCGCAAACCCGCGCCAGAGCTGGCCCGCCATCTCCTGGATTAGATCGGCCCGGTCGCTCTCGTGGCGGCAGTAGCCCCGCGCGACCTTGTAAAGAATGCGGCGATGCTCCTCGAGAAGCTGGGCGAAACGCGCTTGTCTACTTGGCGTCATTGGCGGGGCGTCCTGGGTTGATCTCCCTATGTTTCGCCTGGCTCTACAAAACATCACACGCGGGAGACACAAATGTGCGGCGTTGTCCCGAAGGCAGGTGCAAAAGCGCGGTTTACGAGCGACGAGGCAAGTTTGGCCTACAGCGCGCGGCTCGGCGCTCGGCCAAAATGCGGGCTGGATGGCTTTCGTCTACAAACTGCGCGATCGACGTCCCTTCGCCGCCGACACCCCGAGGACTCGTCGCCGCGAGAACGAGAATTCGCGGGTTCGTCTCCGCGGCACCGCTACTACGACCGACACCGGCCAAACGCAGCCTTCTTGGCATCGGGTAGTGACTGAAACGCGGAGAGAACCGAATCCCCAGGCGTAACGTGCGTCAACTTGTAAGTACGAGGTTTGTGCGTGTAGAAGAGATCATCGAGAAGCCCGTGCGGCGCTCGCACAAACGGCGTCCAGATTGAGCGGGAACCGTTCCGCACGCGCAGCAACGACAAGCCCGGTCAACGTCGGATCGGGCGGGATTCGCCAGTACACGAGGCCCCCCGGGGTGGCGCAGTGTGGGTCCAGAGTTTGGAGCGGTCAATTTCTGGGCAGTTTTTCGGGACGCCACGGACTCGGGTAGAATGTACAGGTGGAGGGGAACATCATGCGGACGATGCTCGGCACGATAGCTGGTCTTGCTGGTGGGTTGGTCACGTCTTTGATCTGCGCGGCTATCTGCCTCGCTTTACAACGCTACCTCGAATTCAGTTTCTTCACTTTGATGGTCTGGTTCATCATACCTGCCGGTGCGGCAATCACGGGGATCGCTTCGTCCAGCGGCTTCTACGCAGGAGCCAAGCTGTTCGATGCGCGAGCGAATGCGGTCATGGCCCTCGGCATGGTCGCAATCGCAGGACTAACGCAATTCCTCATTTACTTTGGCACATACGCGACTCTTCAGTTGCCAGACGGTCGAACGGCAATGGATGTGGTGGACTTCTGGACCTTCGTGAAAATATATCTCGGTAACCAGCGGTACTCGATGGGGCACGGTGGCGGCTTCGGCGTCGATGTGGGGAACCTTGGCTACGTGATCGCGGGCGTGCAACCTCTCGAGTTCTTGGCCGGTGGAGCCTGCACCTTCCTGGTACTCCAGAAGGAGGCGTTCTGCGAAAAATGTGGACGCTACTTCCGCCGTAGGTTCGCAGTATCGAAGCAAGGTAGCGCCGCGTTCATCGACGCTGTCCGCGCCAAGCTCACCCCGTCACCGGACTACTTCGGCGCGTTACAACAGCCTGAGGGCGCAGGATTCAGACTGAACGTGTCTCTGTCCCAGTGCCCCGAGTGCTCGCAGGAGCTTGTCTCGGAGGAAGTTGAGTTCATGGAGAAGAAGCAGTGGAAGGCGCTGCCTAAGTTGTCGAGGCGGCTCTCGCCCGAGGAGCCGGTTCTCTCAATGTTTCAGTCACTCCCCGATGCCAAGAAGGTCGCGTTTGGCCGGTTTCGGTCGTAAGTAGCGGTGCCGCGCAGACGAACCCGCGGGTTTTCATTCTCATGGAGGCGCGCCCTCGGAGTCTCTGCCGCCAAGGGCGCTTGTCGCACTCGATAGGCATCCCTGATCCAAAGTGGCTTGAGCGGGCTGTTGCGCGACAGCGCAGCAAGGTCGGTCAGGGCGAGTGGCAGGGGCAAATAGAGGCGTGCAAAAGCAAGCTGGCCGAGATCAAGAAGAAGGAGAAGTCCATCAGCGCTGACGCCATCCGAGGGGCCTTTGGCGACCCTTCACGCAGACTGCACAATCGAGTTACACGGCGTGCTCTCCCTCGGAAGCGAGCCTATTGAACCTCACGGAGGGAAAGTATCTGACGCAGCACATAAGGGAGGATACCGCCGTGCCGATAGTATTCGACTTCGATTGGCGTATCGATTCGCACGGTCACCCGCGCTTCATAATCGCGGCCGCCCGACTTGTGGATCACCAGGCGCGCCTCCTGCCGCGGCGTCGGCAGCGGCTCGAGGCCCAGCAGGTCGAAGGTCTCGGTGCCGTCGAGGCCTAGCGTCTGCGCGTCCTCGCCCTCGAGGAACTGGCAGGGCAGCACGCCCATCATGACGAGATTGGAGCGATGAATCCGCTCGAAGCTCTTCGCGATCACCGCCTTGACGCCGAGGAGCATGGTCCCCTTGGCTGCCCAGTCCCGCGAGCTGCCAGTGCCATATTCGTGGCCGGCAAAGACAATCAAAGGCGTTCCGATCTTCTGGTATTCGAGCGCCGCCTCGTGGATTGAAGTCTTGATGCCCGCCGGCTGCAGCAAGGTAATGCCGCCCTCGGTTCCCGGCAGCATCAGATTCTTGATGCGCACATTGGCGAAGGTCCCGCGCACCATCACCTCGTGATTGCCGCGCCGCGCGCCATAGCTGTTGAAGTCCTCGACTTTCACGCCCTCGGCCAAAAGGTACTTGCCCGCGGGAGAAGAGGGCTTGATGGAGCCGGCCGGCGAGATATGGTCGGTCGTGACCGAGTCGCCGAAGATAGCGAGCGGCCGCGCGCCCCGGATGTCGGCGGTCTTCTCCGGCGCCTGCATGACGAAGCCCTCGAAGTAAGGCGGCTCCTGGATATAGGTAGACTTGGTATTCCATTCATAGACGAGCCCGGTGGGTGCCGGCACGCTGCGCCACTCGGGGCTTTCGGCGGCCAGATCGCCACTGTAGTTCTTGCGATACAAATCGGCGTCGGAGGCGGCGGCGAGCATCACGTTGATCTCCGCCTCGCTGGGCCAGATATCGGCCAGCATGACCGGCTTGCCGTCGCGGCCCAGGCCAATAGGGTCTTTCGACAGGTCCAGATCGACGCGACCGGCTATGGCAAAGGCGATCACCAGCGGCGGACTCATCAGGAAGTTCGCCTTGATGTTCTGGTGAACGCGCGCCTCGAAGTTGCGATTGCCGGACAGCACACTCGCGGCGATGACATCATTCTTGGTAATCAGGGTCTCGACATGCGGATCAAGCGGGCCGCTGTTACCGATACAAGTCGTGCAGCCATAACCGACGGTAACGAAACCGAGCTTGTCCAGATAAGGCTGCAGCCCGGTCTTTTCCAGATAGCGCGAGACCACGCGCGAGCCGGGCGCCAGCGAGGTCTTTACCTCTGGCCGCACGTGCAGCCCCTTCTCGACCGCCTTCTTCGCCACCAGCCCCGCGGTGAGCATGACGGTGGGATTCGAAGTGTTGGTGCAGGAAGTGATGGCGGCAATCAGCACGTCGCCGTGGCCGATATCAACCGGCATGTTCATTTGATGCAATTCCTGCGTGGGCACGCGGTCCGGCGTGGGCCGGTTGCTCATCATCTCCGCCTCGGTGTGCGGATTGGTATCGCGCGTGGAGACGCCCTGCCGTACCGCCAGCGGCGCGGTCGCGCTGTCCTGCTGACCGCCACCGCTCGAGTGTTCGATGGCCGGCGGGGCGACGATCGCGTGGAAACGCTTGCCCACGTCATCCCTGGACTTGCCATATCCGCCCGGCGCGGCCTCGACCAACAATTTATTAAAGGTCTCTTTGAGCTTCGGGAGCATGATGCGGTCCTGTGGCCGCTTCGGCCCCGCCACGCTGGTCTGCACGCTGCCGAGGTCGAGCTCGAGCATTTGAGTGTAATCGCATTCGCCCACCTTCGGAATGCCGAACAAGCCCTGCGCCTGGTAGTACGCGCGCAGCTGATTCACACGCTCGGGCGTGCGGCCGGTGGCGAGCAGGTATTGGCAGGAGAGCTCGTCGACCGGGAAGTAGCCCATGGTCGCGCCATACTCGGGCGCCATATTGGCGATGGTGGCTCGCTCGGGGACAGGAAGGCTTTCGGCACCTGCACCGAAGAACTCGACGAACTTGCCCACCACCTTCGCCTTGCGCAGCATCTCGGTAATGGTCAGCACCAGATCGGTGGCGGTGACGCCGGCGCGCAGCTTGCCGTGCAGGTTGACCCCGACCACATCGGGCGTGAGCATATAGACCGGCTGTCCGAGCATGGCCGCTTCGGCTTCAATGCCGCCCACGCCCCAGGCCACGATACCGAGGCCATTGATCATGGTGGTGTGCGAGTCGGTGCCGACCAGCGAGTCGGGATAGTAGACGCCGTCTTTCTCGTGGATTCCGGTGGCGAGGAACTCGAGGTTGACCTGGTGAACGATTCCGATTCCAGGCGGGACGATCTTGAGTCCATCGAAGGCCTGCATTCCCCACTTGAGGAATTCATAGCGGGCGCGATTGCGGGTGAATTCAATGCCCATATTGAGCTGCAGCGCATTGGGGACGCGCGCGAAGTCCACCTGGACCGAGTGGTCGATGACCAGGTCCACCGGGACCCGCGGCTCGACCAACCTAGCTGCCCGGCCCTGCTTCTCGACCGCGCTGCGCATGGCCGCCAGGTCCACCACCAGCGGGACGCCGGTGAAGTCCTGCAGCAGCACCCGGCTGACCACGAAAGGGATCTCCTCGGTGCGCTGCGCCTTGGGCTGCCAGGCGGCCAGCGTCCGCACGTCCTCCTCGCGAACGCGCTTGCCGTCGAGATTGCGCACGAGCGACTCGAGCACCACCCGCAGCGAGACGGGCAGCCGGGAGATCTTCCCCAGTCCCTGCCGCTCCAGCTCGGGCAACGAATAGAACGAGCCCGTACGTCCCGCGCCTGCGTCGAAAGTGAGCTTTGCGTTCAGCGTCATTACGTCTCCTGAAGAATTAAGTGCCGCTGTGCGACTGAAGGCTTCCCTATAAGACAAACCCGCCCCCGCTGCCACTGGTCGCTTGATCACTTGTCTCCTTCGGCTTGACCTTGCGCGTGCCGGAGCGTCTCATCCGCGCCGCTTGCTCCCCTCGAGGTGCCCGTGGATTTCTCGATTCCGGAAGAGACGCAGAAGCTGGTCGCGAAGGTTCGCGCTTTCGTTGCGACTCACTTGATTCCGCTCGAGCCGCGATTGGCGGAAGGCTTCCGGGCGCTGACGCCGGCGCTGAATGACGCGCGCAGCGAGGCGAAACGGCAGGGACTCTGGGCGCCGCAGATCGCGCGAGAGCAGGGCGGCATGGGGCTCGATTTGCTCTCGCACGCGATGGTGAGCGAGGAGCTTGGCCGTAGCCCTCTTGGTCACTACTCGATGAACTGCCAGGCACCGGACCCGGGCAACATGGAGATCTTGCATCTGTTTGGAACGCCCGAACAGCAGGCGCAATGGTTGCGCCCGCTGGTGCTGGGGGAGATCCGCAGCTGCTTTGCCATGACCGAGCGAGAAAGGCCCGGGAGCAACCCCACCTGGCTCTCCACGCGCGCCGTGCGCGACGGCGACTCGTGGGTCATTGATGGTGACAAGTGGTTCTGCAGCTCGGCCGACGGGGCGCGCTTTGCCATCGTCATGGCGGTGACCGACCCCGAGGCGCCGCCGCACTTGCGTGCTTCGCAAATCATCGTCCCGCTCGAGACCCCGGGCTTTGAGCTGGTTCGAAATATCTCCGTGATGGGCGACGCGGGCTCGGGCTGGATGAGCCACGCCGAGGTGGCCTTGCGCGGCTGCCGGGTGCCTTTGGAAAATCTATTGGGCGGGCAGGGCGCGGGGTTTGCCATCGCGCAGGAGCGGCTGGGGCCGGGTCGCATTCATCACTGCATGCGCTGGATTGGCATCTGCGAGCGCAGCTTTGATTTGATGTGCGCGCGCGCGGCGACTCGCGAGATCGCGCCGGGCCGCGCGCTGGGGACACGGCAGACGGTGCAGACCTGGATTGCCGATAGCCGCGCGTCCATCGACGCGGCTCGATTGATGGTCTTGAATGCCGCGTGGCAGATGGAGAAGCGCGGGGCGCGAGCTGCGCGCATCGAAATCTCAACGATCAAATATTTCGTGGCCAATGTGATGCAGGAGGTTCTGGACCGTGCTTTGCAAACGCACGGCGCGCTGGGAATGACGGACGATACCGTGCTGGCGTCGTTCTATCGCCACGAGCGTGCGGCGCGCATCTATGACGGCGCCGACGAAGTGCACAAGACCGTGGTCGCGAAGCGCGTACTGCGCGCGTATGGGCTGGAGATCAAGTGATCGATTCGCCCAGGGACGTCCGCCCGGGCGAGGAGGTCGACCTGGCCCGCTTGCAGCCGTGGCTCGCCTCCCAGGGATTCAAAGGCGAGGTGGTCGTGGAGCAGTTTCCTCGCGGGCATTCGAACCTGACCTATCTGGTGCGCGTCGGAGATCGCGAGTTGGTGCTGCGGCGGCCGCCCTTCGGCAGCAAGGTGAAAGGCGCGCACGATATGTCGCGCGAGGTGCGGATCCTCTCCCGGATCTCCCCGCTCTATCCGCAAGCGCCGCGCGTGGTGGCGGCTTGCGAGGATGTCTCCGTGCTGGGCGGGCCTTTTTATCTGATGGAGCCCATCCGCGGCGTGATCCTGCGCGGCGCCTCGCTGCGCATTGAAATGCCGGCCAGCCGCGTGCGCGCGCTGTGCGAGGCTTTCATTGACCAGCTGGCGGCGCTGCACGCCATTGATTGGCGCGCTGCCGGTATCGAAGGCCACCCGGAAGGATATGTCCGCCGCCAGGTGGACGGCTGGACCCGGCGCTGGCACGACGCGCGCACGGACGATATCCCCGAGGTCGATGCGATTGCTGCCTGGCTCGACCTCCGCGTGCCAAAGGTCTCCGGCGCGACGCTGCTTCACAATGATTTCAAGTACGACAATCTCGTGCTGGATCCGGCCGACCCCGCGCGCATCGTCGGCGTGCTCGACTGGGAGATGGCCACGGTCGGCGACCCGCTCATGGACCTCGGCACGGCGCTCGGCTACTGGATCGAGGCGGGTGACGACGAGGCGCTGAAGTCTTTCGCTTTCGGGCCTACCTTCGCGCCCGGCAGCCTCAAGCGCGCGGAGCTGGCGGCGCTGTACGGGGACCGGACCGGGCGCGATGTCTCTGGAATGCTCTTCTACTACTGCTTCGCACTCTTCAAGACGGCAGTGGTCGCGCAGCAGATCTATGCCCGCTACAAGCAGGGATTGACCAAAGACGAGCGCTTCGCCTCTTTCCTTTTTGGCGTCCAGCTGCTCGCGCAGCAAGCGGTCCGCGCCGCGGAGTCAAGCCGGCTGTGAAGGAGGCTAAAGACCCGCGCTCATGCCTGGCCGTACGCAGAGTTCAACTGCTGCGCGCGATGGCTCCAACGAGTGCCTTCGTCGCCCGGAGATAGTCCGCTGGCGCGAGGAAGATTTGCGTCCCGCGCACGCCTGCCGATACGGAGATGAGGTCGAAGAACTCAATCGTTTCGTCAACGAAGGCTGGATAGTCTTTCTTGCAGCCAAGTACGGTGACTCCGCCGCGGATATATCCGGTCAATGGTTGGACTTCCTTTAAAGCCACGGGTTCGACTTTGCGGTCGCCGGTCAGCTTTGCGAGCGCCTTGAGGTCGAGCTGCGTGTCGCCGGGGACCACCGCGAGGCAGACACCATTGCGGTCGCCGCGCGCCACCAGGGTTTTGAAGACCTGCGGAAGCGGAAGGCCGACCTTGCGCGCTACCGACTCGGCCGAGAGGTCTTCCTCGTCCACCGCGTACTCGCGCAGCTGGTAGCGAATGCCAAGAGCGTCAAGGATCCGGGCCGCATTTGTTTTCACCGGTGCCACTCCCGCGGCTCGCAATCTGGGGACACCATACGTATTTCGTGCCGGAGTAGAATATAGGGACACCATACAGATTTCGTCCCAGCTACCAGGGGGAGAAATGAGTATGGTGTCCCCATATTCTTTGGGTCCCCATATCAAGCGGTCGGGAGTTGGCGGCGCACTTTTGATGGGTAGGCTTCTTCGATGCGGGCGGTCTGCTCGGCTGTCAGGCGCAGGTGCAGCGCGCCGGCATTGTCGCGGACGTGATCGACGCGAGACGCTTTGGGGATCTGCAGGGCGTTGCGCGCGAGGAAGGCCAGCGCGACCTGCCGTCCGGTCGCGCCCAGCTCGGTGGCCACGGAGCGCAGCGCGGGGGATTCTTTGAAGTCCATGAATGGGGAATAGCCCACCACGGCGATATCCAGCGCGCGGCAGGCGGGGAGCAGCTTTGACTCGATGTGCCGCTCGCCGAGGTTATACAAGACCTGGTTGCAGGCGATCTTTCCCGGGCCGGCGATGCGCGCTGCCTCGCGCAGCAAATCCTCGCCGAAGTTGCTCACTCCATATGCGCGGATCTTGCCGGCATTGCGCAGCTCTTCAAAGGCTTCCAGGGTATCTTCGAGCGGCTCCGATCCGGGCCAATGCAGCAGGTAGCAATCAAGGCGATCGGTGCCAAGCCGGCGGAGGCTGCGCTCGCAGGCGGTCACCGTCCCGCGGCGCGAGGCATTCGACGGCATCACCTTGCTGACCAAAAACAGCCGCTCGCGGCGATCGCCCAGCGCTTCGGCGATCACCTCTTCGGCATAGCCGCCGCCGTACAATTCGGCGGTGTCGATATGGGTCAATCCCGCGTCGAACCCAGCCCGCAGCGCAGCGATCATCGCGGGGCGGTCGTCGTCCTCGATTTGCCAGGTCCCCTGCCCGATGCGCGGCACGTCCGCGAAGTTCATCCGATTTCACCCGATACATTCCAGGTATCCCCCGAGTTCAGCAGCGACTCGAGCGTAGCCGGCTTGGTAGAAGCCGCCGCCAGCTCCAGTTCCTGCTCGCGCGCCAGCGCATCGACGGTGGGCCGCGAGACCGCACGCAGCACGCCCACCGGCTGCGGATAAGGCGGCTCCAGTGAAGCGAGCGCCATGGCCAGCGCCACGTTGTCTCGCGCCTCGTCGTGCACCAGCGCGCCCGCGGCGCTTCCGCGCTCGAGCGAAAAACCTCCGCCAATCAGCAATCCCTTGTCGCGGGCTTTTCCATAGACGAGCGGCTTCTCGTGTTCGAGCTTGATCAACTGCTCCTCGCGCACGTCGCGCTCGGACCAGTCGTCGAAGGCGCCGTCATTGAAGACGGGACAGTTCTGCCAGATCTCCACGAAGGCAGCGCCCTTGTGCAGCGCGGCGCGGCGCAGGATCTGCGTCATATGCGCAGTATCGCTCGCCACCGTTCGAGCGACGAAGGTCGCGCCGGCGCCCAGTGCGAGTGTCATTGGATTGAAGGGCCGGTCGACGGTTCCAAAAGGAGAACTCTTGGTCTTCTTCCCCAGCTCGGAAGTGGGGGAAGCCTGGCCCTTGGTCAATCCATAGATGCGGTTGTCAAAAAGCAGGATCTTCAGATCGATGTTGCGTCGCAGCGCATGAATCAGGTGATTGCCGCCAATACTCAGGGAATCTCCGTCGCCGGTGACGACGAAGACGGTCAGTTCCGGCCGGGCCATCTTGAGCCCGGTGGCAATGGCCGGTGCGCGGCCGTGGATTCCGTGGAATCCATAGGTATTCATATAGTAGGGAAAGCGCGACGAGCAGCCGATGCCGCTGACGAAGACGATGTTCTCGCGCGGAATGTTCAGTTCAGGCATCAGCTTCTGCACCATCGCCAGGATGGCGAAGTCGCCGCAGCCGGGGCACCAGCGGACTTCCTGGTCCGAGGTGAAATCCTTCTTGGTCAGCTTCAGAAGCGAGGTCATGCGATCTCCCTGCGCGCGTGCGCGACCTTCATGGCGAGCGCCTCGATGGCGGCGCGGACTTCGGCGACATGGAATGGCTTTCCCTGGATCTTGTTGAGTCCCTGGCTCTCGATTCCAAGCTGGCCGCGCAGGTGGAGCCGCAATTGCCCGAGATTGAGTTCAGGTATCAGGACGCTGCGATAGCGCGCAACGATGTCCACCAGTCCATGCGGCAGCGGGAAGATGTGGCGCAGGTGAAGATGTCCCACGCGGGCGCCGGCCGCGCGCGCCTCCATCATTCCCTGCGTCACCGAGCCATAGGTGCCGCCCCACGAGATGACCAGCACCTCACCTTCGGGGTCCCCCGCGACCTGCAGCGGGGGATATTGGTCGGCGATGCGAGCCACCTTCTCGGCGCGGACATGCGTCATGCGCTCGTGGTTCTGCGGGTCGTAGCTGACGTTGCCGGTGACGAAGTCTTTCTCGAGGCCGCCCACCCGGTGCTCGAGGCCGGGCGTACCGGGAATGGCCCAGGGCCGCGCCAACTTTTCGTCGCGCGAGTAGGGCATGAACCCAGCCGGATCCACGGCCAGCTTCGGGTCGATGGCAGGGAGGGAGTCAACGTCCGGCAAGAGCCAGGGCTCGGTGCCGTTGCCAATGGCGCCGTCTGACAATACGATAACCGGTGTGCGATACTCAATGGCGATTCGAGCGGCCTCGAAGACGGTATCGAAGCAATCCGCGGGGCTGCGACAGGCGAGCACCGGCAGCGGGCACTCGCCATTGCGGCCATAGACGGCCTGGAAGAGATCGGACTGCTCGGTCTTGGTCGGCAGCCCCGTCGACGGGCCTCCTCGTTGAGCATTGATGATCACCAGCGGCAGCTCGACGATGACGGCCAGGCCGATTGCCTCGCTCTTCAAAGCCATGCCCGGTCCCGACGATGCGGTCGCCCCCAGCGCGCCGCCGAATGCCGCGCCGATGGCCGACGCGACGGCCGCGATTTCGTCCTCGGCCTGAAACGTCGTGATGCCAAAGCGCCGGTGCTTGGCGAGTTCGTGCAAGACGTCGCTCGCAGGCGTGATGGGATAGCTGCCGAAGAAGAGCCGCAGTCCGGACTTCTGCGCCGCCGCGATCAAGCCCAGCGCCAGCCCAGTCGAGCCCATGACGTTGCGATAGCGGCCGTGTTGCAGCTTCGCCGGCGCGATTTGATAGGGCGCGTCGGCGGCCTCGGTGGTCTCGCCATAAAAGTATCCGGCCTTGAAGGCGCGCAAGTTGCCCTGGGCGAGCGCGGGTGTCTTGGCGAAGCGCGACTTGATGCTCTCTTCTTCTCTCTTGGTCTCCCTTGAATAGAGCCAGAAGACGAGCCCCAGCGCGAAGAAGTTCTTGCAGCGGGCGGCGTCCTTGGTGGGCAGTCCCAGCCCCTCGACCGCGAGACTGACCAGCTTCTCGAAGTCGATTTGAATCAATCGATAGCCATCGAGCGAATGATCGGTCAAGGGATTGGCGGCCCAACCGGCGCGCTTGAGATCGCCCTCGGTAAAGGCAGCCTCATTGAGGATCAGCAGCCCGCCCTTCTTGAGATCCTGCAAATGAACTTTCAATGCGGCGGGATTCATTGCCACCAGTGTGTCGGGCTGGTCACCCGCCGAGAAGACCTCATGAGAGGCGAACTGGATTTGATATCCCGAGACCCCCGCGGTGGTGCCGGCGGGCGCGCGGATCTCCGCCGGGAAATCGGGGAAGGTGGCGAGGTCATTGCCGTGCATCGCGGCCTCGCGGGTGAACTCCGTACCGGTCAGTTGCATGCCATCGCCGGAGTCGCCGGCGAAGCGCACGACGGCATGTTCCAGATTGCGCGCGGCGCGGCGGGGAGCAGAGGATGCGTCCAATGGAGCCTCCTTGGCGTAATTCTGAAAAGCGAAGGTCGAACATTGCGCCGATGATTTGTGACGCGCAACCTAAGGATCAGAAGACCAGGCGCTGCGAGATAGCGGCCAGGCTGGCGCTCGCCACCAATATCCAGAGGAGGACGCCGAGCAGGAGCGGCCGCGCGCCAACGGCTTTCAATGCGCCCCGGGTCAGATTGGCTCCGATCAAAAAGAGAGTCACCACCAGCGCCTGCTTGGCGACGACCGAGACCAGGTGCCCCGGGGCCTGCAATCCCGGCACATAAGTAACCAGCGCGGCAGCCAGGACGAAGCCGGCGATGAACCACGGTCGGCGGGCCTTTCCGTGCGCTGCCTCACCGCCACTGCGCGCGTGCCACCAGCTGACGGCGAGGGTGAGCGGAACGATCCAGAGAGCGCGCGCGAGCTTGACCGTAGTCGCGATTTCTACTGCCTTGCCGCCCCAGGCGACCGCGGCGCCGACCACCGAGCTGGTGTCGTGGATGGCGAGCGCGCTCCAGAGTCCGAACTGGGCGTCGTTGAGAGACATCCACCGGCCGATAGGGGGAAAGAGGAAGAGGGCCAGTGCATTGAGCAGGAAGACGGTGGCGAGCGAGACCGAGGCCTGGTGATCTTTTGCCCGGATGACCGGCACGATGGCGGCAATGGCGCTGCCGCCGCAGATGGCGGTGCCCACCGTGATGAGCGTGCCGACATTGCGCTCGACTTTCAATAAGCGGGTGAGAAGCGCGCCCAGCAGCAATGCTGTCGATATACCGAGAACTGTATAGAGGATGCCGTGCGCACCGACGCGGGCGACGACGCGCAGATCCATGCCGGCGCCAAGGCCGACCACCGAGAGCGCGAGCAGCTTTGGCGTCAGCTTGCGAGTGCGGTCGAGATAAGGATTGCCGGCGGTCAACGCGATAACGAGGCCGAGCAGGAGCCCGAGGCCGGTGGAGACCTGCGGAAAGCAGCAGGCGATAGCGCCGAGCGGCAACAGCACTGCGCCGGCGCCGACCTGAAAGTCTTTCATCGGCGGGGCTTATCATGGCGCGTTGAGAGCGAGGGACTCGAGGCCTCGATTGGCACGAGTTGCGTCGGGTGTCCCCATTTGAACGGCAGCTGCTCCTCGTCGCGATTCATCATTCCCTTTAGCGCACGAATGTTTTGTAGTCTGGCTTCGTGGACTCTCGCGTGCCGTTGCAGATCGTCTTCGGTTCTCCCCGCGTGCAGGCAGCGTTGAACCTCGCCGCCGGACCTGCGAGCGGCGGCACGCTTTCGTCGGGCCTGGGCTTCATCTGCAAGCAGCTCGCGACCCTCTGCTCCGTGCCGGTTGCGAGCGTCTACGTGCTCGAACCCGGCGAGGAGCTGGTGCTGCGCGGCAACCACGGCTACGACGCGGACGTGCTCGGCGAGGTGCGGCTCAAAGTGGGGCAGGGCATCACCGGCACCGCGGTGCAGTCGATGCGGCCGGTGACGGTGGACGACGCGCGGCTGATTGAACAGTTCTCCTATTTTCCGCAGCTCGGCGAGGAGCGATATCCGGCCTTCCTGGCGATCCCGGTGTTGAGCTCCGCGCGGGCGCGCGGGGCGCTGGTGCTGCAGCGCGAGGAGGGACCCTTCTCCGAGCGGGACCTGCTGCTCGCCATCTCCTGCACGCGCGGCATCGCGACGCTGATCGACGCGCAGCACCCGCAGGGCGCGAACCTCCTCTTCCACGGCGCCGGCAACCGGTGCGGGCGCACGCTGGGCATGGCCGCCGTGCTGTCGCGCGCCATTCCCCGCAAGCGCGGCGATAAAGCGACTGGCGAGGAACTCGCGGCCGCTTTCAAGGCCGTCCGGGAAGAGGTGCACGCGCTGGTCGAGAAGGCGCGCGCGGCTGCCACGCAGCCGACCCGCGAGCTGGAGGAGATCTGCACCACGCTCGACGACGGGCGGCTGGAGGAGCGTGCGCAAGAGCTTCTCAAAGCGAGGGTGGGGCCGTCGCTTGCGCTGGAGCGTATCGCTGCCGAGTATGCGCGGGCGCTGGCCATTCACGGGCCGGCGGCGCGGCGCGCGGTCGATGTCGAGGAGTTCCTCGGGGCGGTGGCGCACCGGCTCTCGGGCCTCGAGCCCTCGCGATTCCGGCGGGGCGAGCTGCTCATCGGCGTTCACCTCCCGGGGCTCGCGGCGCTGCGCGGCTGGTCGCACGGCGCGGTCGGCGCCATCTGCGCGGCCGACGCCGACGCCTCGACAGGAGTGGCGCTGCTGGCTTCGCTGGGGCTGCCGGTGGTGTGCGGCGTCCGGCAGATTTTCCATGGCGTCGGCAACGGCGACCGCATCGCGCTGGACAGCGACACGGGCGAGGTGATCGTCAATCCCACTGCGGCACAGGCAGCGAGCTGGAGGCGCTGAAGAATGCTCGAAGAGCTGTATGGACCGCGACTCGCGTTGTTTACCGATCTGTATCAATTGACCATGGCATTTGCCGCCTGGAAGTCGGGCGCGCACGAGCGCGAGGCGGTGTTCCATCACTTCTTTCGCAAAGCGCCATTCGATGGCGGCTTCACCGTGGCGGCAGGGCTGGGACCCGCGCTCGAGCTGTTCAAGCTCTTTCGGTTTCAATCCGATGATCTCGAGTGGCTCGGGCAACAAGGGCTCTTCGACGACGGGTTCCTCCAGTATCTATCGGAACTCCAGCTCACCTGCGACGTGGACGCGGTCCCGGAGGGAACGGTGGTCTTTCCCTACGAGCCGGTGCTGCGGGTGCAAGGTCCAATCATTCCCTGCATGTTGCTCGAGACCCCCTTATTGAACCTGCTTAATTTCCAGACGTTGATTGCCACCAAGGCCGCGCGCGTGTGCGTGGCGGCTCGCGGAGATCCGGTGCTGGAGTTCGGGCTGCGGCGGGCCCAGGGCATCGACGGCGCACTGCTGGCGTCGCGCGCGGCGTATATCGGAGGTGTCGAGTCTACCTCGAATGCGATGGCCGGGAAGCTGCTGGGCATTCCGGTGCGCGGGACGCACGCGCACAGCTGGGTGATGCTCTTCGACGACGAGCTGCACGCTTTTCGCGAATACGCCGGCGCATTGCCCGGCAATTGCCTGTTCCTGGTCGATACCTTCGATTCCCTTCAGGGCGTCGCGCATGCGATCACGATCGGCCGCGAGCTGCGCGCGCACGGGCACGAGCTGCTCGGTGTCCGGCTCGATTCGGGAGATCTCGCCTGGCTGTCCATCCAGGCGCGGCGCATGCTCGATGAGGCGGGCTTTCCGCAGGCGCGCGTGCTCGGATCCAATGATCTCGACGAGCGAGTGATCGAGAGCCTGAAGCTGCAGGGCGCGCGCATCGGAACCTGGGGCGTAGGTACCCAGCTGGTCACCGGCGGAGGCGAGGGCGCGCTGGCCGGCGTCTATAAGCTCGGGGCGGTGCGCGAGCCGGGCGGCGAGTGGCAGAGCCGCATCAAGCTCTCGGAGCAGACCGCCAAGACCACCACTCCGGGCATCCTCCAGGTCAGGCGGTTCCTGCACGGCGGCGAGCCCGCGGGCGATTGCATCTACGACGTGCGCCTGGGCCCGGGAGACGGAACGCTCGTCGACCCGGTCGATCCAACGCGGCGCAAGCGGCTCCCGGAAACAACGCCGTGGGAAGATCTTTTGGTGCCGGCCGTGCGCGGCGGCAAAAGCGTGTACGCCACGCCGTCTCTTGCCGACTCGCGTGCGCGCTGCCTCGCGCAGGTGGCACGTTTGCCCGCGGGGAGCCGGCGCTTTGCCAACCCGCACGCGTATCCGGTGGGGCTGGAGCCGCGGTTGCACGAACGCCGGACGAGGATGATCCTGGAGGCTCGCGCGTGATCCTCTTTCATACGCAGGCGTATGCCGCGCTCGCGGCGGCGACCGGGCTCGAACGGGGCACCGTGGAGAACAAGCTGTTCCCCGACGGCGAACGCTATTTGCGGCTGGAAACCTCGCCGGCCGGCAAGGACGTTGCGCTCCTGGGCGGCACCGTCTCGGAGGCCGATACACTGGAGCTGTACGACCTCGCCAGCGGCATTGTCGAAGCGGGCGCGCGCAGCCTGAGCCTGGTGATTCCCTATTTCGGCTACGCCACCATGGAGCGCGCCGCGCTGCCTCGCGAGATCGTGACGGCCAAGACGCGGGCGCGGCTGCTGTCGTCCATTCCCTTGCCGGGCTCGGGCGCGCGCGTGCTGCTGCTGGACCTGCACACCGAAGGCATCCCCTTCTATTTCGAGGGCCCGCTGCGGCCTGTCCATCTGTCCGCGAAGCCGGTGATTCTCCAGGCCATCCGCCGCCTCACCGCGGACACCGGCTCAGGGACTGCCCCCGGCTCGGCTTTCGCCATCGCCTGCACCGACGCGGGCCGCGCCAAGTGGGTCGAGGCGATGGCCAACGATCTCGGCGTCCCGGCAGCGTTCGTATTCAAGCGCCGCACCACCGCGGGGACCGAGGTTACAGCCGTCTCGGCGCAGGTGGAGGGCCGGCATGTGGTCATCTATGATGACCTGATTCGCACCGGCGGGTCGCTGCTGAACGCCGCGCGTGCGTATCGGGCCGCCGGAGCCACGCGCATCTCAGCGGTGGCCACGCACGGCGTCTTTCCCGGCGACGCGCTGCCGCGGCTGCAGCAGAGCGGGCTCTTCGACAAAGTAATCGTCACCGATTCGCATCCGCGCGCGCTGACGCTGCGCAGCGCATTTCTCGAGGTCGATTCGGTGGCGAAGCTGCTCGCCGCCGCGGTCAGTGCGTGAGCTTGCGCGCTGCCGCATCCAGCTCCGCCGCGTTGGTCCGGCCGATGAAGCCCTTGACCAGCTTCGCGCGCGCATCGAAGACGAACGTCGCGGGCAGGGTGCCGTCCCAGCGCAGGTCGCCGACCGCCCGGGCGACCGGCTCGGGATCGGGCGCGTCGAGGATGATGGCTGGCAGATCCTGCAGCTGGAACCGCTGAAGAAACTCTTCCACCTTCGCCGCGTCCCCGGGTCTATCGATCGAGATCAGTGCCACCGCGATGCCGCGGCCGGAAAGCTTTTTGAGCTCGGCGCGGATGCGGGGAAATTCTTCGACGCAGGCCCCGCACCAGGTGGCCCAGAAGTGCAGCACCACCGGTTTGCCGTGGCCGATCTCCGCCGCGAGCCGGGGCGCAGCAGCGATGGATCGGACCGGAATGGCGGCGAGCACGAGCGCTGCGAAGAGGGCCGTCATCAGTCCAACTCGATGAGCTCGAAGCGGTCGCGGCGCGGCCCCTCGTCCTTGCGCGTGCCGGGACAGAGCGACAGCGTCGAGCTGCCCTGGTTGCAGGCGCGGCACAAGCCGTTGGCGGCAAAGTCGTGTTCGCCGGGCGCGAGCAGCCGAGACGGCGGCGGGGGCTGCGGCGGCAGCAGTCGAAGCAGCTCTTCGAGCCTGAGCAGCGCCGCGTCCTCCAACGCGCGCAGGCGTAGCTCCTCCTCGTCGTCAACGCGCGCGCGCTCCCTGAAGAAGAGCTCGAGCAGCGCGATGGGCTTCTTCTGGCGCACCACCAGCGCGACTCTCTGGTCGCCCTCATCGGCCGTGAGCCTCGCCCGGACCTGCGGCGCGACCGCGAGCGACCGGTAGAGTGCCTCGCCCTCGGCGACGCGGTCTTCGGCGTGCCACTCGGCGGCGAGGATGACGTCCATGCGGCCTTCCAGCCTCTCGGCCAGCGGTGCAAAAGGCCGGATGTGATGCTCATTGGTGTACTGGTCGGAGACGATCGCGATGAGCGCGGGCCGGTTGGTGAGCGAACCCTGAACGAGTTCGAAGAGGGGGCGCCTTGACCTGCGCGCCGCAAACCAGGAGATGACGGTCAGCACCTGCATAAGATAACTCATGCGCAGGCGTGCACCTCACCATCCTCAGCCGCAAGGCCGGCATCTACACCACGAAGCGGCTGACGCAGGCGGCGCGGCTGCGTGGCGCGAAGGTGCGCGTGCTCGACCCGCTGCAAGTCGAGATGCACCTGGACGGTAAAGCGCCGAGTGCGTTCTACCAGCGAAAGCGGCTGGGACGCACCGACGTCGTGATCCCGCGGATAGCGCCCTCCATCCAGCCCTACGGGCTTGCCGTCGTGAATCACTTCACGATGATGGGCGTGCCAGTGCTCAACGACGCGAATGGAATCGCTGCGTCGCGCAACAAGATGCGCACCCTGCAGCTGCTCTCGGCGCAGGGCGTGCCGGTCCCGACCACGGTGATGGCCTCGAGCGCGAGCGACCTGAAAGCGATGGTCGAGCTGGTCGGCGGCGTGCCGGTGCTGATCAAGCTGCTCACGGTCGGCGAGCGGCCGGGCGTGATGGTGTGCGAGTCGCTGCAAACCATGGAAGCGGCGCTCGAGGCGGTGCTGTCGATGGGACACAACCTGTTGGTGCAGCGCTACGTGCGGCGCAAGCGCGAGCGAGACCTGCGTGCGCTGGTCGTCGGCGACCGCGCGGTGGCCTGGGTCGAGCGGCGGCCGCTGCCCGGACGGCTTCTGCATACGCTCGCTCGGGGTGCCCAGCTCAAGGCTGTGCGGGTGCCCGCCGAGCTGGATGCGATGGCGGTGCTGGCGGCGCGTGTGGTGGGGCTGGAGGTGGCGGCCATCGATCTCATCGAAGGAAGCGCGGGCGCGATGGTGTTCGACGTCAACTCGAGCCCCGGCCTGCAGGGCCTCGAGAGCGCGACGGGGAAGGATCTGGCGCTGCCCATCATCGGGCGGGCCGAAGAGCTGGCCCGCGGCTAACCGAAGCCCGGCTAAAGCGCCTTTGACCCGGATCAGGAAGGTGTTGTCGGTCGGGGACATTCAAGGCTTGCATCGAACGCGGTGTTGGGGCGTCTATGCACTCATGAGACTCGCGACCTTTGCGCTGCTGTTCGCCCTCCCTCTCGCGGCCCGCGCTGACGAAGCCGCGAGTGCGTACCGGATCGAATCAACCCGGGGACCACTCAAGGTGAAGAAGGGCGCGGCTGGCAAAGCCCACTTCGAGATCGTCCCGCGTGCGGGCGCCCACGTCTCGCCGGATGCGCCGCTGAGCGTGGCGCTCAGCTCAGGAGGCGCGGTCAAGCTCGAGAAGGCGAAATTGCTGCGGGCCGACACGCACGAGACCAAGGCGCGCGGGGTCGAGTTCGACGTTCCTTTCGTTGCCTCGGGCCCGGCCGGCGGCGATGAGGTGAAGGCGACGGTGAACTTCTTCATCTGCACCGAGACGTTGTGCGAGCGGCAGAAGCGCGACGTTAGCCTCGCCGTACTGGTGGAGTGAGCCTGCCGCGCTTTGTCTATGGCATCAACCCGGTCCTGGAGGCGCTGCGGGCGCACCCGCGCGACGTCCTGCGCGTACTCATCGAGCGCGGCAAGGACGGGAAACCTTCGAGCGGTGGCGACCGCATCGCGCAGGCTGCGGAGCAAGCTGGAGTTCGCGTCGAGCACGCACCGTTCAATGAGATCCAGCGCCGTTCGGCCGGAGGGGTTCACCAGGGAGTCGGGGCGGAGCTGGCCGAGTACGGCTATGTGGAACTCGCGGACGTCATCAAGCCGGGCGCGTTCCTGCTGGTTCTTGACGGCGTGACCGATCCACAGAATCTCGGCGCGCTCGTTCGCAGCGCCCATGCCCTGGGAGCGCATGGGGTCGTCCTGCCCAGGGACCGCGCGGTGGGCGTCACGCCGGCCGCTTCAAAAGCGGCGGCGGGAGCGCTCGAGCACTGCGCGGTCGCGCGGGTCACCAACTTGACGCGGGCGCTCGAGCAGCTGAAGGAGGCGGGAGTCTGGACGGTTGCGCTTGCCGCCGATGGCGCGCAGGAGTTGGGCGAGATCGATTTGACCAGCCCGATCGCCATCGTCATGGGCAGCGAGGGAGCGGGAGTGAGGCCGCTGGTCAAGAAAACCTGCGACCATGTCGCGCGCATCCCGATGGCTGGCAAAGTAGGGTCGCTCAACGTCTCGGCGGCCGGTGCGATCGCGCTGTACGAGGTTGCCCGCCAGAGGGCGGCCAAGGCGAATTGATCCGCCTTTTCCGTCGGAACCGGCGGTCGCTTGACAAGCCGCAGCAGATCCCCTAGAACGCTGCGTCTCCGCGGGCATGGGTGTCTGTCGAGTGTTGTCAAGAGCTGTGAAATCAGTAACTTAGGTAGCTTAGCAGGCTAGAAAATCTTTGCTGGTGTAGCTCAGTCGGCAGAGCACCTGCCTTGTAAGCAGAAGGTCGCGGGTTCGATTCCCGCCGCCAGCTTCAACGATGGTGGGTGAGCAGTGAGGATGGGGCGAGGGAGCAGCAAAGCGCAGCGCACTTTTGGGAGGGATGCCCGAGCGGCCAAAGGGAGCAGACTGTAAATCTGCCGGCTCACGCCTTCGAAGGTTCGAATCCTTCTCCCTCCACCAATAGAGGACACTGCGGGAATAGCTCAGCTGGTAGAGCGTCAGCCTTCCAAGCTGAATGTCACGGGTTCGAATCCCGTTTCCCGCTCCACGGAGCAACACAGATCGAAGCCCACCTAGCTCAGTTGGTAGAGCACGTCCTTGGTAAGGACGAGGTCACCAGTTCAATCCTGGTGGTGGGCTCCAAAACGAGGAGAAGCGCCGATGAACCGCACGATCATCACTCTCGAGTGCCCGGTGTGCAGGGAACGCAATTACACCACCACCAAGAACAAGCGGACGATGACCGACAAACTCGTCCTGCCCAAATTCTGTCCGAGGTGTCGCAAGCACACGGACCACAAAGAGACCAAATAGCGACAGGCCTTGTAGGCCAGTAGCTCCAATTGGTAGAGCGGCGGTCTCCAAAACCGCATGTTCCAGGTTCGAGTCCTGGCTGGCCTGCCAACATTCGGAAGCAAGGAGCCGCGCGGGATTCGTTGACTCCCGCGCTGCAGTACTTCAGGGGCTGTCTACAGAGCCATGGGGAGCCATGGGGTCCCGGGCGCAACAGGGGTAGGAGAGGGTCAGGTTTTTGTGACGAACAGCCGTCTGGTCGCGATCGGTTATATCCTGATGGGCCTCTTTGCCGGGCTCTTCCTGGAGCACATCCTGCTGCTGGCCTTCGGCAGCTGGGCCGTGACCCAGCCGCTCACGCGCCCGCTCTATAATGACTGGACCTGGAGTTCGGTCATCGGTCTGGGTGTCGCAGCGGCGGTGGGGCTCTATCTCTGGAAGCTGCCGAGGACGCACGATGTCTCGTTGGACATCGCCGCGGAGCTCAAGCGCGTAAGTTGGCCTTCGCTGGCCGAGACCCGCGCGGCTTCGATCGCCGTCATCGTCGCGACCGTCATCGCCGCCGTGCTGCTGGGGATGTTCGATGTCTTCTGGCAATTCCTGACCGACAAGATTCAGAACCCGAATTTGTGAGCGCAACCACCATGCCGGCCGAGAGCAAGATCGACAAGAAATGGTACGTGGTCCACACGTACTCGGGCTTCGAGAACAAGGCGAAGAAGTCGCTCGAGGAGAAGATCAAGCAGTACACGCTCGAAGAGTTCTTCGGCGAGATCCTCATCCCGATGGAGAACGTCGTCGAAATGGTGAAGGGAGAGAAACGCGCCTCCAAGCGCAAGTTCTTCCCGGGCTACATCCTGGTCCAGATGGAGCTGAACGACCGCACCTGGCACCTGGTCAAGAACACGCCCAAGATCACCGGATTCGTCGGCAACGCCACCAAGCCCCCGGCGGTCAGCGAGCACGAAATTGCGCGGCTCACCACCCAGCTCTCCGAGGGGGCGCTGAAGCCGAAGCCCAAGGTTGAGTTCGAAGAGGGCGACAACGTCCGCGTCGTCGACGGCCCCTTCTCGAACTTCAATGGCACGGTCGAGGAAGTGAATCCTGACAAGGGTCGCGTCCGGGTGCTGGTCTCGATCTTCGGCCGCGCGACCCCGGTCGAGCTGGACTTCATGCAGGTCGAAAAGACGTAAACAGCCAGGCTCAAACAAATTTTCAGACGGTGGGAGGCCGCGAGGCCGCACGAACCACCAAGGAGAAGCGACGATGGCGAAAAAAGTAACTGGAATGGTCAAGCTGCAACTGCCTGCGGGCAAGGCGAACCCGGCGCCGCCAGTCGGCCCCGCGCTCGGTCAGCACGGCGTCAACATCATGGGCTTCTGCAAGGAGTTCAACGCGGCGACACAGGTGCAGGCCAAAGAGGGCCTGATCGTCCCCGTGCTGATCACCATCTACTCGGACCGCTCGTTCACGTTTATCGTGAAGACGCCCCCGGCCGCCGTCCTCATCAAGAAGATCATCGGTCTGCACACCGAGAAGAAGAAGGGCAGCGGCGCGCACAAGCCTGGCAAAGAGAAGGTCGGCCAGATCACCCGCAAGCAGCTCGAGCAGATCGCAAAGTTGAAGATGTCGGACATGACCGCCGGCTCGCTGGAAGCAGCCATCAACAGCATCGCCGGGACCGCGCGCTCCATGGGCGTCGACGTCGTCGGATAACTGGAGACCACGACCATGCCCGCACACGGAAAGAAGTACGAAGAGGCCCGCAAGCTGTTCGACGAGAACAAGCGCTACACGGTCGATGAGGCCTGCGCCATCGTCGGCAAGACCGGCAAGAAGAAGTTTGACGAGACGGTCGACATCGCCATGAAGCTGGGCGTCGATCCCAAGCACGCCGACCAGATGGTCCGCGGCGCGGTGGTGTTGCCGCACGGCATCGGCAAAGTGGTACGCGTGGCCGTGTTCGCCAAGGGCGACAAGGCTCGCGAGGCGCTGGAAGCCGGAGCCGACACCGTCGGCGCCGACGACCTCGCCGCCAGGGTGCAGGAAGGCTGGATGGACTTCGACGTGGCCATCGCCACCCCGGACATGATGGGCGTGGTCGGCCGCCTCGGTAAGGTGCTGGGCCCTCGCGGCCTGATGCCGAACCCCAAGGTCGGCACGGTCACCTCCGACGTGGCGCGCGCGGTGCGCGAGTCGAAGGCCGGCAAGGTGGAGTTCCGCGTGGAGAAGGCGGGCATCGTTCACGTTCCAGTGGGCAAGGCCTCCTTCGACATCAAGAAGCTCACCGACAACGTCAACGCCATCCTCGAGACCATCATGAAGGCCAAGCCCGCGACCGCGAAGGGCGTGTACCTCAAGGGCGTCTCGCTGAGCACGACCATGGGCCCCGGCATCAAGCTGGACCCGTCGATCATTTCCAACCTCTACAAGTAAGGATCTTGAAGTACCTGGTCGCAGACAGCAGGCGGAGTGCGATTCCTTAAAGGCAGTTGCCTGCCGAGACTTTGAGAAGCTGGGCCAGGGGTTCCTGAGACCACGCGCTGCGTGACTCACGAGCCACAAATCACGCGCAGGAAAGGGAGGTGAGATCATGCAGCGCAACGAGAAGCAGGAAATGGTGGGTGCTCTTCACGCGAAGATGTCGAAGGCGAATATCGCCATCGCCATCTCGTACAAGAACATCGACGCCGAGGCCACCGTCAAGCTCCGGAAGACATTCCGGGAGGCGAAGGTGGATTACAAGGTGGTCAAGAACACCCTGGCCAAGCTCGCCGCAAAGGGAACGTCCCTCGAGAAGTTCATCGATAAGCTCGAGGGGCCGTCCGCAATCATCATGGGATACGACGACGTCGTCGCTCCCGCGAAGCTGCTCCGGGACATTCTCCGGGAGCAGGGCGAGAAGATGACGGTCAAGGCAGGTGTCGTCCAGGGAAACCTGGTCGATGCCAACGGGCTGAAGGCGTTAGCCGATTTGCCCGGCCTGTTGGAGCTCCGCGGAATGCTGGCCGGAATCATTGCAAGCCCGGCTACCAAGCTTGTCCGCCTGCTCAACACGCCTGGTGGACAGCTGGCGCGGGTCCTGAAAGCCAAGTCCGAACGAGCGGAGAAGACCGAGAAGGCAGCCGCTTGAATCCCTGAATTGTGAACGAGTCGTTCTCAACCCATCTGCGCGGCAAAGTCCGCGCCGTTATAAGGAAACACTTCAATGGCTGACCTGAACCAGATTGCCGATTCCCTGTCGTCCCTCACCGTCATGCAGGCGGCTGAGCTTGTAAAGATGCTCGAGACCAAGTGGGGCGTCTCGGCTGCGGCCCCGGTTGCTGCTGCCGGCCCGGCTGCCGCTTCCGGCGCCGCCGCCAAGCCCGTCGAGGAGAAGACGGAGTTCGCGGTCCACCTGATGGCTGCTGGCGAGAAGAAGATCAACGTCATCAAGGAGGTCCGTACCATCACGGGCCTCGGCCTGAAGGAGGCCAAGGACCTGGTCGAAGGCGCACCGAAGATGGTCAAGGAAGGCCTCTCGAAGGAGGATTCTACCAAGTTCGCCGACCTGCTCAAGGCGGCGGGCGCGACTGTCGAAATCAAGTAGTCGCAACAAGCATTTGAATCTGCCGGCCTCGGCGGGAATCTGAGGATTCCCGTCGGGGCCGGAATTGTCGTTTCGACGAAGCAGCAAGGGCGAGCAGGCTCACCAGGCTGAATATCAGGCGAGCGGGCTTAAGGCAGTCCGGGATGTCTCGAACCAGGAGCAAGCGTTCACATGGCGGCTACGATTCAGAACAACTTCCGCACCCGTAAGAACTTTGCCAAGATCCAGAAGATTATTGACATCCCTAACCTGATCGACATCCAGAAGCACAGCTACGATAAGTTTTTGCAGTCCGACAAGGGTTCCGAGCAACGGGAGGACACCGGCCTGCAGGGCGTGTTCAAGTCCGTCTTCCCCATCAAGGACTTCAACGAGACGAGCTCGCTCGAGTTCGTGAGCTACCATCTCGAGAAGCCCAAGTATGACGTTGATGAGTGCCACCAGCGCGGCATGACGTATTCGGCACCCATTAAAGTCGTTGTCCGCCTGGTGGTCTGGGACAAGGACGCCGACACGGGCGCGCAGAGCATCCGCGACGTGAAAGAGCAGGAAGTCTATTTCGGTGAGATCCCGCTCATGACCGAGAACGGGACTTTCATCATCAACGGCACCGAGCGCGTGGTGGTTTCGCAGCTGCACCGCTCGCCGGGTGCGTTCTTCGACCACGACAAAGGCAAGAGCCACTCCTCGGGCAAGCTGCTCTACAACGCCCGCATCATTCCGTACCGCGGCTCGTGGATCGACTTCGAGTTCGATCACAAAGACATCCTCTACGTGCGCATCGATCGCCGCCGCAAGTTGCACGCGACGGTCCTGCTGCGCGCGCTTGGCGCGGTCCCCGATACGGCCAAAAAGCAGCCGCTCGAGTTCAAGGGCACTCCTGAAGAGCTGCTCAACTACTTCTACGCGACCGAGACGATTTTCATCGGCACGGGCGTGGACAAGGGTTACGAAAAGTCGGTCGAGCTGGAGTTGCTGCCCGGGCAGCGTGCCACGCGCGACATCAAGAACCTCAAGACCGGCGAAGTGATCGTCAAGAAGAATCGCAAGTTCACCCGCGGCGCGATCAAGAAGCTGGAACAGGCCAAAATCAAGACGCTGCCCCTCGACCTCGAGGAGCTGCTCACCAAGGTTTCGGCCCGCGACGTGGTGGACGAGAACACCGGCGAAGTCCTGATGGAAGTCAACCAGGAGGTCACCGAGGAGCTGACCGCGACCCTGAAGGATCGCGGAATCAACTCGTTCCAGGTGCTCTTCATCGACAACCTGAACGTCGGACCGTTCCTGCGCGAGACGCTGATGGCCGACAAGATCTCCTCGCCCGAAGAGGCGATCATGGAGATCTACCGCCGCCTGCGTCCGGGCGATCCGCCAACTCTGGAGACGGCGACCAACCTCTTCATCAATCTCTTTTTCAACCCCGAGCGCTACGACCTCTCCAAGGTCGGCCGGCTCAAGCTGAACTACAAGTTCGGCGTCGACGAGCCGCTCGAGCAGGCCGTGGTCACCAAGAAGGACATCCTCGAGGTCGTCCGCTACTTGATCGATCTCAAGAACGGCAAGGGTGCCATCGACGACATCGATCACCTCGGGAACCGGCGCGTCCGCGCGGTGGGCGAGCTGCTCGAGAACCAGTACCGGATCGGTCTCGTCCGCATGGAGCGCGCGATCAAGGAGCGCATGTCGCTCCAGGAGATCGAGACGCTGATGCCGCACGACCTGATCAACGCCAAGCCGGTCACCGCGGTCATCAAGGAATTCTTCGGGTCCAGCCAGCTGTCGCAGTTCATGGACCAGACGAACCCGCTCTCGGAGGTCACGCACAAGCGCCGTCTCTCCGCCCTGGGGCCGGGTGGTCTCACGCGCGAGCGCGCAGGCTTCGAAGTCCGCGACGTGCACCCGACGCACTACGGCCGCATCTGTCCCATCGAGACGCCGGAAGGTCCGAACATCGGACTCATTGCTTCTTTGAGCACCTTCGCGCGCGTCAATGAGTACGGCTTCGTGGAAACGCCCTATCGCCAGGTGGTCGACGGCAAGGTGACCGATGAGGTGAAATTCTACTCGGCGCTCGAGGAGGAAAAACACGTCATCGCGCAGGCGAATGCGGTGTTCGACAAGAAGGGGCACTTCGAAACTGCGCTCGTGTCGTGCCGCAAGGCCGGCGAGTTCCCGCAGTCGCGCCCGGAAGACATCACGCTGATGGACGTGTCGCCGAACCAGCTGGTCTCGGTGGCCGCCTCGTTGATTCCCTTCCTCGAGAACGACGACGCCAACCGCGCGCTGATGGGCAGCAACATGCAGCGCCAGGCCGTGCCGCTGCTCCGCACTGCCGCGCCGCTGGTGGGCACTGGCATCGAGGGCACCGTGGCCCGCGACTCCGGCGTCTGCACCGTCGCGCGCCGTGACGGTATCATCGACCAGGTGGACGCGGCTCGCATCGTGGTGCGCGCGGACATCAAGGAGAGCTCGCACGACGTGGCGAGCGAGGTCGATATCTACAACCTCACCAAGTACCAGCGCTCGAATCAGAACACCTGCATCAATCAAAAGCCCATCATCAAGGCGGGCGACCGGGTCAAGAAGGGCGACGTCATCGCCGACGGCCCGGCCACCGAGACGGGCGAGCTCGCGCTCGGCCAGAACATCGTCGTCGCCTTCATGCCGTGGCAGGGCTACAACTTCGAGGACTCCATCCTCGTCTCGGAGCGCATCACCAAGGAAGACGTCTTTACTTCGATCCATATCGAAGAGTTCGAATGCATCGCGCGAGATACGAAGTTGGGCAAGGAAGAGATCACGCGCGACATCCCGAACGTGGGCGAAGAGGCACTGAAGGATCTCGACGACTCGGGCATCATCCGCATCGGCGCCGAGGTCGGCCCCGGCGCTGTGCTCGTCGGCAAGATCACGCCCAAGGGCGAGACGCAGTTGAGCCCGGAAGAGAAGCTGCTGCGGGCCATCTTCGGCGAGAAGGCTGGCGACGTGCGCGACAGCTCGCTGCGCGTTCCTCCCGGCGTGACCGGCACGGTCATCAACGCCAAGGTTTTCAGCCGCAAGGGCGTGGACAAGGACGAGCGCGCCAAGGACATCGAGAACCAGGAAGAAGCGAAGCTCCTCAAGGATCAGAACGACGAGATCAAGATCCTCAAGGACTCGGCCTACAAGCGCATCAAGCGCCTCCTGCACGGCAAGAACACCACCGCCAAGCTGGTGGACGACAAGGGCAAGGTCCTGCTCAACAAGGCGCAGGACGTGACCGACGCGCTGCTCGATGAGATCCCGGAGAAGTACTGGCCGGAGATCGCGGTCGGCGGCGCGGAAGAAAAGGTCGCCAAGATCCTCGAGAACTTCAACGAGCAGAAGGAGCTCGTGAAGCTGGTGTTCGGCGAGAAGATCTCGCGCCTCAAGAAGGGCGACGAGCTGCCGCCGGGCGTCATCAAGATGGTCAAGGTCTACGTCGCCATCAAGCGCAAGCTCGCGGTGGGCGACAAGATGGCCGGCCGCCACGGCAACAAGGGCGTCGTCTCGCGGATCATGTCCGAGGAGGACATGCCGTACCTCGAGAACGGCAAGCCGGTGGACATCGTCCTGAATCCGCTCGGCGTGCCTTCGCGCATGAACATCGGGCAGATCCTCGAGACGCACCTGGGCTGGGCCGCGCGCGGGCTGGGCGAGGCCATCCAGAAGATGATCGACGAGAAGACCAATCCTGACGTCATCCGCAAGGATCTCAAGAAGGTCTACGACTCGAAAGAGATGCACGACCTGCTCGACAGCCTGCCCGAGAAAGAGCTGATGAAGCTCGCCGGCAAGCTGGTCAAGGGCGTGCACTTCGCATCGCCGGTGTTCGATGGCGCGCGAGAGCCGGAGATCCTCAATGCGCTCGACCACGCCGAGCTGCCGAAGACGGGCCAGATGATCCTCTTCGACGGACGCACGGGTGAGGCCTTCGACCAGGACGTCACGGTGGGCATCATGTACATGCTCAAGCTCCACCACCTGGTCGACGAGAAGATCCACGCCCGGTCCATCGGCCCGTACTCGCTGGTCACGCAGCAGCCGCTCGGCGGCAAGGCGCAGTTCGGCGGACAGCGACTCGGCGAAATGGAAGTCTGGGCGATGGAGGCCTACGGCGCCGCTTACTCGCTGCAGGAGTTCCTGACGGTGAAGTCCGACGACGTGGTCGGCCGCACCCGTATGTATGAGTCCATCGTGAAGGGCGAGTACGCGCTCGAGTCGGGTCTGCCCGAGTCGTTCAACGTGCTCATCAAAGAGCTCCAGTCGCTCGGCCTCGACGTCGAGCTGATGGAGAAACCGCCGGAGCCAGTCGCTCCGCTACCGGTCGTGAAGAAAGCGAGCGGCGATTTGAAGAGCTGAGGAGCGGAAGTCAAAAGCGTGTCGTTGACTCTTTGAACTCCAACTTTCCAGCTTTCAACCCGAGGTCACCATGAAAGACATTTTCAATTTCTTCGAGAAGCCGAAGGATCCTCTTTCCTTCAGCGCCATCCGCATCTCGCTGGCCAGCCCGGAGAAGATCCGGCAGTGGTCGCACGGCGAGGTCAAGAAGCCAGAGACGATCAACTACCGCACCTTCAAGCCCGAGCGGGACGGCCTCTTCTGCGCCAAGATCTTCGGGCCGGTGAAGGACTACGAGTGCAACTGCGGCAAGTACAAGCGCATGAAGCACCGCGGTGTGGTCTGCGAGAAGTGCGGCGTCGAAGTCATCCAGAGCAAGGTGCGCCGTGAGCGGCTGGGCCACATCAACCTGGCCACGCCGGTCGCGCACATCTGGTTCCTGAAGTCGCTGCCGTCGCGCATCGGCAACCTGCTCGACATCACCCTGAAGGATCTCGAGAAGGTCCTTTATTGCGAGTCGTATGTCGTCATCGACCCCAAGGAGACGCCGCTGTCGCGCGGCGAGCTGCTCGGCGAGGACAAGTACCACAAGGCCCTCGAAGAGCTGGGCGAGGACAGCTTCACCGCCGGTATGGGCGGCGAGGCCGTTCGTGAATTGCTGCGCGCCATCGACATCCCCGTGCTCGGCGATCAGCTGCGCAAGGACATGAAGGAAGCGACCAGCGACGCCAAGCGGAAGAAGCTGGCGAAGCGCCTCAAGGTGGTCGACTCCTTCCGCGAGAGCGGCAACAAGCCGGAATGGATGATGCTGGATGTCATCCCGGTCATCCCGCCCGACCTGCGACCGCTGGTTCCGCTGGACGGCGGCCGCTTCGCCACGTCCGACCTGAACGACCTGTACCGCCGCGTGATCAACCGCAACAACCGGCTCAAGCGGCTGCAGGAATTGAACGCTCCGGACATCATCATCCGGAACGAAAAGCGCATGCTCCAGGAGGCCGTCGACGCGCTGTTCGACAACGGCCGCCGAGGCAAGACCATCACCGGTCCCAACAAGCGTCCTCTCAAGTCATTGAGCGACATGCTCAAAGGCAAGCAGGGCCGCTTCCGCCAGAACCTGCTCGGCAAGCGCGTCGACTACTCCGGCCGCTCGGTCATCGTGGTCGGCCCTGAGCTGAAGCTGCACCAGTGCGGCCTGCCGAAGATCATGGCGCTCGAGCTCTTCAAGCCGTTCATCTACAACAAGCTCGAAGAGCGCGGCCACGTCACCACCATCAAGTCGGCGAAGAAGATGGTCGAGAAGGAGCGCCCCGAGGTCTGGGACATTCTCGAAGAGGTGATCCGCGAGCACCCGGTGCTCCTCAACCGCGCGCCGACTTTGCACCGTCTCGGCATCCAGGCGTTCGAGCCGGTCCTCATCGAGGGCAAGGCCATCCAGCTGCACCCTCTCGTCTGCTCGGCCTTCAACGCCGACTTCGACGGTGACCAGATGGCCGTTCACGTCCCGCTCTCCATCGAAGCCCAGATGGAGGCGCGCGTGCTGATGATGAGCACCAACAACATCCTCTCGCCGGCGCACGGCAAGCCCATCATCGTGCCGACGCAGGACATTGTCCTCGGGCTCTATTACCTGACCCGCGAGCGCGCGCTGGCGCACGGCGAGGGCCGCATCTTCTCGTCGCCCGCGGAAGTCCGCGCTGCCTACGACCACCACGAGGTCGACCTCCAGGCAAAGATCATCTGCCGCATGGATCAGTTCGATGTCGACGGCAAGGGCGCCGGCCGTGCGCGCATCGAGACCACCGTAGGCCGCGTGCTCCTGAGCGACGTGCTGCCTCGCAAGATCCACTTCTCGGCCATCAACAAGACGATGGACAAGAAGACCCTCGGCAACCTGATCGACATCTGCTACCGCCACTGCGGCGAGAAGGAGACGGTGCTGCTCGCCGATCGCCTGCGCTCGCTGGGCTACGGGTACGCGACCAAGGCCGGCATCTCCATCGCCATCAAGGACATGGTGATTCCGCAGAAGAAGCAGGAGATGCTCGACGGTGCGCAGAAGGAAGTCGCCGAGATCGAGAACCAGTATCTCGAGGGTCTCATCACCGACGGCGAGCGCTACAACAAGGTCATCGACATCTGGGCGCAGGTCACCGAGCAGGTGGCCGGCGAGATGATGGGCGAGATCGGCACCGAAATGGTGAAGAAGGGGAACCAGGAGAAGAAGCAGCCCTCCTTCAACCCGATCTTCATCATGGCGGACTCCGGCGCTCGAGGCAGCGCGCAGCAGATCCGCCAGCTGGCCGGCATGCGCGGCCTGATGGCGAAGCCTTCCGGCGAAATCATCGAGACGCCGATCACGGCAAACTTCCGTGAAGGCCTCACCGTGCTGCAGTACTTCATCTCCACGCATGGTGCCCGCAAGGGACTCGCGGACACGGCGCTCAAGACGGCGAACTCCGGCTACCTCACGCGCCGCCTGGTCGACGTCGCACAGGACGCCATCATCACCGAGTACGACTGCGGCACCATGGACGGCATCCAGATGGTGGCGCTGGTCGAAGGCGGCGAGATCATCGAGCCCATGAGCGAGCGCATCCTGGGCCGCGTGGCGCTCGACGATGTCGAGGATCCCTTCACCCATGACGTGCTCGTGCAGGCGAACGAGGAGATCGACGAGGTCCGCGTCAAGGCCATCGAAGAGGCCGGCATCGAGAAGGTGAAGATCCGCTCGGTGCTCACCTGCCAGGCGCCGCGCGGCATCTGCGTCGAGTGCTACGGCCGCGACCTGGCGCGCGGGCGCAAGGTCAACATCGGCGAGGCGGTCGGCGTCATCGCCGCCCAGTCCATCGGCGAGCCGGGTACGCAGCTGACCATGCGCACCTTCCACATCGGCGGAACTGCGACCCGACGCGCTGAAGCCAGCACCATCGAGAACCGCAACCCCGGAACGGTGAAGTTCCAGGGCCTCAACACCGTCAAGCGCAAGGACGGCTCGCTGGTGGTGATGAACCGCAACGGCGAGGTCGTCATCTCCGACGACAACGGCCGCGAGCGCGAGCGTTACGGCATCATCTACGGCGCGAAGATCATGGTCCGCGAGGGCCAGAAGATCGAGGCCGGCTCGCTGGTGGCCGAGTGGGACCCTTTCGCGATGCCCATCATCGCGGAAGTCTCCGGCACCGTGAAGTACGGCGACATCATCGAAGGCATCTCGATGAACGAGCAGCTCGACGAGGTCACCGGCCTCTCGCGCAAGTCGATCATCGAGTCGCGCGACGCGGACGCTCGCCCGCGCATCTCGATCAAGAACGACAAGGGCGAGACCAAGAACCTGCCCAACAGCGACTCGCAGGCGCGGTACTTCCTCCCGGTGGGCGCCAACATCACGGTGCTCGAGGGCGACTCTGTCGATGCAGGCGAAGTCATCGCCCGCATGCCGCGCGAGACCACCAAGACCAAGGACATCACCGGCGGCCTTCCGCGCGTCGCTGAGCTGTTCGAGGCCCGCAAGCCCAAGGAGCACGCAGTCATCGCCGAGATCGAGGGCATCGTCTCGTTCGGCAAAGACACCAAGGGCAAGCGCAAGGTGGTGGTCACGCCGGAGATCGACGGGAAGCTCCGCACCGATCTCGCGAAGGAGTATCTGATCGCCAAAGGCAAGCACATCAACGTGCACGCCGGCGACCGCGTGAAGGCCGGAGACCCGCTGATGGACGGCGCAGCCAACCCGCACGACATCCTCAAGGTGCTCGGCGAGAAGGAGCTGGCGCGCTACATGGTGGACGAAGTGCAGGAGGTCTACCGGCTCCAGGGCGTGAAGATCAACGACAAGCACATCGAGACCATCGTCCGGCAGATGCTGCGCCGCGTGCGCGTGCAGGACGTCGGCGACACCAATTTCCTGGTGGATGAGCAGGTCGAAAAGGGCGTCTTCGACGTCGAGAACGAGCGCGTGGTGAAGGAGGGCGGGCGGCCTGGAGTCGGAGAGCCGCTGCTGCTCGGCATCACCAAGGCGTCCTTGTCGACCGAGTCGTTCATCTCGGCCTCGTCGTTCCAGGAGACGACCAAGGTGCTCACCGAGGCGGCCATCTCCGGGCGCGTGGACTTCCTGCGCGGCCTCAAGGAGAACGTCATCATGGGCCGGCTCATCCCGGCGGGCACGGGCCTCAACGCGTACAAGCACCTCGACATCGAGGTCGAGACGCCGGTGGACGAGGTTGAGGCAGCGGAAGAAGCGCTGGCCATCGCCGCGGGCGCCGAGCCACAGTCGCGCAGGGCCTCCGCAGAGGATTAGCGCCCAGCTTCAGCGCAGCAAGTTTCGAACGAGCGGGGCGTCCTTCGGGGCGCCCCGCTGTCGTTTCTAGGGACTTTAAGAAACCCGAGGCGCAGGACTCGCGACTAGCGGCAGGCTCCGTCGATGCAATAGCCGACGCCACAGTCGTCTCCGGTTGTGCAGGCGTCCCCGGGGTTTGCCATTGGGATTGGTGAGGAAGTAGCAGGCGCCCGCCTCGCCGTCCGCGGGTCCCAGGTGAGCGCGCGGCAGGACGCTTCCGAGCCTCCAACGCAGGCTTGGCTCTGCGCTTGGACTCGATTGCAACGGGCGGATGCGCTGAAGCCGCTCACAGAAGAGCCCAGCAGCGCGGTGGCGACTATCGCGCTCACGATCGCGCCTGATTCGAGGGGCACGGAAACTCCCGCGAGAACTCCGACCGTGCTGGCAGCGAAAAAGGCGGCGCCCAAGGCGTCGAAGAGGGGCGCGCTCTGGTTGCTGGTGCACGCAATCGGATAGGCCGGCCGGCTCCCGATCTCGGGCGCCGGTGAGATCAGTAGATAGGAGCAGCCAGAGGACCAGCCGAGCAGAGCCGTCAAAGTGAGTCGCTTGAACATGCGGCGCTTGTAGCACGCGCCCTCAAGCGGGCGAGCGCAGAACGCGGTAGGCGAAGTGCGCGCCCAGGCCGACGGCGAGCGTGGCCACCGAGAAGGTCACGTCGGCCCGGCTGATGCCGTTGAGGAAGAGCAGGCAGCCAGCCGTGGCGAGCAGCGGGATGAGCGGGCCAAAGGGCAACACGAAGCCGCTGCGCTCGCGGTGCTTGCGGCGCAGCACCAGCACCGCGAGGCAGGTCGGCACGTACTGCGCGAAGACTGCCGCGTTGCTCAGGTCGGAGAGGCGGTCGAAGTCGGCGAAGAGGACAAGGCCGATGGTGACAGCGGCGGTGATGGCGATGGAGACAGTGGGAGTGCCGTAGCGCGGATGCACGCGCGCGAGGGCTCGCGGGAAGGCGGCGTCCTCGCCAAGCACCGCGAGGTAGCGGGGCGCCACCAGCGCGACGCCCGTGCAGAAGCCGAAAGACGAGATCACCGCGCCGATGGTGAGCGCGCGGCCCGCCCAGACGCCGCCGAACGCCGCGGCCGCCTCGGCGAGCGGCTTGTCTGCGCCGGCTGGATTCGGGTGCGTGCCGATGAAGACCACCTGAACCAGCGCGTAGAGCAGCGTGGCGCCGAAGAGCGAGCCGAGGAGCGCGAGCGGCACGTTGCGGCGCGGGTTGTCGGTCTCGCCCGCGGGGACGGGCACGTACTCGAAGCCCGTGCAGGCGAAGAGCGCGGCGAGCCCGCCCACCTTGAGCGCCGAGAGGTTGGAGATGCCGCCGGGTGGCGGGATCGAGAGGCGGGTCCAGTCGACGAAGAAGAGGCCCACCGCGACGAAGAAGACGATGGGGAGGAGTTTGGCGCCGCTGAAGAAATCGCTGGCGATGGCGCCAGGCTTGACCCCGCGGTGATTCAGCGCGCCGAGCACGAGGACCACGGCGATGGCGAGCGCCATCTGCGCTGCGGGCGCGCCGAGCGCGGGGATGAGGAAAGAGAGGTTGCGGCCCAGCCCACGCGCCACCGCGCCGTAGCCGAGCAGGACCGAGGCAAGGGACATCCAGCCGACCGCGACCGAGGCGAGGTTGCCGAAGGCGTCGCGGGTATAGACGTAGGGGCCGCCGTTGCGGTCGGTCCGGCCGGCGGCCTCGCCGAAGCAAAGGCCCACCAGCAGGCAGACGGAGCCGATGGCAAACCACGACGCCCAGGAGAAGCCTCCCGAAGCCGCGAAGACGCGCGCAGGGAGGAGGAAGATGCCGCTACCAATGATGCCGTTGATGCCGAGGCCGACACAGTCGACCAGCCCCAGCTTGCGCTCGCTCAAGCGGCTTAGCCTTGGGGTAGTGACTTCTTCGAAAACCACCAGTCCTTGCGCTCGAGGCCTGCTTCGCCGAGGCGCTGGTTCATCGCGTCATAGGTGACCGGAGCGGGAACAATGACCTTGTCGCCGGGCTTCCAGTTTGCGGGGCAGGCGACGCCGTGCTTGGCCGCCGTCTGGAGCGCGTCGATGGTGCGCATGATTTCGTCCATGTTCCGGCCCACATTGAGCGGGTAGTAGATGATGGCCCGTACGCTCTGCAGCGGGTCGATGAAGTAGACCGCGCGCACCGTCACTGTCTCGCTGGCACCAGGGTGAATCATCCCGTAGAGCTGCGCGACTTTGGTGTCGAGGTCGGCGACGACGGGGAAGGGGATCTGCACGTCAAACATCTGCTCCACGGCGCGCACCCAGGCGAGGTGCGAATAGACCGAGTCGATGGAGAGGCCGAGCAGCTTGACGTTGCGGGCCTTGAAGTCCTCGGCGCGGCGCGCGAACTCGGCGAACTCCGTCGAACAGACCGGCGTGAAGTCGGCCGGGTGAGAGAAGAAGACGACCCAGGAGTCCTTGGCCCAGTCGAAAAAGTTGAGCTCGCCGTGCGTAGTCTTGGCCTTGAAGTCCGGGGCTTTGCTGCCGATGCGGAGGATGCCGTTCTCTTCGCTCATGTGCCGCCTCTCCTTGCGATCAAAAGCCGTTCGATGCATAGCACCCTGCAGCGATGCCTCCGCGGGGCTTCCTGCTGCTGAAGGACCTGCGACCATACAGTTCCTCGAAGGGGGCTCTTGACAGCGGAACGCGGATCGCTATTATCCGCGCCCTTCTCGGCCCGGCTCTAAGCTGCGGGCTCGAAAAAAATCTCCGTTTTACCGATCCTGCGATTTCTGCCGTCGCCGGCCTACTGGCGGCGGTCATAGTTGAAAGGCACTGATGCCGACGATCAGCCAGCTCATCCGCAAGGGCCGCACCAAGGTCATTTACAAGGGCAAGGCGCCCGCAATGACCCGCTGCCCGCAGAAGCGCGGAGTCTGCACCCGCGTTTACACCACCACGCCCAAGAAGCCGAACTCGGCTCTGCGCAAGGTCGCCCGCGTGCGCCTGACCAACGGGATGGAGGTCACGAGCTACATCCCCGGCGTTGGCCACAACCTGCAGGAGCACTCAGTGGTGATGATCCGCGGAGGCCGCGTCAAGGACCTCCCGGGCGTGCGCTACCACATCATTCGCGGCACCCTCGACTCCGTGGGCGTCGCCGGCCGCAAGCAGAGCCGCTCCAAGTACGGCGCCAAGCGCCCTAGCTAAGGAAACACGAAATGCCTCGTCGCCGAGAAGTCGCCAAACGCAAGATCCTCCCCGATCCGAAGTTTCAGGATCGGCTGCTCGCCAAGTTCATCAACGACATGATGCGGAAGGGCGAGAAGTCAGTCGCCGAACGCGTCTGCTATCGCGCGATGGACCTCGTGCAGCAGCGCACCAACGACGATCCGTTGAAGGTCTTCAAGAAGGCTCTGGACAACGTCAAGCCGGTGCTCGAGGTCAAGAGCCGGCGCGTCGGCGGCGCGACCTACCAGGTCCCGGTCGAGGTCCGCCAGGACCGGCGTGTCGCCCTGGCCATGCGGTGGCTCATCGACTACGCCAAGGAGCGCGGCGAGAAGACGATGGACCAGAAGCTCGCAGCCGAGATGATGGACGCCGCCAACAATCGCGGGAACGCGGTCAAGAAGCGCGAAGACACGCACAAGATGGCGGAAGCCAACAAGGCCTTCGCGCACTACCGCTGGTAGGTCCGGCAGCAGTCGCGCACTTGCACCTGACGGGGGTCGCCAACCGGCGGCCCTCGTTGCGTTTGTACTCGCGGCAAGGGCAGGGGCGTGCCCGACTTGGTATGACCGGGTTATACTCGTTTCATGAAGACAGCCATCTCCCTGCCCGATCCGCTCTTCAAGAGCGCCGATCTGCTCGCCGCCCGGCTCGGCCTTGCCCGCAGCGAACTGTACGCCCGTGCCCTCGCATTTTTTCTCGCCGACCACGCTGCTTCCCGCGTCACCGCGCAGCTGAACGAAATCTACCCAAAGCACGAGTCGCGCGCCGAGCCTGCGTTTGCCCGTGCAGTCGCCGCCGGGTTGAGCGGCGAGGACTGGTAGTGACGCGAGGTGAGATCTGGGTAGCGTCTTTGCCCGCGCCCCGGGGTCCCGGGTACCGGCGGCCCGTGCTCATCGTCTCCGATGACCGGTTCAACGCGAGCAAGATCGCAACGGTGATCGTGGCGGTGATCACCTCGAACACGGACCTGGCAAATGCGCCAGGAAACGTGCTTCTGCGTCAGAGAGAAGCAGGCTTGCCAAAGCCCTCGGTGGTCAACGTCAGCCGGCTCTACACGCTGGACCGAACGCTCCTGGCAGAGCAGCTGGGCACCCTTGCCGCGGTGCGAATCGACCAGGTCTCGGCCGGGCTCCGGCTGGCGCTCGGCCTGTAGTCTCGCCAGTGGCGCAGCTGGCGCGGGGGCCATCTTGACGCGCGACCCTGAGCCTGTGTAAAAGCCGCTCGCTCTCGCTGAGAAACAGCTCTTTCTCAGGCGGTCCTTCATCCGCTCAAGCCGTCCGCCCGCGAGGGCGCGGCGCTTCGCATTTAAACCGTCGTCAAGCCTGGTCGAGGTTCTCCCGTGGCACGCCAATACCCACTCGAGCGCTGCCGCAACATCGGGATCATGGCGCACATCGACGCGGGCAAGACGACCACGACGGAGCGCATCCTGTTTTACACGGGTGTCTCGTACAAAATTGGCGAGGTCCACGAAGGCACCGCGGTGATGGACTGGATGGAGCAGGAGCAGGAGCGCGGCATCACCATCACGGCCGCGGCGACCACCTGCTTCTGGCCGAATCCCAACCTCGCGAGCCTGCCAGGCGACACGCGCCAGGTTCACCAGATCAACATCATCGACACGCCCGGCCACGTCGACTTCACCATTGAGGTGGAGAGAAGCTTGCGCGTGCTGGACGGCGCCTGCGCCGTGTTTGACGCGGTCAACGGGGTCGAGCCGCAGAGCGAAACGGTCTGGCGCCAGGCCGACAAATACAAGGTTCCGCGCATCTGCTTCGTCAACAAGATGGACCGCGTCGGCGCCGACTTCTTCATGTCGATCAAGTCGCTGCAGGACCGCCTGCTGGCGAATGCCGTTTGCATCCAGGTGCCGATGGGCGCCGAGGACAAGTTCGAGGGCGTCATCGACCTGGTCGAGATGCAGGCGCTCCGCTTCGAGGGAGAAAAAGGCGAGAGGGTGGTGCCGTCCGACATCCCGGCCGAATGGCACGAGCTGGCGCAGGAGTATCGCCACAAGCTGCTGGAGGCCGTCGCCGAGTACGACGACGACGCTCTCGCCGCCTACCTCGACCACAACGACGTGCCGGTTCCGCTGCTGAAGTCCGCCATCCGCAAGGGCACCATCGCGATGCACTGCTTCCCGGTCATCTGCGGGACGGCCTTCAAGAACAAGGGCGTGCAGAAGCTGCTCGATGCCGTGGTTGACTACCTGCCCAGCCCGCTCGACATCCCGCCAGTGCACGGCAAGCTCCCCGACGGCGCCGACGCTGTCCGGGAGACCAGCGACAAGGCGCCTTTCTCCGCGCTGGCCTTCAAGATCATGGCGGACCCGTTCGTCGGCCAGCTCACTTTCATCCGCGTCTACTCGGGGCGCGTGCAGACCGGCCAGGCCGTCTACAACTCGGCCAAGGGCAAGCGCGAGCGCGTCGGAAGGCTGCTGCGCATGCACGCCAACAAGCGCGAGGAGATCGAGGAGATCCTCGCCGGAGACATCGCCGCGGTCGTGGGGCTGAAGGGCGCCACCACCGGCGACACGCTGAGCGACGCCGACCACCCCATCATTCTCGAGCGCATGGAGTTCCCGCAGCCGGTGATCCACATCGCCGTCGAGCCGCGAACCACCGCCGACCAGGAGAAGATGCTCGTCGCCCTGCAGCGCCTCGCCGTCGAGGATCCTTCGTTCCGCATGCGGACCGACGAGGACACCGGCCAGACCATCATCTCCGGCATGGGCGAGCTCCACCTCGAGATCATCGTCGACCGCATGAGGCGCGAGTACAAGGTCGAGGCCAACATCGGCAAGCCGCAGGTGGCCTACCGCGAGACCTTGTCGAAGGAGGTCGAGGCGGAGGGCAAGTACATCCGCCAGACCGGCGGGCGCGGCCAGTACGGCCACGTCTGGCTGCGGGTGCGGCCCAACCCGCAGGGCAAGGGCGTCACCTTCGTCAACAAGACGGTGGGCGGCTCGATCCCCAAGGAGTTCATCAACCCGGTCGAGAAGGGCGTCCGCGAGGCCGCCGAGGGCGGCGTGATCGCCGGCTACCCGATG
>JANYKT010000056.1 GCA_025358085.1 Deltaproteobacteria bacterium | reverse complement strand
CGCGGACGCCCGCGCAAGAGCGCTGCCGCCAGCACCGCGGAGCCGCGCGGCGAGACGTCCCCAGGCGAGCCGCCGCCTCAGCGCACCTGACGCGCGCTGACCGGGCGACTCAACGCAGCAACAGGCACGCTCGGATAGCGTCTCATCTGTTGCGTCAGTGCAGAATCGATGCAACGTCGGAGCCCTGTGCTAATACTTCTCTAGTGGTGATACCGGTTCAAATCGCTGGCGCTGAGTCGCCCCTGGAGCTGCCCGCATATGCCGCCGTGCGCGCGGGGCAGATCGTCCGCCTCTCGCCCTCGACCCTGCGTCTGTGGGCGCGCGGCGACCGAGAGCACGCCGCTCTGTTCGCGCCGGCGCAGCGCTCGCCCCTGACGCTCTCATTTTTGAATTTGGTCGAATGCTTCGTGTTGGCGTCCATGCGGCGCGTGCACGGAATCTCGATGCAGCGTGTTCGCAAGGCGCTGAGGTTCGTTGGCAGGGAGCTCGGAGTGCAGCGCCCGCTCATCCATGCGCGTTTTCGAACAGACGGCCTTCGTCTCTTCGTGGATCATGCCAATCAGCTCCTCGACGTGACGAGCCCCGAGCAAGCTCTCCTGCGCGAAGTCCTGGACGCAAGCCTCAAGCGCATCGAGTGGGGCAGCGACGTCGCCGAGCGTCTCTACCCGTGGGTTCGCGCCGACCTCGGCGGTCCTAAGAGCATCGTGATCGACCCACGCCGCGGCTTCGGCCAGCCGATCATCGCCGGCACTGGCATCGAAGCCCGCATCGTGACCGAGCGCTACCGCGCAGGCGAGTCGGTCGCCGATCTCGCCCAGGACTATCGCCTCGCCGCCGGACAGATCGAGGACGCGATCCGGTGCGAGACGAGTGAAGCCGCCTGAACCGTTCACTTGGTTCGTTGACCGCTCTCTCGGACGAAGAATCGTCGCTGACCTCCGTGCTGCGGGATTTGAAGTCGAGGAGCACGACCCTCATTTCGCGGAAGATGCGCCCGATGCCGAATGGCTTGGCGAGGCGGGACGCCGTGGATGGGTCGTCCTCACAAAGGACAAAGCGGTGCGCCATAACGCACTTGAGCTTGCGGCCATACGCACGAGCGGGGTCGCCTGCTTCTCTCTGGGGCACGGCAACCTAAAGGCCGAACAGATGGCGCAAGCGTTCATTGCAGCGCGACGCCGAATGGAAAAGACTCTGCGGCGGTTCAATCCTCCGACGACCGTCAGCGTGACTGCCACAGGGCACGTCCGCGTGCTGATGGCGGCCGGCCAACTGTTAGCGCAGCCCAAGTACATCAAGTAGCGGGCTGGCCGCGGGTCAGTGCGCGCCCTGTCGAGACAAGGCACTACTGATCGCCCACGTAACGAGGCAGGCAAAGATGATCGAGTACGAAAATCCGTTCGCGAGCCAACTCCACCTGCGCACCAGGGGAGCCTCGAGCGGACCCAAACGATGCAGGGCGACACGATTCTCGATCAGCACCGACACAAAAAAGAATGGAATGCATAGGTAAGCTGCGGCTGCTGGAACGATCCACCTGCTCAAGCCGTCACCAGGTCCGAGCCACGGCGCAAAGACTGCCATGGCCACTGCTCGCTGTACTGCAGACCGACCATTTACCTCGTCGAACTTCAGAAGGGAAAAGGCGTACCCCGTTCCGAATTCCGCCAGAAGAAGTACGAGCCACGTCAACGGGATGCCCACCAGCGTGGAAGCGAGGTTCGCTCGAAGGGACAGTCCGAGGGCAGCGCGCCAGTCCAGCGAGAGGATGCGGCGCGCGAAGAGCCCCTCGACCGGTACGATGACAAGAAGCAACAGCCATGCAGGAGGCCACATCAAGGCGAGCATCGGAACGCCCACGTCGGCATGCGCGGGGAAAGCCAGGCCAGCGGTCAGAACCAAGAGCAACGATCGAGGCAGAGTCCGGCGGTTCACTTTCGAGGCTCCGGGTCGCACGCAAGCGAAGTCTTGGCCAACCTAGCACTTCTGTATTAGGCGGGTGGGCCTGTATCGCGAGCACCAGGCGACGCTCGAGGCGGACAAGATGCATTACCGCGAGGGCGACGCTGCCGAGGCGGAAGGCATCGCGGCGGAGGCGGTCCAGCTGGCGGAATCGCGCCGGGGTGAGGCGCAAACGCGAGCTGGCGAGCAGGTCGCGCGGGCGTTTGCATTGCTGCTCGAGATCTATGACGAGGTGCGCGCGGCTGGGCTTTACCTCTTCCGGCGCGAGGCGGCCGCCGAGCTCTTTCCGCAGCTGACCGCGCTGTCGTCGCCGCGCGGACGCCCGCGCAAGAGCGCTGCCGCCAGCACCGCGGAGCCGCGCGGCGAGACGTCCCCAGGCGAGCCGCCGCCTCAGCGCACCTGACGCGCGCTGACCGGACGGGCGTGTACGAGGAAGCGCTGGCCCGCCACAAACGGGTTGATCTCTCGAGCGACTTGATGCACTACGGGCGCCCTTTCACCGGGAGCATCAGATGGCCGTATCGCGCAAGCAGATGAAGACGCCGCACGACGTGAAGGACTTGGGCCTCGCCGAGAAGGGCCGCGGCCGCATCGAGTGGGCCGAGCGGTCCATGCCGGTGCTGGCAGACATCCGCGCGCGGTTCGAGAAGCAGAAGCCGCTCAAGGGCCTGCGCGTCTCGGCCTGTTTGCACGTTACCAGCGAGACGGCCGGCCTGGCGAAGACGCTGGTCGCCGGCGGCGCGGATCTGGTGCTCTGCGCGAGCAACCCACTCAGCACGCAGGACGACGTCGCCGCGGCGCTGGTGGAGGAGGGCATCTCGGTCTACGCAATCAAGGGCGAAGACCGCGATACCTATTTCAAGCACATCAAAGCCGCGCTCGATCACCAGCCGAACATGACCATGGACGATGGGTGCGATCTGGTCAGCTCCATCGTCAGCTCGCGCCGCGAATTGCTCGAGTACATCCTGGGCGGCACCGAGGAGACCACCACCGGCGTCGTCCGCCTGCGCGCGATGCAGGAGAAAGGCGATCTCGCCTTCCCGGTCATCTCGGTCAATGACGCACTGACCAAGCATATGTTCGACAATCGCTACGGAACAGGCCAGTCCACCATCGACGGTATGATCCGCGCCACCAATCGATTGCTCGCCGGCTCGACCTTCGTGGTGCTGGGCTACGGCTGGTGCGGCCGCGGTCTCGCCTCGCGCGCCAAGGGCATGGGCGCCGACGTGGTGGTCACCGAGATTGATCCCTTGAAGGGGCTCGAGGCCGGCATGGACGGCTTCCGCGTGATGCCTTCGATCGAAGCGGCCAAGGTGGGCGACTTCTTCTGCACCGTCACCGGCAATACCTCGGTGCTGGCGCAGTCACACTTCGAGAAGATGAAAGACGGCGCCATCGTCGCCAACTCAGGCCACTTCAATGTCGAGATCGATATTGGCTGGCTGGAAAAGAACGCCAAGAAGCGCACCGTGCGCGAGTTCGTCGACGAGTATACGTTGAAGAACGGCAACCGCATTGCCGTCCTGGGCGAGGGCCGCCTGATCAATCTGGCGTCGGCCGAAGGCCACCCGTCATCAGTGATGGATATGAGCTTCGCCAATCAGGCACTGTCGGCCGAGTACCTGGTGAAGAACGTCAAGAAGCTGGAAAAGAAGGTCTATCCGGTGCCGGAAAACATCGACCGCGAGATCGCGCGCCTGAAGCTGAAGAGCATGGGTGTGAAGATCGACAAGTTGACGCCGGTGCAGGAGAAGTACCTTGCGTCGTGGGAAGAGGGCACGTAGAGCCAGCAGCATCAATGTCCATCTACCAGGCCATCGTCCTCGGCGTCGTGCAGGGGCTGGGCGAATTTCTGCCCGTCTCGAGCAGCGCGCACCTCATCCTCGTTCCCTGGCTGTTCGGCTGGGACGATCCGGGGCTCGCGTTCGACGTCGCGCTGCATTGGGGCACGCTGGTCGCGGTGCTGGCCGTCTTCTGGCGCGACTGGATCGCGCTGATCCACGACGGCCTCCTCGGCGGTCCCAGGCGGCGGCTGTTCTGGGCGCTGGTGATTTCGGCGATTCCGGGAGCGATCCTCGGCGCGCTGCTCAACAAGAAGGCTGAAGAGAACCTGCGCAGTCCAATGATGATCGCCGCCACCATGGCCATCATGGGCGTGGTGCTCTGGCTCGCGGACCGCGTGGGAAAGAAGCAGCTCACCGAAGATCAAATGAGCTACGGCAAGGCCGCGGCCATCGGATTCGCGCAGGCGGCGGCGCTCATTCCGGGCGTCTCGCGCAGCGGCGGCACCATTACACTTGGTCTCTTCTTCGGCTTTCGCCGGGGAGAGATCGCGAAGTTCAGCTTCCTGATGTCGACGCCCATCATCTTCGGCGCCGGCGTAGTCAAGCTGCCCAAAATGCTGCACGAGATGCACAGCGGGCAATCGCATGTCTCGGTCGCGGCGTTGCTGGCAGGGCTCATCGCAGCGGCCGTAGTCGGAACGCTGGTGATTCGCTGGCTGCTCGAATACCTGCTCACGCGCAGCTACGCTGTCTTCGCCATCTACCGGATGGCCGTCGCGGTGGCCATCGTGGCGCTGTGGTTTACAGGAAAAAAGTGATTCCCGCCGTTCCGTCCCTGCCGATGATCCGGCGGGCGCTCGAGCAACATGTGCCCGAACGGCAACCGCACATGGGACGTGCCTCGGCGGTATTGATACCGCTCCTGCAGCGGACGGGCGGGCTCGACATCCTCTTCACCGAGCGCAGCATGGACCTCCGCGCGCACCCGGGCCAGGTCAGCTTTCCTGGTGGCCGCGTCGATCCGACGGACAAGGACGCCCGGGCGGCTGCGCTGCGCGAGTCGCAAGAAGAGGTCGGCCTGCGCGCCGAGCACGTCGAGATCATCGGCGAGCTCGACGACTGCCCCACCTTCGTGACCGGCTTCGTCATTACCCCTGTCGTCGGCATCATCGATCCGCTCGCCCTCACCAGCGCTGGACGCTATCCGTGGGCGCCGAGCCCAGCCGAAATAGCTTCGCTGCACGAGCTGCCGCTGTCCGGTTTCGTCGACCCGGCGAACCGCCGCACCGAGCAACGCAAGCACGAAGGCGCTATCTATGAACTCATCTGGTACACCGTACAGGGCACCACGGTCTGGGGTGCGACTGCGCGCATCGTGCGCCAGCTGGTCGATTTAAGTCTGCTGCAGGAACTTCAATGACGCTCCACGCGGTCATCCTCGCCGGAGGCAGCGGCACGCGGTTCTGGCCGTTGTCCCGCGCCAGGCGGCCCAAGCAATTCCTCGCGCTGGTCACCGGGCGTACGCTCATCGCCGAGACCCGCGCGCGCGTGCAGCCGCTCTGCCCGCCCAGCCGCACCTGGGTGGTGTGCGGGCCCGACCATGCCGCCTCCGTGCATGAAGCGCTGCCGGACTTGCCTGCGGCGCAGGTCTTGATTGAGCCGGGAGCGCGCAATACCGCACCCGCAATCGGTCTCGCCGCCGTCCACGCGCTGCGCGTCGATCCCGACGCGACGCTGCTGGTCTTGCCGAGCGACCATCATATTGCCAAACCCGATGAATTTCGCGCGCGATTGAATGATGCCGCGCGCACCGCGGCTGCAGGAATGCTGGTCACGCTCGGTATCAAGCCCACTCGGCCCGAGACGGGCTATGGCTATCTGCGCCGCGGCGCCCCCCTTCCCGATGGCGCCTATCAAGTAGACGCCTTTGTCGAGAAGCCTGATGCGGAGACTGCCGCGCGCTACCTGCAAGACTCGGCGTATTCGTGGAACGCGGGCATCTTCGTCTTCCGCGCCGATGTCTATCTCGAGGCGGTCGCGCGCCACCTGCCCGCCGTACGCGAGGCGCTGGCCAGGCTCGCGGCCGCGCCCGATGACGCGAACACCGTGCGCGAGGCGTTCCTGCGCTCGCCTTCCATCAGCATTGATTACGGCGTCATGGAAGCCGAGGCGCGCGCCACCCGGAAAATCGCGCTGGTGCCCGCCGATATCGGCTGGAGCGACGTGGGCTCGTTCGCGGCGTTGCCCGAGGTCAAGGCGCTCGACGACCGCGGGAACGCGCTCGCGGGCGACGCGCTCGCCATCGACTGCGACGATTGCGTGGTGCTTGCGGAAGGCGATCGGCTGGTGGCCGCGGTGGGCCTGCGCGGGTTCTGCGTGATCGACTCCGGCGACGCGCTGCTGGTCGTTCCGAAAGACCGCGCGCAGGACGTCAGAATGATTGTGGACAAGCTCAAGTCTCTAGGACGCACTGACAAGATCTAAGGAGAACTCAATGAAGAAGATCGCTCTCTTGTGTCTGGTGTCGGCTGCCTGCTTCGCAGAGGACAAGAAGCCCGCGGGGCGCCCGATGGGAGTCATGGCAATGAAACCCATCGTCTGCCTCGCCATCGAGGCCGCCAAGGGCAAGACCGGCCAGGAGCTTGCCAATGAGATCGAGCAGGAAGTGATGAAGCTCAGCCGCTCGAACTACCAGCTGACCGCGCTGATGGCCGGCGAGACGCCCATCGCCTGCTTCCGCTCGACCGTGGACAATAGCAAGCTGCCCATGGGCGCGCGGTAATTGTGGCCGCCATTCCGCAGCATGTCTTTCGCGAGTACGACATTCGCGGCCTGGTGGCCACGGAGCTGACGCCGGCCTTCGCCGAGAAGCTGGGCCAGGGCTTCGGCGCTTATCTTCTGGAGAAGACCTTTGGCGGCGCGCAGAGCATGGCGCTCGGCCGCGATCACCGCACCTCCAGCCCCGGCCTCGCCGAGGCATTCTCGCGCGGCGTCCGCAGCCACGGCATCGATGTCGTCTTGATTGGCGTGGTACCGACCCCGCTGACTTACTTTGCGGCGAATACGCTGCCGGTCGACGGCCTCTGTTCCATTACCGGCTCGCACAATCCGCCCGAGTACAACGGCTTCAAGGTTGGTGTCGGCAAGAGCACGCTCGCCGGGCCGGAAGTGCAGGAGCTGAAAGCGCATGTGCTCAAGGCAGCTCCCGGATTGAAGCAGGGCCGCGAGCTCCACTTTGATATCGTCACTCCTTATCTCCACTTCATTACACAGACCCTGGGCCAGGCCGCCCGGAAGCTGCGCGTGGTGGTGGACGCCGGCAACGGCACCGGCGGCGTGGTCGGTCCCGCGGTGCTGCGCGCGCTGGGCCATGAGGTCATCGAGCTGTTCTGCGAACTCGACGGGACCTTTCCCAATCACCACCCGGACCCCACCGTCGAGGAGAACCTGCGCGACCTGCAGCGGCGCGTCGCGGTGGAAAAGGCGGACCTCGGCATTGCCTATGACGGAGACGCCGACCGCGTCGGCGCGGTGGACGAAAAGGGAAACATCCTCTGGGGGGACCAGCTGATGATCCTCTTCTCGCGCGACGTGCTGGCGCAGGTGCCGGGCGCAACCATCGTCAGCGAGGTCAAGTGCTCGCAGACCATGTACGACGATATCGAGAAGCACGGCGGCCGCGCCATCATGTGGAAGGCGGGCCACTCGATGATCAAGTCGAAGATGAAGGAAGAGCACGCACTCTTGGCGGGAGAAATGAGCGGGCATATCTTCTTCAAGCATCGGTATTATGGCTTCGACGACGGTATCTATTCGTCGGCGCGCCTGTTGGAGCTGGTGGCGAAATCGGACCGGCCGCTTTCGCAGATGCTCTCCGATGTGCCCAGGACTTTTGCCTCTCCCGAGATTCGTTTCGACTTCGCGGAAGAGAAGAAGTTCGAGGCGGTCAAGCGCGCCACGGAGAAGCTGCGCAAGCACGGCAGGACCATTGAAGTGGACGGGGTGCGCGTCATCCTCGAGGGCGGATGGGGCCTGGTGCGCGCGTCCAACACGCAGCCATTGCTGGTGCTGCGCTGGGAGGCGGACACGGAGGCGCGGCTGGTGGAGATTCGCAGGTTGATCGAAGGAACGGTCCAGGAGATACGCCGCGAGCTCGGGGCCTGATAGACTGTCGAGCGTGAAGCGAGACGAGCTCTTTGTTGGCGTAGACGTGGGCGGCACCACCGTGCGCGCGGCCATCGTCGATGTCGATGGCCACGTCCTCGGACAGGAGAAGCACCGGCTGCAGAGCCGCGAGCCACCGCAAGTCGCCGAGGCAGTGGTGCGGGCCGCAAAGACCGCGTGCGGCGCGGCGGGGCTGCCGTTCACCGAGCTGAGAGCCATGGGCCTCGGTGTCTCGGGAATGATTCAAAAGAGCACCGGCGTGGTCCTGAGCGCGCCCGCGCTGGGCTGGCGCGACGTGCCGTTCATTAAATTATTGCAGGCACGCGCTCCCAAGCTGCCGATGTGGATGGCGAGCGACCTGCAGGTCTCCGCCTGGGGCGAGCGCGCGGCGGGCGCGGGGCGCGGCGTAAACGACCTCATCGTGGTGCTGGTGGGAAGCGGCGTCGGCCTCGGCATCATCCTCGGCGGCAAGCTCCTGGAAGGGGCCTCGGGAGTGTCGGGCGAGCTGGGCCACACCGTGGTGCATCCTGGCGGCCGGCTCTGCAGCTGCGGCAAGCGCGGCTGCCTCGAGGCGTATGCTGCCGGACACAGCCTGGCCTCGTGGGCGCGCGACGATATCCGCATCGCGACCGCTGCAGGCCGGGTTTCCGGCAAGCCGTCTCTACTAGGCAAGAGGCTCATTGAACAGTCGGCGGGCGATCTCGAGAAGATCACAGCGGCCGCGATGGAGCGCGCCGCGCATGAGGGCTGTGAGCTTTCGCGGCGCCTGCTTGATGAAGCGGGGCGGATGCTGGGCGCCTCGCTCGCGAATTTGATTACCGTATTGAATCCAGCGCGGATGCTGCTCGGCGGCGCGGTGCTGGCCGGCTCGCCGCGAATGATGCGCGCCACGATTGAGAGCATCGACATGAACACCGGCAAGGCGGCGCGGCTGGCGCTGCACGTCTCGACGCCGGAGCTCGGGGAGCAGTCCTGTGTGGTCGGTGCCGCGCTTCTCGCGTGCGAGTCGCTGGCGCGCGCCGCCTGATCTCCGTCGCGCGCTCAAAACGACTCCGCGGTGTCAGATCTGGATGGGCCGCCTCGCCTGATGATGGAATGCGATGCGCTTCGTGGTTGCTCGTTTGCAACGTCTCACATCACAGGTCGTCAGGGTCTCGGCGCGCGTGCCAGAAGCGCAGAATGTGGAGTTCCTTGCTCTTGATTGCATAGACCAGACGATAGGGAGAGAGGACGACCTCTCGAGATCCCTGGGCTCGCCGCTCGGGCACGACGCGCCCGCTGTGGGGATGACGGCGAAGTCGCGAAAGCGCAGCGCGCAAACGAGCCACGAATCTCGCCCACTGCCCGTCCGAAGTTGAGCTCATCCTGCATCCGTTCGAACGCGACTAGATCCAGCATGACCGCCACTCCGCGGCCTCGCCGCGTAATCAGGACCGGACGATGCGTCCGGTTGACCTGGTCCACGACGTCGGAGCTGCGGGTCTCGAGGTCGCTCACAGGACGAACATCGGCGCTGAAAACGGGGTCGCTCAAGGGGCCTCCTACGGCACCGATTCAAGGTACCGCCGCCGGCCCCGGCGCTCAACCAGATCACCCGCCACCGTGGAGACGCTAGTTGATCACAAAGCGGATGGTAAAGGGAATGGTCGTGGCCACGGCCTCGCCGTTCACCTTGCCGGGGCTGAAGCGCAGCTGGCGGACGGCGCGGGCGGCGGCGGGACCCAATCCCTCGCCGGGGTCGCTGACGATTTCGACCTTGGCGATGGTCCCGTCGGAATCAATCAGCAAGCGGAGCACGACGTCGCCCTCGAATTGATTCTTCAAGGCGGCGGGAGGGTAGAAGCGCTTGATATCGAGTGCGTCGCGATTCAATACGCCGGGAAGCTCGCTCACCTGCGCCGAGGTTGCGTAACGCGCGGCCTTGTAGGGCTTGACCTCCGCGGGCGCCGCCGCGGTGCGGCCGGGACTACCGGCTATCGTATTGCCCACGCCCACTGCCATGCTGCCGCTGCTGGTGGTGCTCTCGAGCGTAATGCCGGTCACCACCAGCGGCTGCGGCGTGGGATCCTTCGCTTCGACGGTCGGGGGCGGCGGCGCATTCCGGGGCGAGGGCGGCTGCGGGGCGGCGGGAGGCGGCCGCGCGGCTCTTGCCAGCGGCTTCGGCAACGCGCGCGGCATCTCGACCGGAGGAGGAGGCGGCGGCGGCACAGCCTTGGGCGGCGGCGTCGAGTAATCGACGGTCACGCTGACCTGCGGCTTCGGCAACAGCTTGTGGCCCGAAAGCCGGCCCATCGAGACGGCGAGCACGGCGTGCGCGACGAACGATGCCACCAGCGCCAGCGAGACTCGCTTCATTGCTGCTTTTCAATCTGTATCGCGAACTTCGTGACGCCAGCCCCCTTGAGCACATCGAGGATATGAGTCACCGCGCCGTGCGTAGCCGCCTTGTCAGCGCCGACGATGGCCTGCACGTCTTCCCCTTTGGCCTTTGCTTCACGAACCGCTCGCACCAGCCCGTCGTCGTCCTGCTCGGTGCCGTTCAGATAGACTTTTCCCTCCTTGCTGATCAAGAGAGCGAAGGTCTTCTGCACAGTCTCGCCGCCGTGCGCCGCGCGCGGCAGTTCGACTTCAATGGTCTCCTTGACGATGTAATTTGCGGTCACCATGAAGATGATCAGCAGCACCAGCGTCACGTCCACGAGCGGCGTCACGTTGATCCCGGTGATTCCCTCGTCGTCATTGTCGGAAGAACCGCCGGGCATGCTCAGGTGTCCTTCGGCGCGCGCGTCACGTGCAGCCCCGAGGCGATGGCATTGCCCAACGCGTTCGAGCGCCCGATGACGCGCTTGAGCAGCCGCTGGAAGATATTGAAAGCGAGCACCGCGGGGATGGCGACGAAGAGGCCGACCGCAGTGGCGACCAGCGCTTCCGAGATGCCCGCCATCACGCTCGAGGCGTTGCTGCCGCCGCCCCTGGTATTCAATGAAAGGTCGGCAAAGGCGCGAATGATACCGAGCACCGTTCCGAAGAGACCGATGAAAGGGGCGTTGTTCCCGAGAGTGCCCAGGACAAAGAGCCACTGCTCGTATTCGAGCCGGCGGCGATCAATGGTGGACGCGACTGCCTTCTCTACCGCCTCGGTGCCGCCGCGCGCGACCCCTGCGGCGGAGCGGATCACCTCGGCCTCCATCGAGTCGCTGGTGGCGAGCGTGGCCGCCGAGGCCAGGTTGCCCGCGAGGCAGCGCTTGAGCAGCTCGGGGAAAGCCCCCGACATTCGCCGGCGCGCGAAATAGACGGTGCGCTCGATCATCACCGTGACCGAGAGCACCGAAAGGCCGAGCAACAGCCAGAGCACCCAGCCGGCGCCCAGGAGTGTAAAGGCGAGCAGTTTTTCTGCGATCACTTCGTCTCCTTGCGTGAAGCGGAATCAGAATTGGAATCGTAGTCGAAAGCACCCACTGCCTTGGCCACGCGCAGCGCCGATAGTTGGACTTGCAACCGCTGCTGCAGCGCGGTGGCCTCGCTCTGGAACAGCGCCGCCTCCGCGTCCGAGACCTCGACCTGGGTCGCGGTACCAGCCGCGAACTGCGCGCGAACCAGATCCTCGTTCTCGCGGCTCAGAACCAGTGCCTGCTCCGCCTCTTCGCGCAGCGCCTTGGCCGAGTCGAGATCGATCTGTGCGCGGCGCAGTTCATCGGTGACGACCGCGGTGGTGCTGCGCGTCTGCGCCCTGGCCTGACGCAACTGACTGGCGGCGTCTTTCAAAGCGACATACCGGAAGCCGCCATCATAGAGCGGCAAGGTGAGGGCCAGCGTCACCCCCCAGGTGCCGTGATCGCCATTGATTGCCTGCGAAGGATCGCTGTAGTGGGCGGCTGCATTCACTGCCAGTGAAGGAAGGAACTGCGCCCAGGCGTCGGTGCGCAGGCGTGCGGCGATCTCCTCGTTGGCGCGCGCGGCGGCGAGCTCGGGCCTCTCTTCCATCGCTCTCTGCAACAACGATTGAAAGGTCCCGCGGATCTCCTGCGGGGCCTGCGCCGGCTGTGCAAGCTCGAAGGCGGTGTCGGGCCGGTCGAGCAGCGCGGCGAGCTGGCTCTTGGCTGCCGCGTAGCTGAAGAGCGCGCGGCGCGCCTCCTCGTCGGCGCGGACCACATCGATGCGCGCCCGCAGCGCGGCGGTCCGCTGGATGAGGCCAGCCTCGAAGCGCGCCTGCGCTTCTGCCGCGTGCTGCCGCGTCACGCGCGACTGGCGGAAAGCGACATTGGCGAGCTCGCGCAGACCGACTCCAGAGAAGTAGACCGACGCGACCTGCAGGAGGATCTCGCGGCGCTGCTGCGTTTCGGTGAGCCGCGCCACCTCGATTTGTTGCTGGGCGGAGGCGAGCGCGGGAAAGGCGCGACCGTTGAAAATAGTCCAGCCGAAGTTGAGCGAGGCCGCTTCGTTGAGGCGCCGCCCATGCGTGTTCGGGTCAAACGAAAACGACGCCAGGTTGTTGTAGGTCGCAGAGGCGAGGCCGGTGAGAGTGGGCTTCAGCGCGGCCCACGCGCGGTCGACGTTGTTGCGCGCCTGCTGCACGCGCTCAGCGGCGACGGCGAGCTCGGGTGTCTGCTGCCGCGCCGTCTCGAGCGCAGTCGAGAGCTGCAGTACCGGACCTTCAGGGGCCGGCTCGTCGGGCGGCGGCGGCAACGGCTGGCGCAGCGCCGACGCGGCCGGAATCGGTGTCGGGGCTACGGGCGCTTGCGCGGCTTGCGTCAATAAAAGGAGGAGGGCGAGCATTTTGGGTGCGGAAGATCCGCGACGCGGGGCCGCGAGTCAATCGAGCGAGTGCTTCAATCTGATGCCGGCCACCCGGGCCTGCCGCAAACATTTGGTCGCAAGTGACGAAAGACCGACGGAGCCGAGGTCCGCGGGCGCGACCCAGCGCATGCCTTTGGGCGCGCGGCCAGTCGCGGCAGATGTGAAGATCTGCACATGGACCTCGCGGTGCGTGAGCGCCTGGCGGACCTCGCCACGCGACTCGAGCGTCGTCCAGAGGCGCTGCACGCTCTCGGGCGCGGGAAGGTCCCACAGCCCGGCGAAGAGCGAGCCCTCGGGCCGCCGGGTCAAGAGCACCGCACCGTCGCGACGCCGCAGCGCTACCGCGCGCCACGCGAGCAGCGGCCGCGGCTTGCGCTCCTTCTTCGCGGGAAACCGGTCCGGCTCGTCTTTGCCCTCGCACAGTTGGGACAGCGGGCATGACTGGCAGCGCGGGTTCCGCGGGAGGCAGACGAGCGCGCCCAGCTCCATCAGCGCCTCATTGAAGGCACCGGCACGGCCGCGCGGCAAAAGCTCGGCGGCTTTGGCCCAGGAGCGCGTGCGCGCGTCGCCGTCGAGCCGGAAGAGCCGCGCCAGCACTCGCGCCACATTGCCGTCCACGAGCGGCACGTCCTCGCCGAACGCCAGCGACGCCACCGCCGCCGCGGTGTACGGCCCGAAGCCCGGCAGCTCCAGCAGCGCGTCGCGCGTGCGGGGGAGCGTCGCGGACTGTCCCCGCGCCGCCCTCGCACCCTGCAAAAGCGCCGCGCGGTGCAGGTTCCGCGCGCGCGTGTAGTAACCGAGGCCACTCCAGAGCGCGAGCACCGCATCGAGCGGTGCTGCGGCCAATGCATCGAGCGCAGGAAAGCGCGCGATGAAGCGCTCGAAGTACGGAATCACTACCTCCACGCGCGTCTGCTGCAGCATGACTTCGGAGATCCAGACGCGATAGGGATCGCGAGGCTCCTCGCGCCAGGGCAGCCTGCGCTGCTCTCGCGCAAACCAGGCCAGCAGCGGAGTCGCCACGTCTTTCGGGTCGTTCGAGCGCGCGCGCCTCGCGCCGCTTGTGCTAGACATCCGTCGCATCCGCCGAGGTCAACACGTGAAGCGCATCCGCGTCCATAGCGTCGAGCAGTACGTGCAGGAAATTGGCCCGCTGATGAAGCAGGGCCTCGAGTCCTACCGCGCCGACGATCCCGAGAACCGGCTGCTTGGCCTCGGCTTCAATGGCGCGGACACGGAGGTGCTGATCTCCATCCAGGAGTTCATTGCCACCGGCAATCTGGTCAAGTACGGCGAGCTGATTGAGCCCTACGAGCCCGAGGGCAAGAAGACGCAGAAGGTGAAAGGCGACAAGCCCGAGAAGAAGGCGCCGGCCGCCGACAAGGCTCCGAACCCGTAGCGACGGCCGTGCGGCGCGCACTGTTCTAGCCGCGCCCGCAGGCGGCCTCCACGTCCGCGACGGTGCGCGGGATATCCACGGTCAGATTCTCATAGCCGTGCCCGGTGACGAGGATATCGTCCTCGATGCGGATGCCAATCCCGCGCAACTCCGGCGGTGCCTTGTCGTCATCCTTCGCGATGTAAAGCCCCGGCTCGACGGTGAACACCATGCCGGGCGCGAACGGCCGCGGCTTGCCGTCCTCGGTCCGGTAGCTGCCGACGTCATGCACGTCGAGGCCCAGCCAATGGCTGGTGCGATGCATGTAATAGCGACGAAAGGCACCATCCTTGATCAGGGTATCGACGTCCCCCGCGAGCAGGCCGAGGCGAATCATACCCTCGGTGAGAAAGCGCACCGCGCCGTCGTGCAGCGCGTCCATCGTCTCGCCCGGCCGTGTGCGCGCGATGGCCTGGTCGGCGGCTCCCAATACCAGCTCGTAGCAGGCGCGCTGCGCAGGCGAAAACTTCCCCGCTGCAGGAAAAGTGCGGGTCACGTCGGCCGTATAGAGGTGATACTCGGCGCCTGCGTCGATGAGCACGAGATCACCGTCGCGGATCTCGACGCTGTTCTCATTGTAATGAAGCACGGTCGCATTCTCGCCCGCGGCCACGATGGGATAGTAGCCCCAGCCGCGGCCGCCGCCGTGACGGAACTCGCGCTCGAGCAGGCTGTGCAACTCATACTCATGCGAGCCGGGCCTGCCGGCGCGCATGGCGGCAAGGTGGCCCGCCTTGGTGAACTCGACTGCTCGCCGGAGCGCATCGATTTCAGCGGGCTCCTTGTGCAAACGCATCTCGTGGACGATTTGTCCCGGATCCTCGAGGCGCCGCGGAGCGTCTAGTCCTGCGCGGGAGCGTCCGCGCAGCTGCCCAAGAGTCCTGGCAATGCGCGCGTCAAAATGCGCATCGGCCGATCCCAGCCGATAAAAAAGTGTCTTTGTGTGGCCCAGGAGCTTGGGCAACTCGCTGTCGAGGGTGGCGATGTCGAAGGCCCGCGAGGCACCGAAGGCAGCGATCGCCCCGTCGACGCCGGCGCGTCGTCCAGTCCAGATCTCCTTGTCCTTGTCGCGCGGCCGGACAAAGAGGGTAAACGGCGGCTCCTCGCCCTGCGTGCTCAGCACGGCGACGGCCTCGGGCTCCTCGAAGCCGGTGAGGAAAAACAAGTCCGAGTCGGCTCGATAGGCGTGCTCGACGTCGCTGTTGCGGGTCGCGACAGGCGTCGAGGGAAAGACCGCGACGGCACCGCCGGGGGCGAGCTCGCGCATGCGTTGCAGGACCTGCTCACGGCGGGTCTGGAACAGAGTGGATTCGAACACCGGAGTCTTGAGAGCCACGATCACCTCGGTGCTTCTTATAGAGGACTTTTGCACGCAGCGGCGGGTGCGGACTGCGCGGAGGTTGAGTAGTTTGTGGCCTGAGGTTCACGAAGCGAAAGGATCGACCAATGGCGGACAAAAAACTGTCGAGCGAGGTAGAGATCAAGGGGGCGCTCGCCGAGCTGCCTGGCTGGCAGCAGCAGGGCAAGAGCATCTCAAAGATGTACGATTTGAAGGGGTTCAAGGCCGCCATGGCGTTCGCCGGTACCGTCGGCGAGTTGGCGATGCGCGCCGACCACCATCCCGACATCCTGATTCAATTTCATAAGGTAACGCTGTCGTTGTCGAGCCACGATACCGGCGGCGTGACCGACCGCGACCTGCGGCTGGCGCGGCAGATCGAGGCGGCGGCCAAGGACCAGTTGGCGTAAGGTTTCAAGCGTGGCACCGCCCGACTGGCACCTGCAGGAAGACGACGTGCTCCTCGGGCAATGCGAGGTGCATGCGCATCGCGCGAGCGGTCCGGGCGGGCAGCATCGCAACAAGTCCGAGACGGCCATCCGGCTGGTGCACCTGCCTTCCGGCGTCACCGCGGAAGGAAAGGACGAGCGCTCGCAGACGCAGAATCGGCGCATCGCGCTCGTGCGGCTGCGGGAGAAGCTGGCCAAGCGCGCCTATCGCGCACCGCCGCGGCGCAAGACCAAACCATCGCGCGCCGCCAAGGCGAGGAGGCTCGATACCAAGAAGCTGACCGCGCGCAAGAAGGCGGCGCGCCGCGGCCCGGTCGATTGAGCGCGCTTGTTGCGCTGCTGCTCGTGGCGGCCCAGATCGCTGCGCCGGCGGGCGCGGCCCCTCCCTTCGGACTGGCAATTCTTTCGCCGGCTGGCGCCTCCGACGCCCCCCGCGGGCGCCCCGGCAGCGAGAACGCCCAGGCCCGGTTTCTCGACTTGCTGCGCACCTATCCCGAGCGGCCACCCGCCGAGACGTTCGCGCTGGTGACGCGGTTGATTGAGCAGAGCACGCCAGATGGATTTCCCGAGCGCGATCGCGCCGAGTACTGGATCGGCAGCGCCCGTCTCGCCGCCGGCGACCGCGCAGGCGCGCGCGAATGGTTCAACCGTCTCGCGCGCGATTCTCCCGCCTCGGTCTGGACGCAGCGCAGCTGGCTCGGCCTGGGCGACGCCTCGGCGCAGGAGGGTCACTATGCTGCTGCTTTGAATGAATACGCGCGCGCGCAGACCGCGACCGATCCATCCGTGCGCGAACTCGGGCGCATCTCGGCATCGCAGGCGACCCTCCTCCGGACCCGCCAGCGCTGGGCCTGGGGCTGCTTTGCCTTTGCGGGCGCGGTCGCTGGTTGGCTGCTCCTTGGCGCGCGGCGAGGCGCCGTTTTCCCGCTCCCCACGGAGCTGCGCATTGTCTGGCCGGTGCTCGCAGTGCTGGCGCTGCTCTCCTCGCGCGTCGACGCGGCCCCTCGCGCCACCATCCTCACGCTCTGTGCCGCGGGTGCCGCGCTGACCGGCCTGTCGGGCCTGCGCCAGCGCGCCGTCCAGCCGCGCGGTCCCGGCCGGGTGCTGCATCTCGCGTTGACCGTGTCAGCGCTCGGCGCGGTCGCCTATGCGGCCATCTATCGAGGCGACCTGGTCGGAATGGTGCTGGAGACCTTCCGCGCCGGCCCGGGGTAGTCTTTCGCCATGCCCACCTCCCCGGAAGAAAAAGGCTTCGGCCAGGCTGACCCCGCCCTCACGCGCTGGGCCGAACGAGTCTTCGCGCCCGAGGATGCGGTGCTCAGGGAGATCCGCGAGCGCGGCGTCCGCGAGGGACTGCCCGCAATCGCAGTCGGCCGCTTTGACGGCCTCCTTCTCGAGGTGCTCGTGCGCGCGTCCGGCGCTGTCACAGCGGTCGAGATAGGCACGCTCGGCGGAACTAGCGGCGTCTGTATCTTGCGCGGCCTCGGCCCGCGGGGCTTTCTCCATACCTTCGAATTCGAGCCGCTCCATGCGCGCGTTGCGCAGGAGAGCTTCGGGAAAGCGGGCCTCGCCGCGCAGGTGCGCATCTACCAGGGCCCGGCCGGGGAGCGATTGAAAGAGATCGAAAGTAAAGCTCCATTCGATCTCTGCTTCATCGACGCTGACAAGACCGGGTACCCGGCCTATCTCGATTGGGCCGCCGAACATCTGAAAGTGGGCGGCGTCGTCCTCGGCGACAATGCCTTCGGCTGGGGCGGCGTGGCCAAAGAAGCCGGCGAACCCGGTATCGAGGCGATCAAGCAATTCAATCAGCGGCTCGCCTCGGGCGGCCGATTTCGAGCGACCATGATTCCCACCGCCGAAGGGCTGGCGATGGGCGTCAAGCTCCGCTGATTACTCCCGCAGCCAGGCAATCACCTGTCCGAGCGAGACGCCGCCGGTGGCGAGCAGCGCCACGCGGAAAATCTTCGAGCAGGCGCGGATGACGAGAACCGTGCCCAGACCCAACGAGAGCAGGGAAAGGGAGAATTCCCACCACGGCAGCGCGCCCGCCGCCGAGCGCAGCATTCCAGTGATGGGCGCGGTGAAGGGAATATAAGTGAGAACGCGCGCGAGTTTTCCCGAAGGTGCATTGAGCAGCGCGGGAAGCATCATGAAGGGAATGATCGCCGTGAAGGTAAAAAGGCCCGAGAGCTGCTGGGTATATTTCTGGGTATTGCCAATCGCGCCCACCGCGAGCAGCACCGCGCCAAAGAAGAAGAATCCCAGGATGAAGTAGGTCAGCCCGATCAAGGCCTGCGAGACCTTCAGTCCCAGCGCGGCGAAGAGCAGCGCGGCGGGCAGGGCGATAATCAGCAGATAGAGCAGAAATTGCAGGAGGGCGGCGAACCAGAGGCCAATCAGCTTTCCCCAGAACAGCTCCTCCGGGCTGAGCGCGGTGAGCAGCATCTCCAGCGCGCGGTTCTGCTTCTCCTCGGCGAGACCGGTCGCGAGATAAGAGGCGCTGGTGAAGATTGACAACATCAGGAAAAGTGCAAAACTCATCGGTACCAGCAAGGGTCGAAGTTCGCGCACCATATCCTGCTCAGTCGCGTGGCCGTCCGGCTCGACGACGAATTCGTCGGAGCGGGCCGGCCGCGACGCCCGCAAGGCGAAGGCGGCATCGACCCGGCCGGCGAGCAATCCCGCGACCAGCCAGGAGCGCAGCATGCGCGCGGGGCTGTCGAGCGCGGGAGCAAGCGCCAGGCTCTTGCGCGCGCGGCGATACTCCTCGACGCGGCCGCGGGCGAGGTAATCAGCTGGTATGCGGAGGAAGCCTTCTATTTCCTCGCGCAGCAGCCCCCGCTTGGCTTCGGCCATCGACGAGTAGCGCACCAGGCTGACCGAGAGCCCTTCGAGATCTTCTTTCCTGGACAAGCCCGGCTGCGCCAGGTTCGCCAGCGGCGAGGGCGGCGGCTGGACGCGAAGCGGAGCCGCGGCATAGAGCCCGGTCTCGTCGACCACGCCGATGCGATGCGATTTCGAGAGCAGGTCCAGCACAGTAGAGGAGGTGGCCGCCCCTGACAGCGCGCCGACCGCGCCGATGAAGAGCGGCATTCCAACCAGCGTGACGATGTATCCGACCCGCGTGACGGTGCCGATGAATTCATGGCGGGCGACGGCGGCGATCTTGCGCGCGTTCACAAAAGCTCCGCCCTGGGCGCGTCGTCGTCTGCCGGGGGCACGGAATCAGAAGCGCCTGCGGGCGGCGACACCGCGCGCACGAAGATCTCCTCCAGCGTCGGCAGCGCAGGCTCGAAGCTGGTCAGTGTCAGACCGCGGTCGAGCGCCTCGCGCAGGAAGACGTCGAACCCGCTGCGCAGGAAGAGTCGCGGGCCGTCCGCGCGCAGCACTGAATGCAAGCTCTGGAAGTCGCCCTGACCCCGCACCAGCACGCTGCCGTCCGCATGGCGCGCGCGCACTTCGGCGACGGCGCCAGTCAACAGGGCGCGGCCCTGGTGCAACAGGAGGATGCGCTGGCAGAGCAGCTCCACATGTTCCAGCTGGTGAGTGGAAATCAAGAGCGCGCACCCGTTCCGCGAGCTCTCCTGAAACAGCTCGATGGCGAGCGCGCGATTGACCGGGTCGAGACCGCTGAAGGGCTCATCCACCAGCAAGAGCCGCGGCTCGCCCATCAGCGCCGCGGCGATCTGGATCTTCTGCTGATTGCCCTTCGACAGCTCACCGATGCGCGATCGGTCGCGACCGTCAAGCTGGACGCGCCGCAAAAGCCCGCGCGCCTGCACGCGGGCTTTGTCGCGCCGTGCACCTTTGAGTTCGCCGATATAAGTCAGCATCTCCAATGGCCGCGCCCGCGTAGGCAGGCCGCGCTCTTCTGGCAGATAGCCGATGCGGCCCAGCGCGGAAGGCCCAGGTCGCCGGCCGAACAACAGCAGCTCGCCGGCGTCCGGGCGGAGCAGATCGACCGCGATGCGCAACAGGGTTGTCTTGCCGGCGCCATTGGGCCCGAGCAGGCCGAAGATCTCGCCGGCCCGCAGCTGGAGCGAGATTGCGTCGAGCGCCGTGCGCGCGCCGTACCGCTTGGTGACCGACCTCAGCTCAAGCAGGGGAGGGAGGCTTGCGTCATCAGCCGCTTCGGTCAAATGCCGCGCACCGACGCGTCGCTCTTCAGCACTTCCTCGGCCCGGGACTTGCGCCACGCCTTGAGCTTCTCGCGCAGCTCGGGCCGCTTGCTGCCCATGATGGCAATGGCGAGCAGCGCCGCATTGGCCGCGCCCGATTTGCCGATGGCAAGAGTCCCCACCGGGACGCCCTTCGGCATCTGTACGATCGAGAGAAGCGCATCGGCTCCGCCCAGCGTGGTCGAGGCGACGGGAACCCCCAGCACCGGCAGGATGCTCGTCGCTGCCACCACGCCCGGCAGGTGCGCCGCGCCGCCCGCGCCGGCGATCAGGACTTCCAGCCCGCGCGCCTCGGCCGTGGCGGCCCACTCCATCACCATCTCGGGTGTGCGGTGCGCCGAAAGCACGCGGACCTCGTGCTCGATGCCGAACTCCTGCAGCACCTCGATTGCGCCTTTGAGCGTCTCGAGATCAGTCTTGCTGCCCATGATGATACCGACGAGCGGATTAGCCATTGCGGCGCCGTAACACAGGCGCGTCAGTAAGGCTACACTGGCGGACATGAACTTGAAGGTTCGCGGACTGCTGCTGCATGCAATCGAGCGCGGCGCAGGGGAGACGACACTGCTGCTTCACGGGTGGCTCGATCATGCGCACTCGTTCGATTTGCTGGCGCCGCTCTTGCCGGGGCGCACCGTGGCGCTCGACTTTCGCGGCCACGGCGATTCGCAGTGGGGGCCGGAGGCAGGGTTCTATCACCTGGTCGAATATCTCGCGGACGTGGACGCGGTGCTTCAGCAGACAGGCGCCACGCGCATCGTCGGGCACTCGATGGGTGGGGCGGTCGCGTTGCTGGTTGCGGCGGCGCGGCCTCAAAGCCTTCGTCATGTCACCCTGCTCGATGCCGCTCCGCTGACCATCAAGTCCGGGGAGATCCCAACGCGCGTGTCGGCGTGGTTGGATGACCTGCGGAAGCCTCGCACTCGCCGGCAAGTCGTCTCGGTGGAGGACGCGGCTGCCCGCATGATGCGATTCAATGCCGGGCTTTCTCCCGCTGCCGCCTCCTTGTTGGCGCGGCATGGCGTCTCGCCCGACGGCGAGGGGCTGGCCTGGAAATGGGACCCGTGGCTGCGTGGGCATTCTCCGCTGCCCTTTACCGAGGGCGCGCTCCAGGCGCTGCTGCCCGAGGTGAAGACGCCTGTGCTCCTGCTTCGCGCCAGCAAGGGCATGATTGCCGAAGAGGCGGAGTTGCGCGAGCGGCTGGGCAAGGTATCGAATCTGCAAATCGAATCCGTCGCGGATGCAGGCCATCACCTGCACCTGGACCAGCCCGCCGAGGTTGCGAGGCGCATCCTGTCGAGTTGGGCTGCACCGCCGACAAGCAATCAGCCCATGCTGACGACGGTGCGGACGGCGTAGTAGGAGGCTTCGGGATGCGGGACCACGATAGCGCTCGTGCTCTGTTCCGGGACCATTTGATGCATCTCGGTGAGTTTGACCCCAATGCGCCCGGCATCAAGGATCTTGAAGACGCCTTCCTGGTCGGCAAGCTCCGGCCAGGCTGGATAGCCGGCGCTGTAGCGCTTGCCTTGTCCGGCGGGCAGGCCCAGCTCGGCGCGGACGCGGCGGTGCCAGTATTCAGCCAGCGCCTCCGCCGCCTCGACCGCGAGCCCATGCAGGAAATAGCTGCGGGTGAATTCGCCGGCGGCATCCCACTGCGCGCAGAGCTCGGTGGCGCGGTCGCCCATCGTGACCACCTGGAATGCGACCGTGTCGTCCTTGCCGAAGTAATCGGCCAGGCAGAGCCGCGGCACTTCGAGCTTGCGCGGGAACTTGAAGGTCCAGAGTGTGCGCCGCGCGGAAGGAGCCTTGTCCGCATCGGCGGGATCAAAGATGGTCAAATCGTTCCCCGTCGTTGCACAGGGGAAATAGCCATAGACCACCTTGGGCGTCAGCCAGCCTTCGCGAATGCAGTCTTCTTGAAGCTCCTGCCGCCTGGCGCCGAACTCATCGGCAATCAGCTTCTGGTATTGCCCCTTCTCCTTGACCCGCACGCCCCATTGCAGCTTGTAGAGCTCGGTCAGATCGAGGCAATCGAAGATATCGCGCAGGGAGAGGTCGTCGCGCGGAGGAAGGCGCGTGCCCCAGAAGGGCGGCCGCACCAGCGGCGGCGCGGCGACGGTGCGTGAAACGACATCGGTGACGGCGGTGATCTGGGTATTTGCCGTCCGCTCGGCGCCGGCAATCAACAGATTCCGGTGGATATGCGCTTCGCGCTTGAGCTTCTCATACTGCTTGGGGCGCTGCTCCGGATCCTGCAGCGCGGCGACCGCATCGAGTCCCTCGAAGGCGTCGCGGCAATAAAAGACGCCGCCTTCGTAAAGCCGGTCGGTACCTTCGACATAGGCGGTGCGCCAGCCATACTTGCGATTGATGGCCGCGCCGCCGATCATCACCGGTATCTTCAGGCCCCGGCGATCCAGCTCTTGCACGATGAGAGGCATCTGCTTGGAGGTGGAGACCAGCAGCGCCGAGAGGCCGATGGCGTCGGCCGAGACCTCCACCGCCTTGTTGACGATCTTGTCCACCGGAGTCTGCTTGCCCAGATCGAAGACGGTGTAACCATTGTTGCTGAGGATCGTCTTGACCAGATTCTTGCCGATATCGTGCACGTCGCCAAAGACGGTAGCGAGCACCACCTTGCCGCGCGAATAGCTGTCGCTCTTCTCCATGAACTGCTCGAGGTAAGCGACCGCCTTCTTCATCACCTCAGCGCTCTGCAGAACGAACGGGAGAATCAATTCGCCGGCGCCGAATCGGTCACCGACTTCTTTCATTGCTCCCAACAAGACATCATTGATGACCTGCACCGCGCTGCGGGTCTTGAGGCACTCATCGATCGCCTCCTGCAGACCCTTTTGCTGGCGGTCGACAATCATATGGTGCAGACGCGCCTCGGGCGTATCGAAGACCTTTTCCTCAGCTTTTGCGGCGGCTGCCCCCGCGGTTCCGCCGGCTCCGGAAAAATGCTCGATCAGCTTCTGCAGCGCATCGTCGCGCCGCGCCAGCACCAGATCCTCGGCGATGAGCCGCGCGTCGGCCGGGATCTGATTCCACGGCATGATATCGCGCGGATTGATGATGGCCGCGTCCAGTCCGGCTTTCAGGCAATGCGTGAGAAACACCGAGTTGAGCACCGGGCGCGTCGCCTTGGACAAGCCGAAGCTGACGTTCGAGACGCCCAGCACCGTCAATGCGCCAGGCAGCTTCTCCTTGATCAAGCGGATGCCTTCAATCGTTTCCACCGCCGAGTTCTTGTATTGCTCATCGCCGGTCGCGAGCGTGAACGTGAGCACGTCAAAGAGCAGCTGCCAGGGCTGCATTCCATCTTCCAGCGCCCGGTCATAGATGCGCTTCGCCACTTCCAGCTTGCGTTCGCGGGTCTGCGCCATCCCCGCTTCATCGATGGTCATGGCGACGGTGCAGGCGCCGTATTGCTTCAACAAGGGGAAGATCTTGTCGACGCGCTCCCAGCCGCGCTCGAGGTGGACGCTGTTTACGATGCCGATACCGGGCAGGTATTCCAGTGCGGCAGCGACCACGTCGGGCTCGGTGGAATCGATGCAGAGCGGCGCCTCGATCTGCCCCGAGAGCAGCCGCACCGTCTTGACCATCTGGTCGAGTTCGTCGCCGCGCTCGGTCAACGCCACGCAGATATCAAGCGAATGCGCGCCGCCTTCCACCTGCTCGCGCGCGACCGCGAGGATGCCCGACAAATCATTGGCGAGCAGCAGCTCTTTCATCTTCTTCGAGCCCTGCGAATTGACGCGCTCGCCGATGATCAAGGGCCGCGGTTCTTGTTGGAGAGCGACGGCTTTCAATCCCGACGCGAGCATGGGCACGCGAACGGGCGGCTTGCGCGCCGGGGCCGAGCCGCGGACGGCATCGACGACGAGCTTCATATGCTCGGGGGTGGTCCCGCAGCATCCGCCCACGATGGAGAGGCGGAAATCGCGCACGAAGCGCGCCAGGTACTCGGCCAATTCGCTGGGTCCCAATGGATAGACCGCGACGCCGTCGCGATTCTCCGGAATGCCGGCATTGGGCTGGCAACTCAATGGCAGCGGCGCGAATTCCGAGAGCGCGCGCAGCGGGTCGGCCATCTCGCGCGGACCGGTCGAGCAGTTGATACCCATGATATCCGCGCCTGAGGCGACCAATGCGGCGGCGGCGGCGAGCGGCTCGGTGCCGAGCAGCATCCGGCCCGACGGGTCAAGCGTGATCTGCGCGATGACAGGCACGCTGCGGCCCACGTCGGCCATGGCCAGCCGCGCTCCGCGGATCTGCGCGCGCAACTCGAGCAGATCCTGCGCGGTCTCGGCCAGCACGCAATCGATGCCGCCTTGCAGAAGTCCGATCACCTGCTCGCGGAAGATCTCCACCAGAGCCGAGGGCCGCACTCCACCCAGGTCAGGATCGCTCGACGAGGGGAGAAAGCCCGAGGGTCCCAGCGAGCCCGCTACATAGCGCGGCCGGCCGTCGGCCTTGCAGGCGCGCTCGGCTTCCTCGACCGCGATGCGCGCCGCCGCGGTGTTGATCTCCAGCGTGCGGAGGCCGAGATCGTACTCGTCCAGCTTGGGCCGGCTGGCGCCGAAAGTATTGGTCTCGACCACGTCGCAGCCGATCTCGAAGTAGCCGCGGTGCACATTCGCGACCACGTCGGGGCGGGTGACCGTGAGGACCTCGTTGCAGCCCTGCCGGCCGTCGAAGTCCTTGATGGTCAGCTCATCGGCGAGCTGCATGCGCTGCAAGGTGGTGCCCATGGCGCCGTCGAAGACGACAATGCCGCGGGCGATCGATTCCAATAGGGTGGGGCGAGGCATAAAGGGCGAGTACGATATCACGCGTGCTATCTTCCGCGCCGCATGACCGACGGGTCTTCTTTAGAAGTTGCGCTACTTGAGAAGGACGCCGAGCTCGACCGGCTCCGGCGCGGGTCGCTGCGGGCTGAATCCGAACGAGCACGCGCCGAGGCGCTCGCAGTGCAGCTCGGCGCTCGCGACCAGGAGCTGCTGGAGATCCGGGAGCGCACCCAGCGCGCGCTTCTGCTGGCCGAGAATGAGCTGGCCTCCGCGGCGATGAAGATCGTCGAGGTCTCGGCGCCCAGACCGGTCCCTTCGGCAGGCGAGCTGAATGATGCGCGGGTGCGGGCGGCGCGGCTTTCGGCCGAGTTGGCCGAGCTGCGCTCCGAGCGGGACGAGCTGCGCCTGAAGCTGGAAGGCTTGAGCTCTGAAATCGACGGCGCACGCGCCTCATCGTCGGCGCTGCGGTCGGCTATCTCCACGCGAGACGAGCGGGCCGGCACGGCGGAGGCAGCGCGGCAGGCGGCCGAAGCGAAGGTGCAAGCGGCGCTGGACGAGGCAGCGGGAGCGCGGGTCGAGCAGGACCGGCTGGCGAAGGGCGAAGAAGAAGCTCGCGCGGCCGCTGCCGGTGCGCTCCAGCAGCTGGTCGCCGCGAAAGGCGCGCTGGAGGAATTGAAAGTTGCGCTCGCTGAATCGCGGGCTGGGCTCGTCGAATCGCGAAACGCATTCAAGGAATCGCAGGGCGCGCTCGATCTGGTGCGGCGTGAGGAGCAGGCGCTCGAAGCGGAGCTGGCCCGGCTGCAGGCGGAGCTGGAGGGCGACCGAGCGGCCGCGCGCGCCCGGGAAGCACAGCTCGCTATCGAAACGCGGGCTCGAGAGGTTCAGCTCGGCGCCGCGGCGCAGGCGCGCGAGGCGCAGCTGGTCGCGACGGCGCAGCAGGATCAGAAGGACAATGGCGAGCAGCTGGCTGCGCTGACGCGCGCGGGGGCTGAGGCGCGCGAGCATGAGGCTGCGCTGGACGCGGAGCTGCGCCTGGCGCGCGGGACGCAGGAGCAGTTCGAGGGGCAGCTGGAGAGCGCACGCGCCGACGTGCGCAGGTTGCTGGCCGAGGCGCAGATCGCGAGCGACTCTGCCCACCGCGCCGAGGCGCGCGTCACCGAGCTGCAGTCGGTGGTGGACAGCCTGGGCCGCGAACGGGCCGCGCTCCGGTCCGAGGCGGGCGCCATGCGGGCTCGGGTAGAGCTGCTCTCCGCCGCTGACGAGCGCAGCCGGAAGCTGAACGCCGAGCTGGAAGAGCTGCGCGGCGAGAACGACTTCTTGAATCAGGAGCTGGCGCGCTCTAATTCATCGCGCACGTCTCTCCCTCCCCCGTTACCCTCAAAGACCTGAAACGATTAAAAAGGGAGTCGCTCATGCTGGAGCTCGTCATCGGCAACAAGAAGTATTCGTCGTGGTCGCTGCGTCCATGGGTGTTGATGAAGCACTTCGACCTGCCCTTCAAGGAGACGGTGATCGGGCTCGACCTGCCGGATACGGCCGCCCAGATCGCGCGCTACAGCCAGGCCGGCAAGGTGCCAGTCCTCATCGATGAAGGTTTGACGGTCTTCGACACACTCGCCATCTCCGAGTACCTGGCCGAGAAGTTTCCCGACCAGAACCTCTGGCCGCGGGACCGGCGCGCGCGGGCGCGTGCGCGGTCGGTGAGCGCCGAGATGCATTCGGGATTTCCCAACCTGCGCAATGACTGCTCGATGAAGATCCTCGAGTCGCACCCGATCCAATCGCTCCGGCCCGAGACAAAAATTGATGTCGAGCGCGTAGTCTCTTCATTCAACGATTGCCTGGCGCAAGCGCAAGGCGGGCCGTTTCTCTTCGGTGCTTTCTCCATTGCCGACGCGATGTATGCGCCGGTGGTGTCGCGCTTTCGCACCTATGCACTGCCGGCATCGGGCGCGGCGGCTGCCTACCTCGAGACAATGTGGGCGCTTCCGGCGCTCCAGGCCTGGGTGGCGGGCGCCCGTGCCGAGACGCTGCGTTTGAAGCGCTACGAAACGTGAAGCCCTTCGGCGTTTACATCCATTACCCGTATTGCCTCTCGAAGTGCCCTTATTGCGACTTCGCCTCTCGCGCCGAGGCGGTGATTCCGCAGGAGCGTTATACCGAAGCGGTCTTGACCGAGCTGCGCGCGCGCGCGCCGCAGTTCGCGGGGCGTGAGGCGATCTCCATCTTCTTTGGCGGCGGGACTCCATCGCTATGGGAGCCGTCGCTCTTCGCGCGCGTCTTGCGCGAGGTGCGATCGCTCTGGCCCGTCCGCGCGGACGCCGAGATCACGCTGGAGGCCAATCCCGGCACCACCGACGAGGAGCGCTTTGCCGCGTTTCGTTCTCATGGCGTGAATCGGCTTTCGATCGGAGTGCAGTCTTTCGAGAGCGCGCAGCTGGTCGCGCTGGGCCGCAAGCACTCGGGCGGCGACGCCGTGCGCGCCTATGAGACCGCGCGCAAAGCAGGCTTTCGCAATGTCTCGCTGGACTTGATTCACGGCGGCGAG